>NZ_JBEEQE010000002.1:92029-305936 GCF_040137805.1 Pseudarthrobacter sp. B907 | reverse complement strand
GGTCGGTTTCCCCCCCCCCCCCCCCAAGGCGGCGGTCCCGGCTAGACGGCCTTGGCGAGAATGTCCTCGACATACGCCACCAGGGTGCGCACGGTGCAGCCGGTTCCCTGCTTGTGGTTGTAGCCGTAAGGGCTGCCGTTGTTGAAGGACGGTCCGGCGATGTCGATGTGGGCCCACGGGATCTGCTCGCCGTCCTTGCCCTTGCCGACAAATTCGCGCAGGAACACGGCGGCCGTCATCATGCCGCCGTGCCGTTCGCCGATGTTGGCGATGTCAGCGACCTGCGAGTCCAGGCTGGGACGGAGTTCCTCGGGCAGCGGCATCGGCCAGACCAGCTCGCCGGCGCGGTCGGCCGCGGCCTTGATGGCGCCGGTCACCGAATCGGAGCCCATCACGCCGGCGGTGCGGTCGCCGAGGGCGATCAGCTGCGCGCCGGTAAGGGTGGCGACGTCGATGATCGCGTCCGGGTACTCCTGGCTCGCGGCGACGATGCCGTCGGCCATCACCAGGCGGCCCTCGGCGTCGGTGTTCAGGACCTCGACGGTCTTGCCGCCGAAGATGGTCATGACGTCGGCGGGACGCTGGGCCGCGCCGGAGGGCATGTTCTCCGCGATGCACAGCCAGGCGGTGGCCTTGACCGGCAGGCCCAGTTCGGCGACGGCCAGGACGGTGTTGAGGACGACGGCGGCGCCGGCCATGTCCGACTTCATGTCGCCCATGCCCAGGTGCGGCTTCAGCGAGATTCCGCCGGTGTCGAAGGTGATGCCCTTGCCCACGAGCGCGATCTTGGCGGTGGCTTTGGCCGGGGCGTACTCGACCTTGACCAGGCGCGGCTGGCGGGTGGAGCCCTTGCCGACGCCGAGGATGCCGCCGAAGCCGTCCTTCTCCAGGCGCTTCTCGTCCCAGACGGTCACCTTGACGGGCAGGCCCTTGGCCAGGTCCTTAGCGGCGTCGGCGAACGACTCGGGGTAAAGGTGGCTCGGCGGCTGGTTGACCAGCGTGCGGGTGGCGTTGACGGCCTTGCCGATCAGGGAGGCGCGCTCGAGCACGGGCGCCAGTGCCTTGTCCGCGGCGAAGTCGGTGAGGATGCGGACATTCTTGACCGGGTCCTTGATGCTGTCCTTGGCGGTGCGGTACTCGGTGAAGGAGTAGGCGCCCATCGCGGCGCCTTCGGCGACGGCCGCGACGGCGGCGAGGTTCGGCGTCGGCAGGGCAAGGGTAACGGTGGCGACGCCGGCGAGCTGGCGCACGGCCGAACCGGCCGCCCGGCGCAGTGCTTCCTCGGAGAGCGGGGTGCCTGCGGAGACCTTGCCGACGCCGGCGAGGACCAGCACGGCGGCCCCGGCCTCGGGCAGACCGGGGAGGCGGTGCGCCTGGTCCGCGGCGCCGGTGAGGCCAAGAGCGGCCAGGGACTCGGCCAGCGCCTCGGCAGCCTTGGCCGAGAGCGGGTTCTCGAGCAGGACAGGACCCTCGGTGCCCTGTCCCACGCCGACGACGAGGGCGTCGGACGGCGACTTCTTCAAGTCTCCGGCGATGGCACTCAGTTTGACTTCGGTATTCTTGACCACGAGGACAGTCCTCAATTCTCTGTGATATTTCGGCAGGAACTGCATGTTCGGCGCCCTGCCACGGGTACCTGAGCCACCGTCGGCATTGCACGCGATCCGGTGTCTGCAAGGCCATCTATAAGGCCAGCTCCGATCGTAGTCTCTCCCCGGCGCCGGAGTTCAATTTAATGAGAGCTGGCCCACAGCCGCGGCAGGAATTACCCCGGCAGACGGGGCGTTGTAGCTGGTATCGGCACGGCCCGTGGACCGCCCTGCCCTCTGGCTCCGCCGCCCCACTACCTGCTACTGCGAAAGGAACATGCCGTGATGGAACGGATTTCCGGCTCCTTGCTGGACCCCCACACTCTGTACGTCCGTGATGACGCGCTGTTCCGCAGCCCCGAGCTGCGCGGGCTCAACCTGCTGATGGGCTTCACCGGCTTCGCCGACGCCGGCCACGTCGTCAAACAGATCACCGCGGAACTGCTCGACACCCTGGAGTCCGAGCTCATCGCCGAGTTCGACGCCGACCAGCTGATCGACTACCGCTCCCGGCGGCCGCAGGTGAGCTTCGTCGAGGACCACCTGCAGGACTACCAGGCCCCACGCCTGGCCCTGTACCGGATGCAGGACGGGCTGGGCAAGCCGTTCCTGCTGCTGGCCGGGTTCGAACCGGACCTGCAGTGGGAGCGCTTCGCGCGCGCCGTCGTCGGCATCGTGGAGGAACTGGACGTCAACCTGGCGGCCTGGATCCACTCCATCCCGATGCCGGTGCCGCACACCCGCCCGGTCGGGGTCACCGTGCACGGCAACCGGCCGGAACTGATCGAGGGGATCTCGGTCTGGAAGCCTACCGTCGAGGTCCCGGCCGCCGTCGGCCACATCCTCGAGCTGCGCCTGGTTGAGGCGGGCCGGAACATCGCCGGCTACGTCATCCACGTGCCGCACTACCTGGCCGAGGCCGAATACCCGACGGCCGCCGTCGCCGGGCTGGAATACCTGGGCGCGGCGACCTCGCTGATGCTCCCCACCGACCGGCTCCGCGAAGCCGGCCGGGAGGTCGGCCGGCAGATCGCCGAACAGATCGACGCCTCCGAGGAAGTCCAGCAGGTCGTCTCCCGGCTGGAAACCCGGTACGACGAGAAGGCCGAGGGGACGGTGCGCCGCTCGCTGCTCGCGGACGAGAACGACCAGCTCCCCAACGCCGACGCGCTCGGCGCCGCCGTCGAGGCCTACCTGGCCCGTAAAGAACCCGGCGAATAAATACTATTTATGACGGGCCGGGGCATAATGGGGGAGTGACCTCCCCCCGCGCCTGGCTGATCTGGATCATCGGGGTCTTCGCGTACCTGGTGGCGGTCAGCCAGCGCACCTCCTTCGGCGTCGTGGGCCTCGAGGCCACTGTCCGGTTCCACGCCAGCGCCGCCGAAATCTCCTTCTTCACCGTGCTGCAGCTGCTGGTCTACGCGGCCCTGCAGATCCCCGTCGGCGTGCTCGTGGACCGCTTCGGCTCCCGCGCCATGATCGCCGGGGGCGCCCTGCTGATGGGCCTCGGCCAGCTACAGCTGGCCTTCGCCGACAGCATCCCCGGCGGCGTCCTGGGCCGTGTGCTCGTCGGTGCCGGGGACGCCATGACCTTCGTCTCCGTGATCCGGTTGATCCCGCTCTGGTTCGCCCCGTCCCGGGTGCCGCTGCTCACCCAGCTGACCGGCATGTCCGGCCAGCTGGGCCAGCTCTTCTCCGTGGTGCCGTTCGCCCTGATCCTGCACTCCGCCGGGTGGACCCCGGCGTTCCTGACCCTGGCCGGGATGTCCGGGCTCGCCGTCGTGCTGGTGGTGGTGCTGTTGCAGGACCTGCCGCCGGGCCACCCCGCGCCGGAACCCTCGCAGGGGCTCCGCGCCACCGGCGTGTCACTGTCCCGGGCCTGGCGCCAGCCCGGCACCCGGCTGGGCCTCTGGAGCCACTTCACCGTGCAGTTCAGCGGCACCGTCTTCGCGATGACCTGGGGCTACCCCTTCCTGATTTCGGCGCAGGGGCTGGACACCGGCACCGTGTCCGCCCTGATGGCGCTGTACGTCGCCGCCGCGATGGCCGCCGGGCCGCTGATGGGCAGCTTTGTGGCCCGCCACCCGCTGCGCCGTTCCACCATGGTGCTGCTGATCTCCGGCGCCACGGCCGTGGCCTGGGCTGCGGTGCTGCTCCAGCCGGAGCGGTCGCCGCTGTGGCTGCTGGCCGGGCTGGTGGTGGTCCTGGCCATCGGCGGCCCCGGCTCGATGATCGGCTTCGATTTCGCCCGGACCTTCAACCCCGCCCACCGGATCGGCACCGCCACCGGGATCGTGAACGTGGGCGGCTTCATCGCCGCCCTCCTCTCGATCTTCCTGATCGGGCTGGCGCTGGATGCGCTGCACCTGGCCGGGCTGTCGCCGGAGGGGCTCTACAGCCTCGGCGCGTTCCGGATCGCGCTGAGCGTGCAGTTTGTGCTGCTGGTGGCCGGTGCCGTGGCCATCCTGATCACGCGGCGGAAGGTGCGCCGCCAGATGGCGGCGCAGGGCGTGGTGGTGCCGCCGCTGCTCGCTGCCCTCGCCCGGCAGCGCCGGCTCGTCGCGGAGCGCCGCCGCACCCCCTGACCGGTTTTCCGGGGTTGTTCGGGCGGTTGTCCACATAGCAGGCTTCGGGGCTGACGGCCGCTTTCGGCGCGGACGAAGCTGGGCCTATGACAGCCCCCGAGCATCTGAAAATCACCGGCCCCGAAGACGTTCTTGGCTTTATCCCGCATTCGCTCGGCTACTGGCCGGCCAACAGCCTTGTGGCCATGACCTTGCAGGGAAAGCGCCTCGGAGCCACCCTGCGGGTCGACCTCCCGGAGCCGTCCAGGTGCCGTGGGCCTGCGCTGGCCGAGTTTGCGCGGACCGTCCGCGACTACCTTGAGGCGGATGAGGAGGCGGACGGCGCGCTGCTCGCCATCTTCTCCGCGCCGGAGGACGCTGCCGACGACGGCGAACCTGGCGCGGGCGAAACGGGTGGCAGCGGCGGAGACGTCCCCGACGACGGCGTTTCTCCCTCCCTGGCGAGACTCCTGCGTGAACTGGAGCGCACCCTCGGCGCGGCCGGGCTCCCGGTGCGGGATGCCTGGCTGATCGGGGAGCGGTACTGGCGCAACGCCCACTGCACCGACCCGTCCTGCTGCGCGCCGCCCGGCCGGCCGATAGAGGAAATCAAGAACAGCAGGCTCAACGCCGAGCTCGTCTTCCGCGGCAGCAGCGTGGGCGCCGCCCCGGGACGGTCCCTCCCGGGACGCCCGGGCGCGGTCGGCACGCCAGCGCCGGACGAACCGGCCGCGTTGGAGGCGGAGCAGGGCTGGACCCGGAAATTCTCCGGCCGGTGGCGGAACCGGGCGCAGTTCCACGCCGTGCTGGATGTCTGGGAACACGTGCTGGATGCCTCGAACGGCCCGGCTGCCAGGAATACCGCCGGGCGGCAGTCCGCCGGCGTGCCGGCCGGCGCGCTACCTGCCGGCCTCGCCGGGTACCTGCGCGCGACGCTGTGCGTGGCGCCCTGGCGGGACGCGGTCCTGGTCATGGCCGCCGCCGGGCGTGCGGCCGCGGAAGCCGGTGCCGAGGAGTTCGGTGTGTTCGACGCCGGGCCGGACGAGCCGGCCCCGCTGCCCGAGCTCGACGGGTTCCCCCTGGCAGCGCCCGCTCCCGGTCCGGCGCCGGGGGAGGCCGCCGGTGCCGGGGAGCCCCCGGGGTACGGGGACGTACTGCTGGGCCTGTTGCCTCCGGCTCCGGACTGGGCACGCCTGGCGGGGCTCGACCGGGTTCTGGCCCACCTCGGCGGCTGCGGTGGCGGGGAGGCCAAGGCAGCTGCCCTCACTGGCCGGGGCTGGATTGAATGGTGCCGCGGCCGCGGCTCGTTCGCCGACGCTCTCTTCACCGAGGCGGCCGCCGAACAGCCCGGTTACCGGCTGGCCGAGTTACTGGCCGAGCTGGGCCGCCGCGGGACCTTGTGCGGGTGGGCGCGGCGCAGGGACGCCGCGTGGCAGAAGTTCGATCCTGACGCCGCCTGAACCCTGCCGGCGCGGTGCGCCATATAACGCGGCAGTAGCGGCTTCGAGGCCCTGATCCGGAAAATCGTGAGACAATGGTTGGCGAGACCCGGTTGGGTCCGTGGATTGAGTGCGTGTAAGGAACCTTGGAAACAGGGAACATTACGGTCGCTCCGGCAGTTCTACTTAGTGGCTCTGCTGGTCGTGATTGCACTTGATGTGAAACACGGACTTGACAGGGTCATAGTGGTGTTGCCCGTATGGTGATTCCGCAGACCGCTGCTAGAAAGGTTTTCTGTGACCCCGTCTTCCGCGAAGAAGGAACCCGCCGACCAGGCCGTATTGTCTCCCGAGGAGAAGAAGGCGGCGGCAAACGCCAAGCGTGCCGCCACGCGTGCAGCCAACAAGGCTGCGAAAGACGCCGCCTCCGCCGCGGGCGATGACTCCGCCCCGGCAGTCGCCAAGCCTGAGCCCAAGAAGCGCGGGCCCAAGCCCGGCGCCAAAGCCGCGGCCGAAGCCGCCAGCAAGTCCCGGGACGAGGACTCCGACGACGTTGAGGTCGACGAGGAACTCGATGACGTGACCCCCGATGCCGCCGAGCTCGGCGACGACGGCGAAGAAGTAGCCGGCAAAGCGGCAGCCGCCACCACCGGCTCCGGCTTCGTCTACTCCGACGCCGACGACGACGACGCCCCGGTCCAGCAGGTCATGTCCGCGGGCGCCACCGCCGACCCGGTCAAGGACTACCTGAAGCAGATCGGCAAGGTCGCCCTGCTGAACGCCGAACAGGAAGTTGACCTCGCCCTGCGCATCGAGGCCGGCCTCTTCGCCGAGGAAAAGATCGCCGCCGACGACGGCTCCATGGATCCGAAGCTCAAGCGCGAGCTCGAGTTCGTCATCCACGACGGCAAGCGCGCCAAGAACCACCTGCTGGAGGCCAACCTCCGCCTGGTCGTCTCCCTCGCCAAGCGCTACACCGGCCGCGGCATGCTGTTCCTGGACCTCATCCAGGAAGGCAACCTCGGCCTGATCCGTGCGGTCGAGAAGTTCGACTACACCAAGGGCTTCAAGTTCTCCACCTACGCCACCTGGTGGATCCGCCAGGCCATCACCCGCGCCATGGCTGATCAGGCCCGCACCATCCGCATCCCTGTCCACATGGTGGAAGTCATCAACAAGCTGGCCCGCGTCCAGCGCCAGATGCTGCAGGACCTCGGCCGCGAACCCACCCCGGAAGAACTGGCCCTCGAGCTGGACATGACCCCGGAAAAGGTCGTCGAAGTCCAGAAGTACGGCCGCGAACCGATCTCGCTGCACACCCCGCTGGGCGAGGACGGCGACTCGGAATTCGGTGACCTCATCGAGGACTCCGAAGCCGTGGTCCCGGCCGACGCCGTGAGCTTCACCCTGCTGCAGGAACAGCTGCACTCGGTGCTGGACACCCTCTCCGAGCGCGAGGCCGGTGTCGTGGCGATGCGCTTCGGCCTGACCGACGGACAGCCGAAGACTTTAGACGAAATCGGAAAGGTCTACGGCGTCACGCGCGAGCGTATCCGCCAGATCGAATCGAAGACCATGTCCAAGCTGCGCCACCCGTCCCGCTCGCAGGTCCTGCGCGACTACCTGGACTAAGCACCACAGCAGGCAGCGCGGGGTCGCTTCCCGCCCATGATCATCGGATCCATGGGCGTGGCGTGACCCCGCGCTGTTTGTTTAACGCCGCGGCCGCGCCCCGGGGTGCAGGCCACCCCGGCGGTTAACGCAGAAGGGCCCCTCCGCAGTGGAGGGGCCCTTCGAGAGTGGACGTCTAGTCGACCGGAACCGGCGCCTTCTCGTGGAGACGGCCCGTCTCGTCGTGCCAGTCGGAACTGAGCGGGCGAAGGTTCGGTTCAACGGCGCGTGCGTGGTGAGCGCAGAAGAGCAGTTCACCGCCGGAGGCTCCGAGAACAACCCGGACGTATGCCTGAGCTCCGCAACGGTCGCACCGGTCAACGGTGGTGAGTGTGCGGTCCGCAACTGCTGTTGTCATGTTCGGCCTCCTTAGTAGATCGATACATCTATATAACCAGCATTCGCAGACAATCCATGGCAAGGATGGGCCACTTTCGCTGTCCGCGTATCACGGCTCAGTAACGGCTGCCGCGGGATGTCCGCCAGGGTGTCCGCGGTGTCGTCCGCCGGGTTGGCCGCTGGTGTCCCTTCGGGGAGTGGCAACCGGGCGGCGGGCCATAAGCCGACTAACCTAGGAAAAGCGTCTTTTACGTTCCATCCCTGAAGGAGTTTCCGACCCGTGGCCCCAAGTTCTGATTACACCGCCCGGCATCTCTCCGTGCTGGAAGGCCTCGAGGCCGTCCGCAAGCGCCCGGGCATGTACATCGGCTCCACCGACTCCCGCGGTCTGATGCACTGCCTCTGGGAAATCATCGACAACTCCGTCGACGAGGCCCTCGCCGGCTTCGGCCACGACATCAAGATCATCCTGCACGCGGACAACTCGGTAGAGATCCACGACGACGGCCGCGGCATCCCGATCGACGTCGAACCCAAGACCGGGCTCACCGGCGTCGAGGTCGTGTTCACCAAGCTGCACGCCGGCGGCAAGTTCGGCGGTGGTTCCTACACCGCCTCGGGCGGCCTGCACGGCGTCGGCGCCTCGGTCGTGAATGCCCTGTCCTCCCGGCTGGACGTCGAAGTGGACCGCGGCGGCAAGACCTACAAGATGTCCTTCCGCCGGGGCGAACCGGGCCGCTTCAAGGACCCGGGCACCAAATCGGACCCCGCCGCCGTCTTCGAGCCCTTCGTTGACGGTTCCGTGCTCGACGTCATCGGCAAGGCCAAGCGGGGCGTCACCGGCACCAGGATCCGCTACTGGGCCGACCGGCAGATCTTCACCCCGGACGCGAAGTTTTCCTACGACGAGCTCGCGGCCCGCGCCCGCCAGACCTCCTTCCTGGTCCCCGGGTTGAAGCTCACCGTGCGGGACGAGCGCAGGGTTGCCGGCACCCCGGGCGAGTCCGGCCCGCACGAGGAGGTCTTCCACCACGACGGCGGCATCTCCGAGTTCGTCGAGTTCCTTGCCGCCGATCCGGCCGTCACCGACATCTGGCGCCTGCACGGCGCCGGGAAGTTCAAGGAAACGGTGCCCGTCCTGGACGAGCGCGGCCACAGCCAGCTGGCCGAAGTGGAGCGCGACTGCGAGGTGGACGTGGCACTGCGCTGGGGCATCGGCTACGACAGCACCGTGCGCAGCTTCGTCAACATCATCTCCACGCCCAAGGGCGGCACGCACCAGTCCGGCTTCGAGCAGGCGCTCCTCAAGACCTTCCGCAAGGCCGTGGAAACTAACGCCCGCAAGCTCAAGGCCGGCAACGACAAGATCGAGAAGGACGACATCTTCGCCGGCCTGACGGCCGTGCTGACGGTCCGCCTCGCCGAGCCGCAGTTCGAGGGCCAGACCAAGGAGATCCTCGGCACCTCGGCCGTCCGGGCGATTGTGGCGAAGGTGGTGGAGCAGGAGATCAACGCCAAGCTCACCTCTTCCAACCGCAACGACAAGGCCCAGTCGGCGCTGTTGCTGGAAAAGGTCGTCAGCGAGATGAAGTCCCGCATCTCGGCCCGCGTGCACAAGGAGACCCAGCGCCGCAAGAACGCGCTGGAGACCTCCTCGATGCCCACCAAGCTCGCGGACTGCCGGACGGACGACGTCGGACGCTCCGAACTGTTCATCGTCGAAGGTGACTCCGCGCTCGGCACCGCCAAGCTGGCACGCTCCTCGGACTTCCAGGCGCTCCTGCCCATCCGCGGCAAGATCCTGAACGTGCAGAAAGCCTCCGTGGGGGACATGCTCTCCAACGCCGAATGCGCCGCGCTGATCCAGGTGGTGGGCGCCGGCTCCGGCCGCAGCTTCGACATCGGTGCCGCCCGCTACGGCAAGGTCATCCTGATGACCGACGCCGACGTCGACGGCGCGCACATCCGGACCCTGCTGCTGACGTTGTTCTTCCGTTACATGCGCCCGATGATCGACGAGGGCCGCGTCTTCGCCGCCGTCCCGCCGCTGCACCGGGTGGAGGTCATCAACGCCGGCCAGAAGGCCAACGAGATGATCTACACCTACTCGGAGGCGGAGCTCCACGTCCTGCTGGCCCGGCTCGCCAAGGAGGGCAAGCGGTACAAGGAGCCGATCCAGCGCTACAAGGGCCTGGGCGAAATGGACGCGGAGCAGCTCGCGGAAACCACCATGGACCCGCGACACCGCACCCTGCGCAAGGTCGGGATCGAGAACGCCAAGCAGGCCGAGGAGACCTTCGACCTGCTGATGGGCTCCGACGTGGCGCCGCGGAAGGACTTCATCATCGCCGGGGCCGCGAGCCTGGACCGGGAGCGCATCGACGCCTGACGTGTCCGCCTGACCCGGCGCCCTAGCCGAGCAGGCCGGGGACGATCAGCAGCGCCGTGGGCACCGCGAGCAGCAACAGGCAGGCGCCCAGTACGGCGATCCGCAGCGGCTCGGGCAGCGGCCGCTGCGGGGAGAGCAGCCGGCTGACGCGCGAGGCGGTAGTCACCGCCGAACCGGCACCCCCGGTGGCGCCGGGCTGGCCGGCGTCGGCCTCCGCGGCCCGGTCGCCGAACGCCATCCGGGCCGCCGGCAATGCCGGGGCAGCGGCCGCGCCCGCGGAACCGCTCGCCACAATCGCGATCGCCTTGATCAGGGTGGCCCGGCTTTCGGTCTTGAGCGCGACGTCGTCGGCCAGCATCTCGATCAGCGAGTTCACCGCCTCCTGGGCCAGCCGGGTGGTCGGCAGCCAGGGCAGGGCCTGCCGCCAGGCTGCGAAGGCCCAGAGCAGCAGGTGGTGGCGCTGGCTCAGGTGGGTGTTTTCGTGGATCAGGACCGCGCGCAGCTCGTCCGGTTCCAGGGCCGCCATCAGGCCATCCGAGAGCACCGTGACGGAGCGGGCGCCGCCCGGCAGGCAGTACGCCACGGGGGAGTCGTGGCTGATCACCATGGTCCGGGGGCCGTCGGCCGAGGGGGAAGCCAGTAACGCCAGCAGTTCGCGGTGGCGCCGGCGCTGGCGCTGGATCTTGTAGTAGGTCAGCAGCAGGGTGAACACGAGGTGGGCGCTCAGCAGTGCCGCCGCGGAGAGCGCAAAGATGTGCCAGAAGCCCAGCGCCGTCGTGGGGTCGTTGCGGAAGACCATGCCCGCCAATGAGCGCAGGCCCGCCAGGAGGTTGTCTCCCACCGGTTCCAGACCGTAGACAAGCATGGCGCCGATCATGGACAGGCCGCCGGCGAGGGCGATCGCCTGCCACAGCAGCATCGCCGTAAAGGGGGAGCGGGCCGGCCACTGGGCACGGGAAAGCAGGATAGGCACCGGCCAGGCCAGGACTATCGCCAGGACCGCCAGAAAATATGAGGTCCAGAACATCCGGTGTTAGCTGTGGCCCAGCAGTTTGCGCAGCGTTTCAGCTTCGGTTGCGGACACGGAGCCGATGAAGCGCGCCAGCACGGCCTCGCGGTCCGGGGCGGAGCCGAGCACTTCGTGCATCAGTTCCGCGGTGTGGTCCGCGCGGCTGGAGACGGCCTGGTAGCGGTGCGGGCGGGTGCCGCGTTCGCGCTCCACCAGGCCCTTGCGCTCAAGCCGGGAAAGAACGGTCAACACGGTGGTCACGGCCAGGTCCTTGCCCTCGTGGCCGGTGGTGTCGCCCGGCGACCGCGTGCTTTGCGCCAGCAGGTCCCGCAGGGTGTTCGCCGTCGCAGCCTCCTGGCCTGCCCAGAGCAGGTCCATCACTGCCCGTTCCAGTTCGCCGAGACTTGCCATTCCGTATGTCCTTCGTGAGTGCCGTCCGGCGCCGTAGCTGCGCCGGGTGGTTGCTGAATACTTCAGGTTCAAATTTACCGCGTTTTGCGTCCAGTTTCTACATAAGGTAGAACATGGCCGCCGTGTCCTCCAGGAGCGAACGGTTTCGCACGTCCACGGACCTTGCTGCCGCTCCATTGCGGGCCGGGGTGCGCCGTGCCACGCTGGGGTGCGGGAAGGTGTGGATTTGTTCTACACTCTGTAGAAGTTAGTTCTACGCAATGTAGAAAACTCTCGGGAACCTAGCCAAAGGGACTGCCTTGGACGCCTTGGAAATCGCACGCTGGCAATTCGGCATCACCACCGTCTACCACTTCATGATGGTGCCGCTCACGATCGGCCTGGGCCTGGTGGTGGCCGTGATCCAGACCCTCTGGTACCGCACCGGCAAACCGCAGTACCTCCGGATGACCAAGTTCTGGGGCAAGCTCTTCCTGATCAACTTCATCATGGGTGTGGCCACCGGCATCGTGCAGGAGTTCCAGTTCGGCATGGCCTGGAGCGAGTACAGCCGGTTTGTCGGGGACGTCTTCGGCGCGCCGCTCGCCATGGAGGCGCTGCTGGCCTTCTTCGTCGAATCCACCTTCCTGGGCCTCTGGATCTTCGGCTGGAAGCAGCTCAAGCGCGGCGTGCACCTGGCGTGCCTCTGGATCGCCGTCATCGGCTCGGTTTTCTCCGCCTACTTCATCATTGTGGCCAACAGCTGGATGCAGCACCCCGTGGGCGTGGAGATGATCAACGGCCGGCCCGTGATGACCGACGCCTGGGCCGTCTTCACCAACAACACCGCCCTCGTCGCCGTGCCGCACACGCTGTTCGGCGCCCTCGCCGTCGCCGGGGCCTTCCTGCTGGGCATCGCCTGGTACCACCTGTGGCGCCGCCGCCACGACGGCATCGACACGGTCGGGGCTGACGGCACGGTCATCCCCGGCGAATCGGACATCCCGGGCCGGGACCGCGCGGACCACGCCGTCTGGATCCGCTCGCTGCGGATCGGCGCCGTCGTCGCGATGATCTCCTTCGCCGGCACCGCCATCACCGGCGATCTGCAGGGCAAGCTCATGTTCGAACAGCAGCCGATGAAGATGGCCGCCGCCGAGGCCGCCTGCCACGACGGCACCGGCTTCTCCATCCTGAGCGTCGGCAACGTCGGCTCCAAGAACTGCGACGACGTCGTGGCCGTGATCGAGGTGCCCGGCATCCTGTCCTTCCTGGCCAAGGGCGACTTCACCACCGAGGTCAAGGGCGTGAACAGCCTGCTGGAGAGGTACAAGGCCGACTACGGAACCCACCTGCCGGACAACCCGATCTACGGTGACCGGGCCGGCCAGGAAATCCAATACGTCCCGGTCATGGAAGTCACCTACTGGGGCTTCCGGATGATGATCGGCTTCGGCGGAGTGGCAGCGCTCGCCGCCCTCGTGGCGCTCTGGATCACCCGCAAGGGGACCGTGCCGGCCTCCCGGGGCCTGATGCGGCTCGCCGTCTTCGGCATCCTGGCCCCGTTCGGCGCGAACGCCGCCGGCTGGATCTTCACCGAAATGGGCCGCCAGCCCTTCGTTGTCGCCCCGAACCCTGACCCCAGCGGCATCGACCAGGTGTTTATGTTCACCGCCGCGGCGGTCTCACCGGGGGTCTCCGCGGGCGAACTCCTGACCTCCCTGCTGGTGCTGACCGCCGTCTACGGCGTGCTGCTGGTGGTTGAGGTGAAGCTGCTGGTGAAGTACATCCGCGGCGGCGTTGTCTCCGCAATGCCCGAGCTGGCCCACGCCCCGGCGGACGAGAACAAAGACCGGACCCCGCCCGGCGGTACCCCCGGCAAGCCCGAAGCCGGCGACGTCCTGGCCTTCGCCTACTAACGGCCCAAGAACAAGAAGCAGAGGATTTTCAGTATGGAACTGCTACCCACCATCTGGTTCATTGCCATCGCGGTGCTGTGGACGGGCTACCTCTTTCTGGAGGGCTTCGACCTGGGCGTCGGCATGCTCATGAAGGTCTTCGCCCGCAACGACACCGAACGCCGGGTGCTGCTCAACACCATCGGCCCGGTCTGGGACGGCAACGAAGTCTGGCTGCTCACCGCCGGCGGCGCCACCTTCGCGGCGTTCCCGCTCTGGTACGCCTCCCTGTTCTCCGCGCTCTACCTGCCGCTGCTGGTGGTCCTGGTCGCGCTGATTTTCCGCGCCGTGTCGATCGAGTACCGGGGCAAGGTGGACACGCCGCAGTGGCGGGCACGGTGGGACTGGGCGCTCGCCCTGGGTTCCCTCGTGGCCGCCTTCGGGGTGGGCGCGGCCCTGGCGCTGACCACCACGGGACTGCCGCTGAACGCCAACGGCGACCGCGAGGGCGGCCCGTTCGCGTGGTTCACGGGGTACGCCGTGCTGGGCGGCCTCGCCGTCGTCGGCTTCTCGCTGCTGCATGCGCTCGCCTTCCTGGCGTTGAAGACCGACGGCGACGTCCGGCACCGTGCGCGGCAGTGGTTCGTGCGGCTGCTGCCGGTGCTGCTGCTGCCGATCGCCGGCTGGGCGATCGTGCTGCAGTTCCAAAGCGGCGAGGTGTGGACCGTCGCCGCCGTGATCGCCGCCGTCGTGGCCGCCGCCCTGGCCTGGAACTTCGCTCGTGGCGGTGCCGAGGGCCGGGCGTTCCTCTCGCTGGGAGCCTTCCTGCTGCTCGGCAGCGCCTCGATCTTTGGCGCCGCCTTCCCCGTGGTGTTGCCCTCAACCCTGAACCCGGACTTCAGCCTGACGGTCGCCAACGCCTCGTCCTCGGACTACACCCTGGGCCTGATGACCATCGTCGCCTGCATCGGGCTGCCGCTGGTCCTGGCCTACCAGGCCTGGACCTACTGGGTGTTCCGCCGCCGGGTCAGCGCCGCCCACATTCCCGAGGCGCACAGCTTCCTGCCCGCCATTGCCGCCAAGGCCCTGGCGCCGAAGGACTAGCCGCCCGATGAAACCGCAGTTCCCCACCGGCCCCGCCACCCGCTCCGCGCTGTACCTGCTGGGGCTGCTCGCGGCCCTCAAAGCCCTGTCCCTGGTGCTGATGGGGCAGGCGGTCGCGGCCATGCTGGTGGGCCTGATCGCGCACAGCCCCGCCTGGGCCGACCAACTGGGCTGGGGCCTGGCCGGGGTGGTGCTGCGCTCGCTGACGGTGTGGGCGCAGGCCGTGGCCGCCCGCCGGGCCGCCCTGGGGGTCAAGGAGGAGCTTCGCTCGCGGCTGCTGGAGCGGGCCCTGCATAGCGGAATCCGCACCGCCGGCCCGGCCGACGGCGGCCTAGCGGTGCTGTCCACCCGCGGACTGGACGCGCTGGACAACTACTACACCCAGTTCCTGCCCGCCCTGGTGAACTGCGCCGCCATCCCCTTGCTGCTGGGGGCCCGGATCCTGTTCGCGGACTGGATCAGTGCCGTCGTGATCGTGCTCACGGTCCCGCTCGTGCCACTGTTTATGATCCTGATCGGCCGCTACACCGAGGACCGGGTCCGTGACGCGCAGGCGGCACTGTCCCGGCTCTCCGGCCACATGCTGGAACTCGCCAAGGGCCTGCCGGTGCTCGTGGGCCTGGGCCGCGCCGCCGCCCAGCGCAAGGCCCTCGAAGACATCTCGGAGGACTACCGGTCCAGGACCATGGGGACCCTTCGCACCGCCTTCCTCTCGGCGCTGGCCCTGGAGCTCATCGCCACCATCTCCGTCGCCGTGGTGGCCGTCTTCATCGGCGTCCGGCTGGTCCACGGGGACATGGCGCTCGAGGCCGGGCTGCTGGCCCTGATCCTGGCCCCCGACTGCTATCTCCCGCTGCGCGAACTCGGGACCGCCCACCACGCCAGTGACGAAGGCCGGGCCGCGCTGGCCGACACCACCGAAGTGCTCGACGCCGCCACGGCCGTGCCGCTGGTCCCGGCCGCGGCCCCTCAGGCCGTCGAGCCGGCCGCTGCGCCGCCCGCGGTCACCGTCAGGGAGTTGACCGTCCGCTACCCCGGGCGCGCGGAGGCCGCCGTCGGGCCGTTGAGCTTTACGGCTGCACCGGGAGAAATCACTGCCCTGGACGGTCACAGCGGCGCGGGTAAGAGCACTGTTCTAGGCGTGCTCGCCGGCACCATCGGTTCCGGCGCCGGCACGGATGTCACCGGTGAGTTCACAGGATTTACGACGGCGGACCTCGCGTGGGTGCCGCAACACCCCGTGTTGGTGGAGTCCAACGTGCTGGCCGAAGTCCTGCTGTACCTGGGCGCGGCCCCGGACCGGACGCAGAGGCACGCCAGCACCGATGACACGGCCGAGGCCCGGCGCTGCCTCGCCGCCTGCGCGGCAGAACATCTTGCCGCGAAGCATCCTGCCGAGCTCAGCCCGGGGGAGCTGCGCCGGGTGGCCGTGGCCCGCGGACTGGCCCGGATCGCGGCCGGCGCCACGGTGCTGCTCCTGGACGAGCCCACCGCACACCTGGACCGGGCCTCGGCCGACGCCGTGAGCCGCAGCATCGCGGGGCTGCGGGGCAAGGCCACCGTGCTGCTGGTCGCCCACGACCGGCAGACCCGGGAACTCGCGGACCAGCTGGTAACCGTGGACGGGCGCTCCGGAGCCGCCCCGGCCTCGCCGCTTGCCCCTCAGCGTGCCGGCACTTCCGGACCGTCGGCCCCGGCCCACACCGCCTCCCGTGCCGCGGGAGCTTCTGGCAGCGCGCCCGACCCGGCGGACAGCGCCGCCGGCGCCGGGACGGCGGCGTCCCAGCTGCGCCGGCTGCTGGCGCCGGTCGCCGGGAAGTTTGCGGCCGCCGGTGCCGTCGGCGTCCTGGCCGCGCTGTTCGCCCTCGCCCTCGCCGGGCTCTCCGGCTGGCTCATCATCCGTGCCAGCGAGCAGCCGCCCATCCTGTACCTGCTGACCGCCATTGTGGGGGTGCGCTTCTTCGGCGTCGGCCGGGCCGCCCTGCGGTATGCCGAACGGCTGCTGCTGCACGACGCCGTTTTCACAGCGCTGACGCGGCTCCGAGGCCGGTTGTGGGAGTCGTTGAGCCGGCGGGCCCTCTCGCTGCGGCGGCTGCTGCAGGGCGGCAACGTCCTTGGCGCTGTGGTGGACGACGTCGACACCGTCCGGGAGCTGCTGCCGCGGGTGGTCCTGCCGCCGCTGACGGCCGTTGCCGTCGGTGCGGCCGCCGTCGCGGGGATCGGGCTGTTGCTGCCGGTAGCCCTGCCGGCCGTGATTGCCGGCGCCGCCGTCAGCCTTGTGGCCGCTCCGGCGCTGGCGCTGCTCGCGGACCGGATGTCCGCCCGCACCGAACAGCAACTGCGCTCCGGCGTGCTGCGCCGGGTCGCCGCGGCCCTGGATGCGCGCGCCGAACTGCACGCCAACGGCGTCGGCGCCCCGGTCCTGACCGCCATCCACCGGGCCGACCGGGCCGCGACGGCCGCGTCGCAGCGGTCCGCCCTCGCCGAAGGGCTCGGGCAGGGACTCACCGTTCTGGCCTGCGGGGCCGCCGCGCTGGCCAGCGCGGTTCTCGCCGCGCCCCTGGTCTTTCGCGGCGCCGCGGAGCCGGCAACCGTGGCTGTGGTGGTGCTGCTGCAGCTGGCCCTCGTGGAACCGTATGCGGCCATCACGACGGCGGTCCGGCAGTACCCGGCGCTGCGGTCCGTGCTGCGGCGCATCAGCGCCTCCGGGGTTCTCGCAACGGAGGAGCCGGAATCGCCGGGAATCGTGCCGCTGGCCGCGCGTCCCGGCGGGCGTCCCGGCGTCGAACTCCGGCACCTGGCGGCCGCGTGGCCGGGCGGCGCGGAAGTCTTCACCGGCCTGTCCGCCAGTGCCGAACCGGGGCGCTGGCTCGCGGTGACCGGAGCATCCGGTTCAGGCAAGTCCACCCTGCTGGCCACCATGCTCGGCTTCCTGCCGGCCGCGGGGGGAGAGCTCCTCCTGACCGGCCGCGCCGCGTGGTGCCCGCAGGAGGCACACCTCTTCGACTCGACCATCCGCGGAAACCTGATGCTGGGACTTCCGGAAGGGGACCGCTTGGCGGGGCCGGGCGGGGCTGCGGAGCTTGAGCGGCGACTGGCCGAGGCGCTGATCGCCGTCGGCCTGGAGCCGCTGCTGAAGCGGCTCGACGGCGGGCTGGACACCCCCATCGGGCCGGGCGGGGCGTTCCTCAGCGGCGGGGAGCGCCAGCGACTGGCCGTGGCCCGCACGCTCCTGACCGGCGCCGACGTGATCCTGCTCGACGAACCCACGGCGCATCTGGATGCTGAGGCCGGCCGGGCGATGCTGGCCGAACTGCGCCGCGGGCTGGCCGGCCGCACCGTGGTCCTGGTGACGCACAACCCGGAGGACATCGACCCGGAGGACGGCCTGCTTGACCTCGACCATGCAGCGTCACGGGCCGAGCCGCTGCTGGCACGGGGCTAGGGGCGCAGTTAGCCTGTAGCCATGACCGGACACACCGACCCGCAGGGCCGCCTCGACCCCGGCCTGGACTGGCGGCCCGCCGGCGAAGCCGAGCTGGAGGACTGGGCAGCCCTGATTGCCCGGACAGCCGCTGTCGAGCGGCCCGTCTGGTTCGAGCGGCGCGAGGACCTGGCCCAGATCTTGGCGTCCCGGACCAACCCGGTGGCCGCGAACAGCATCCTTGGATACGACGGCGAGGGCGTCGCACGGGCCTATGCGAGGCTGACGAAAAACCCGGAGGGTGACAAGGCCGTCGGCTTCGGCTGCGTGGACCCCCAGTGGCAGGGCCGCGGGATCGGAACCGGGCTGCTGGGCTGGCTGGAGTCCCGGACCCTGCAGCGCTTCGCCCACGACGCCGGGGCCCCCGGGCCGAGGCTGCGCCTCTACATGGAAGAGCAGCACACCCACCAGGGCTCGCTCTTCGAGGACTGCGGCTACCGGATAGTCCGCTACTACAACGAGATGCACCGGCCGCTGGATGACGCCTTCCCGGAGCCGGCGCTCGACGACGGACTCGAACTCGTGGACTTTTGGCCCGGCCTGCACGAGGCCGTCCGGCTGGCCCACAACGACGCCTTCCGCGACCACTGGGGCAGCGAGCCCCGCGACGAGGAGGCCTGGGGGTTCGTGGTGAACGATCCGCAGGCGCGGCCGGACCTCAGCGCCGTCGTCGTGGAGAAGGCCAGCGGCCGGGTGGCCGGCTACCAGATCGCCAGCCACGACGCCGACAGTGCCGCGGCCCGGGGCTTCAAGGAGGGCTACACCGACCTGCTGGGGGTGCGCCGGGAGTTCCGGGGCCGGGGGATTGCCCAGGCGCTGCTGGCCGACGCCATGCGCCGCTTCGCCGCGGCGGGAATGGACAAGGCCTCGCTCGACGTCGACTCCGAGAACCCCACCGGGGCACTGGCGCTCTATACCAAGATGGGGTACGTCGCGGTCAACCGCAGCATGGCCTGGGACAAGGAACTCTAGGCAGTCCCGCGCCTATCCGTCGAGGCGCTACCCATCCACGCGCTATCCGTCCACGCGCTATCCGTCCACATCGTGGAGGTGGTGCACGACGTCGTGCAGGAAGTACTGCGAGAACGTCAGCACCGTGAATTCCGAGCCGTTGCTGCGGGTGCCTTTGCGGTCCCAGTCCCGCTCCGGGACGCGGCCAAAGGACGCGGCGATCTGCTCGCCCTCGGCGGTCAGCGCCGCGCTCACCTCGGCGGGATCGGCGCCGGCGTAGTCCTGCTCGACCGCGGTCCGGTCCTGGTCCCAGTCCTCGAAGCGGGCGTCGTCCTCGGTGAGCATAAGGTCCAGGCGGTGGTCGAAGAGCGTGAACACGTCCCGGACATGGCAGGCATACTCCAGCGGCGACCAGGTGTCCTCGTCCGGGCGGACCGCGGCGTCCGGCCGCCGCAGCACGGCGCGCCAGCGCGGCAGCATGTTGGCAAGCTTTCCCGGAGTCGTGGCCGGGGTGCAGGCGGAGGCGTCGAAACCGCACTCGGGGCACGGCCGGGTGAGCACCCAGGTCCAGTCTTTTTGATCGGGCACGATAGGCATGTCTGCAGTCTAGGGGAAGGAGTAGGATGCGAACCGGGGGAAGGGCCTGGAAAGGGATATAGCCATGCTCAAAGACCAGCCGGTCGGCGCCGTTTTGCCGGCCGCGGACCTCGCCCGCGCACGCGGTTTCTACCGCGACAAGCTCGGACTCGAACCCGATAACCCGGATGCCGAGGACAACCTGCAATACACCTGCGGCGCCGGCAGCAGATTCCTGATCTACCAGACGTCCAACGCCGGAAGCGCCAAGAACACCCAGATGGGCTGGATGGTCACCGACCTGCCGGCCACCGTCGCCGAGCTCCGCGCGGCAGGGGTTGTCTTCGAGGAGTACGACTTCCCGGGCCTGAAGACCGAGGACGGCATCGCCACCCTGCCGGACGGTAGCTCCGCAGCGTGGTTCCTCGACACCGAAGGCAACATCCTGAACATCAACTCGGGGATGTAGCTTCTCCGCGCTTGGTCGCGGGCGGCAGTGCGCTGCCCGGGACCTGGCGCGGGCCCAAAGCCTCTGGAGCGGCCCGCCGCGGCGGAGCAGACTCTGCACATGTGCGCGGAAGCCCTGGTCCGGCTCGACGGCCTCAGCAAGCGGTTCGGTCATAGCACCGCGCTCGACGGCGTCAGCCTCACCATCGAAGCCGGCGAAGTTTTCGGCTACCTGGGCCCGAACGGCGCCGGCAAGACCACCACCATCCGGCTGATCATGGGCATGCTGCGGCCGACGTCGGGCACCGCCACGGTCCTGGGCCTGGATTCCTGGCGGCAGCCGGTCCAGGTGCACCGCGTGGTGGGCTACGTCCCGGGGGAGCCGGCCCTCTACGAACGGCTTACCGGGCACCAGCACGTCGCGTACTGCGCCCACCTGCGGCACCGCGACGATGCGCAACACGCGGTCCGGCTTGCGGACAGGCTCGGCCTGGACCTGTACCGGCCGGCCCGCACCCTCTCCCGGGGCAACCGGCAGAAGCTCGCCGTCGTCCTCGCAGTGATGTCCCGGCCGCGGCTGCTGGTGTTGGATGAGCCCACGAGCGGAATCGACCCCCTGGTGCAGCAGGTCTTCCACACCATCCTGCTCGAACACACCGCCGACGGCGGCTCCGCACTGTTCTCCTCCCACGTCCTGGGCGAGGTGGAGCGCGTCGCGGACCGGATCGGCGTGGTGCGCCGGGGCAAGCTGGTCGCCGTGGAGCGGCTGCAGGACCTCGCCGCGAGGTCCCTGCACCAGGTGCGGGCCCGCTTCGCCGAGGACGTGGCCGCGGCCGACTTCGCCGGGGTCCCCGGTCTGCGCGATGTGCTGGTGGACGGCCGCTCGTTCAGTTGCAGCGCCCCGCAATCGGCCCTCGACGCCCTGCTGAAGCGGGTCAGCGCGCGGCAGGTCGAGGACTTCGAATGCGCCGAGGCCCCGCTGGAAGACACCTTCCTGAGCTACTACGGCATGGACCGCAACGGCGCGAACGGCGTTAGCGCCGGGGCGGCGGGCCCCGATGCTGGCTAGCGTGCTGGCGAAGACGCTCCGGGACCAGGGCCGGAGCCTGCTGGCGTGGTCGCTGTCCCTCGTGGTGCTGGTGGCCATGTACGCCGCCGTGTGGCCCGCCGTCCGCGACCAGCCCTCGATGGGCGACTTCATCGACCAGATGCCCGAGGCGTTCCGCTCCATGTTCGCCACCTCGGGCGCGGACATGTCGACCCCCGCCGGGTACATCCAGGTTGAACTGCTCTCCTTTATGGGGCCGATCGCCGTGCTGGTCTACGCCATCGGCGCGGGCGCGCGGTCCATCGGCGGGGAGGAAGACCGCCACACCATGGACCTGCTGCTGTCCAACCCGGTGGGCCGCGGCCGTGTGGTGCTGGACAAGTTCCTGGCGATGGTCCTCGGCACCTTCCTGCTGGCGGCCGTCATGGGTGCCTCGCTGGTCCTGGAGGGCAAGTTCGTGGATCTGGAACTGCCGGCGGACAAGGTCGCCGCCACCATGGCGCATCTGGCCCTGCTCGGTGTCGTGTTCGGGGCGCTGGCGCTGGCCCTCTCGGCCGGCACCGGCAAGACCGGCCTGAGCCGCGGGGTCCCGGCGGCGCTGGCGGTGTTCGCCTACATCGTTAATGCCCTGGCGCCCCTGGTGGACGCCTTCGACCGGATCCAGAAGGTCTCGCCGTTCTTCCAGTACATCGCGCATGACCCGCTGCGGACGGGCGTCGCCTGGGACGGGGTGGCCGTGTCCGCGGCAACAGTCGCGGTGCTGGTGGCGCTCGCCGTCGTCGGCTTCCGACGCCGGGACGTCGCCGCCTGAGAACGGGCGAGCTCGAAGTCGAAAACGCAGGGTCTATCTTGCGTGCGACACCGTTGATCAGCCCCGCCTCGGGTCCGCGTGTGAGCCCACCGCGGCGGTTTGCCAGAGATGGCCGCTATCGCGAAGCCCTCGCGGCCGTGTGTGGCAAATGGATGAGCGCACGGCCGGGCGAGGAGCCCGTCCGCGGGTAGCGAGGCCGGGTGCGGGTCGCGGCGGTTCTCGTGCCGGGCAGGGCGTCCCGAGTCAGGAGTCGTCCACAGGTCAGCCCGTCCATTTGCCATAAATGGCCGCTAATTCGAGCCAGTTAGCGGCCATCTGTGGCGAATGGGCGGACCTGGTCGTTTGCTGGAGCCCCGCGCGGTACCGGATGCCCGGAACGGCCCCGGTCCCGGCCCTAAGCCTCCGCCGGTTCGTCCGAGGCCCAGGCCATACTCGGGCCGATCGCGTCGATGGCCTGGGAGAGCGGGATGCCGGAGCCGTCGCGGCGGCCGTGCTCGCCCGGGAGGGAACGGGCCACCCCGGCCAGAGAGGACGCCTTCGCCGGGCCGTGGCCAGCCCAGGCGAGCAGCAGGGTGTCTTCGCCCTTGAGGAAGCGGTGCGCGCGGACGCCGGCGGTGCCGCGGCCCTTGGCGGGGTACTCGGCCAGCGCGGTGACCTTCGCGGCGCCCGGCGCGGTGCCCGGCAGGGCGCCCTCGGTGCCTGCGATGGTGACCACGACGGCGGCGTCGTCGGTGGCGCCGGCGGTGCCGAAGTGCAGCACCCGGTCCCCGGCAGCGAGCTTGATCCCGGCCATGCCCCCGGCGGTGCGGCCCTGCGGCCTGACCGCGGAGGCGCTGAAGTGCAGCAGCTGGGCCTGGCGGGTCACGAAGACCAGCTCGACGTCGTCGCCGGCGGCCGGCTCGATGCCCACCACGGTGTCCTTGTCCTTGAGGGCGATCACTTCCCAGTCCTCGCGGTTCAGCGGGTAGTCCGGCTGGACGCGTTTGACCACACCCTGTGCGGTGCCGATGGCCAGGACCTGGTCCAGCGGGGCGAACGCGACGAGCGATTCGCCCTTGAGCAGCGTGATGAAGTCCTTGGCCGGAACGCCGCCGGCCATGTTGGGGGTGCCGGAGGTGGGCGGCAGCACGGGCATGTCCATTACCTGGAGCCGCAGCATCCGGCCCTGGGAGGTGACCGCGGCGATCTCGCCGCGCGCCGAGGTCTTGACCACGGAACGGAACACGTCGTGCTTGGTCCGCGGACCGGACTCGGCCAGGCTGTCCTGGTTGGCCGTGCGGGCGATCTGGCCGGACGCGGTCAGGATGGCCCAGCAGGGGTCGTCCGCGATCTCGAGGGACAGCGGGGCGGCCTTGCCCTTGGCGCCGGGCGCGGCGAGGGCGGCGGCAACCGTGGGGGAGACGGCCTCAGACTCGAGCAGCACAGTCCGGCGCGGGGTGCCGTACTTGTCCGCGAGTTCCCCGAGCTCATCGGAGACCAGGGCACGCAGCAGCTCGGGGGAGTCCAGGATGGCCTGCAGCTCCGCGATCTCACGGCGCAGCTCCTCCTGCTCCTTCTCGAGTTCGATCCGGGAGTACTTGGTCAGCTGCCGGAGCCGCAGTTCCAGGATGTAATTGGCCTGGAGTTCGGAGAGGTCGTAGATGGACATCAGCCGGGTACGGGCCTCGGCCGATTCGTCCGAGGACCGGATGATCTGGATGACCTCGTCGATGTCCACGATCGCGATGAGCATGCCCTCGACCAGGTGCAGGCGGTCCTTCTTTTTGCCCAGCCGGAAGGAGGTGCGGCGCCGCACCACGTTGATCCGGTGGTTCACGTAGACGGAGAGCAGTTCGAGCAGGCCGAGGGTCTGCGGCTGCCCGTCGACGAGCGTGACGTTGTTGATGCCGAAGGAGTCCTCCATCGGCGTGAACCGGTAGAGCTGCTGCAGCACCGCGTTCGGGTTGAAGCCGTTCTTGAGCTCGATCACAAGCCGCAGGCCGTGCTTGCGGTCGGTCAGGTCCACGATGTCGCTGATGCCGGTCAGCTTCTTGCCGTTGACGGCGTCTTTGATCTTCTCGATCACCTTCTCAGGGCCCACCATGTAGGGCAGTTCGGTGACCACCAGGCCGGTGCGGCGCGCCGAGAGCTGTTCGACGTCGACCTTGGCGCGCGTCTTGAACGACCCGCGGCCGGTGGCGTAGGCGTCCCGGATGCCGTCGAGGCCCACGATCCGGCCGCCGGTGGGCAGGTCCGGGCCCGGGACGAACTTCATGATGTCCTCGAGCGTGGCGTCCGGGTGCGCGATCAGGTGCCGGGCCGCCGCCACCACTTCGGCAAGGTTGTGCGGGGCCATGTTGGTGGCCATGCCGACGGCGATGCCGGTGGCTCCGTTGACCAGAAGGTTCGGGAACGCTGCCGGCAGCACGTCCGGCTGGGTGAGCTGGTTGTCGTAGTTGGGGACGAAGTCCACCACGTCTTCGTCGAGGTGGTCCGTCAGGGTCAGCGCGGCCGCCGCCAGCCGCGCCTCGGTGTACCGCGGGGCGGCAGGGCCGTCGTCGAGCGAGCCGAAGTTGCCGTGGCCGTCGATCAGCGGCAGCCGCAGGGAGAAGTCCTGCGCCATTCGGACCATCGCGTCGTAGATCGCGGTGTCGCCGTGCGGGTGCAGCTTGCCCATCACCTCGCCCACCACGCGGGCGCTCTTGACGTGGCCGCGGTCCGGGCGCAGGCCCATCTCGCTCATCATGTACAGGATGCGCCGCTGCACGGGCTTGAGGCCGTCCCTGGCATCGGGCAGCGCCCGGGAGTAGATGACCGAGTAGGCGTACTCCAGGAACGAGCCTTCCATTTCGGAAGTGACGTCGATATCGACGATGTTCTCGACGAAGTCCGGGGCTTCCCCTGCCGGGGGTGTGGTTTGGCGGCGTGCCATGAGGCGGGTGGGTCCTTCTACGGGGTGCTGAACGGGTACTGCAAAAGTTTATGGCTAGGCTAAGCCTATGGTGGATCAGCCCGCGGACGGCGTATATCCGGAACATTGGGAAGCCGATGTCGTGCTGCGCGACGGCGGCACCGCGCACCTTCGCCCCATCCACCCCGCCGACGCCGACGCCGTGCAGGTCTTCCACGTGGGCCAGTCGCAGAAGTCCATCTACATGCGCTTCTTCGCCTTCAAGTCCAAGCTCACCGCCAAGGAACTCAAACGCTTCACCGAGGTCGACTACAAGGACCGGGTGGCCCTGGTGATCACGATCGGCGGCGAAATCATGGGCATCGGCCGCTACGACCGGCTCGATGACCCGGAGGAGGCGGAGGTCGCCTTCAACATCGCCGACGCGCACCAGGGCCGCGGCATCGGCTCGATCCTGCTCGAACACCTCGCCGCCGCGGCCCGGGAGAACGGGATCCGCAAATTCAGCGCCGAGGTGCTCCCGGAGAACCGCAAAATGCTGATGGTCTTCTCCGACGCCGGCTACGACGTGAAGCGGCACTTCGACGACGGCGTCGTGAGCCTCGAGTTCAACATCGACCCCACGGACAAGTCCCGCGCCGTGATGGAGTCCCGCGAACACCGCGCGGAGGCCCGCAGCATCCAGGAACTGCTCGCGCCGTCCTCCGTGGCCGTGATCGGGGCCAGCCGCAAGTGGGGCACCGTGGGCTACCAGCTGCTGGAACACATCATCGAGGGCCACTTCACCGGCCCGGTCTACGCGATCAACCCCGAGGCCCTGGAACTGGCCGGCATGCTGTCCTTCGCCAAACTCTCCGAGGTCCCCGGCCCGGTCAAGCTCGCCATCATCGCCGTCCCGTACGACGAGGTCCCCAAGGTGGTCCAGGAGTGCGCCGACGCCGGCGTCAAAGGCATCGTGGTGGCCGCCGCCGGTTACGCGGACGACGGCGAACGCGGCCTCGCCCGGCAGCGCGAGCTGGTCCGCCAGGCCCGCGCCAACGGCATGCGCGTGATCGGCCCGGCCTCGCTCGGGATCGTCAACACCAACCCCGCCGTGTCCCTCAACGCCTCGATGGCGCCGTCCCTGGCCCGCCGCGGCGGCCTCGGCCTGTTCAGCCAGTCCGCGGCGATCGGCGTTTCGCTCTACGCCGCCTCCAGCCGGCGCCGGGTGGGCATCTCCACGTTCCTCTCCGCCGGCAACCGCGCCGACGTGTCCGGCAACGACATGATGCAGTTCTGGGAGGACGACGCCGACACCACCGCCGTCGGGCTGTACCTTGAATCCATCGGCAACCCGCGCAAATTCTCCCGGCTGGCCCGGCGGCTCGCACGGACCAAGCCGGTGATCGTGGCCAAGTCCGACGCCATGGGGCTGAACCTGCCGCCGGGCCACGCTGTGCGCACCACCCAGGCGCCGCCCGAAGCCCTCGACGCCATGATGCGCCAGGCCGGGGTGATCCGGGTGGAAACCATCGAGCAGCTGATGGACGTGGCCCAGATCGTCTCCAGCCAGCCGCTGCCCCAGGGGCCCGGCGTCGCCGTGTTCAGCAACTCCGGGGCGCTCGGCAAGGTGGTGGCGGACCGGGCCGCCGCGGCCGGACTCGGCGTCGAGCGGATCGTGGCCGACGTCGACCTGGACACCGGCATGTCCAGGGCCTTGCCGGCGCTGCGCCGCAGCCTGCAGGAGACGCTGACCATCAACTCGGTCCACGCGGTGGTGGTGGCCCTGCTGCCGGCCCGCGGGCTCACCGTGGAGAAGATCGGCGCGGTGCTGGCGGAGTGCTCGGCCGCCGCCGGCAAACCCGTGGTGGCGGCGTTCACCGGCCTCCTTGACCCGTCCATCTACGTCGAGGGCATGGTCGGGGCCGCCGCGGACGAGACGGCGGAATCCGCCGCCGGGGTGCCCTGCTATTCCAACCCCGGGGCCGCCGTCGCCGCCCTCGCAGCGGTGGTGCGCTACGCCCAGTGGGTGGTCCGCGACCAGGGCCTGTTCGTGGAACCCGAGGGCTGCGATCCCGAGGGCGCCCACGAGGATCTCGAGGAACTGCTCCGGCCAGTCGGCGGCGAGCAACTGGTCCGGCTGGATCCGGCCGCGTCCGCCAAGCTGCTGGGCTTTTACGGCATCCAGGTGCTGCCCTCCGAGGGTTTCGAGAGCGAGGACGACGCCGTCGCCGCCGCCGACCGGCTGGGCTGGCCGGTAGCGCTGAAGACCACCGACCCGGCGCTGCGGCACCGTCTGGACCTAGGCGGGGTGCGCCTGGACATCCAGGACGCCGATTCGCTGCGGCGCAACGTCGTCCAGATGCGCAAGTCGCTGCAGCGCTACGGCTCGCCCTCCCTGGAGGTGCAGTCGATGGCCCCGGTGGGGCAGGCCTGCACCTTCCGCGCCATCGAGGACCCGTTGCTGGGCCCGGTAGTGTCCTTCGGGCTGGCCGGCGACGCGGTCAACCTGCTCGATGATTGGGCGCACCGGGTCCCGCCGCTCTCCGGTTCCGACGTCCACGACTTCATCCGCGCACCCCGCGCCGCCCGAAAACTCTTCGGCTACCAGGGCCTGCCCGCCGTCGACGCCGCCGCGCTCGAGGACCTCGCGGCCCGGCTGACCCGGCTCAAGGACAACCACCCGGAGATCGTCCTCGTGGAGTTCAACCCGGTCCTGGCCGGTCCCGACGGCGCCGTGATCCTGGCCGCCGACGTCCGGATCGCCAACGCCGCCCAGCGCACGGACACCGCCAGGCGCGCGATGCGCAGTTAGCCGGTGCAGTTAGCAAGTGCCCAGCCGATCTGTGAAAATGGAAGCCATGAGCTCCCAGCCTCCAGCATCCCAGCCCCAGGCGCCGGTCCCCGCCCGCCACGGCTCGCAGCCCCATGGCCTGCATGACCACAGCGCGCAGGGCCAGAGCTTGGAAGGGGCCCTCCAGCAGGCAGGCTTCTACCCCCGCCTCGTGGCCGACGTCGTCGCCGACGCCCTGGACGGCCGCGACTGCGTGGCCCACCTGGTCCACCTCGAGACCCACTTCGACCGGGCCGAGGTGCGCCGGCACATCACCGTGCTGGTGCTGACCGAGGACATGCTGGTCATCACGCACGTGGACGACCAGCAGCTCGACGAAGCCGGCGAACAGATCGTCGCCCAGGTCTCCACCGAATCCGTGCCGGTCACGCAGATCCGCTCCGTGGTGCTCAGCTACGTCTACGCGCAGCCGCAGGACTACAAGCCCTCGGACCCGGTGCGTGAGCTGACCCTCTCCATCGCCTGGTCCGGCGGCCAGCGCCTCGACATGGGACCGGCCAGCTGCGGCGACCCGCAGTGCGAGGCCGACCACGGCTACAGCGGCACCATCGCGCAGGAGGACATTGTGCTCCGCATCAGCGCCGAGGCGGACGGTCTGCAGGCCGTCCAGGACGCCAAGCTTTTCGCCCGCGCGCTCCGGGCCGTAAACACCGGCTCCACCGCGCCGGCCACGCACGGCGTCTCCGCGTTGCCGCAGCGTCCCCGCGCCGGGGTCTTCGGAAACCGCCTCAGCCGCGGCCACCAGCGCTGAGATGGTGCCCGTCCGCGCCTCCCAGTCCCCGGTCTCCTCGCCGCAGGCGCCCCGGACGTCGCCCGCCGGCCAGCCGGCCATGCCGGCGGCCCCGGCCTACGGGGAGCGTTCCATCGCCGAAGTGCTCAGCAGCGCCGCGGCCAGCCTCGGTGTGCCGGGCTTCGAGAACCGGTTGAAGCTCCCCGCGGCGAAGCACGTCTGCGTGGTCCTGGCCGACGGCCTGGGCCGGCAGCTGCTCAAACAGAAGTCCGCCCACACGCCGTTCCTGCGCTCGGTGCTGCAGGCCGGCCAGGGCGCCGTGCCGGCGGGGATCGACGCGGC
Organism: Pseudarthrobacter sp. B907; assembly: GCF_040137805.1. Lineage (NCBI taxonomy): Bacteria > Bacillati > Actinomycetota > Actinomycetes > Micrococcales > Micrococcaceae > Pseudarthrobacter > Pseudarthrobacter sp. B907. The sequence continues at coordinate 277,429 of NZ_JBEEQE010000002.1, read as the reverse complement.
CTTCCCGTCCACCACCGTCGCCTCGCTGGCCAGCTTCGGCACCGGACTGCCCGCCGGGCAGCACGGCATGGTCGGCTACGACGTCCTCGACCCGGACCAGGACCGGGTGGTGAACATGCTGGGCAACTGGGACGACGGCGTCGACCCGCAGCAATGGCAGCCGATGCCCACCGTCTTTGAGCGGGCCGCCGGACACGTCGACGTCAGCACCGTCGCCCTGCCGCGGTTCAGCGACTCTGCCATGACCCGGGCCGCGCTGCGCGGCGGCCGTTTCCTGGCCGGGACCACCTCACACGCCCGGACGGCCGCCGCGGCGGAAGCCATGGCCGGCGCCGAGAGCTCGCTGATGTACTTCTATGTCCACGAACTGGACAAGGCCGGGCACCGCTACGGCTGCCAGTCGCCGCAGTGGGAGCACCAGCTCGAAGAGCTGGACGCCACCGTGCGCCGGCTCAACGCCACCCTCCCCGCCGGCACGACCGTGCTGGTCACGGGCGACCACGGCATGCTGGACGTGCCGGAATCGCAGCGGATCGATTACTCGGCCGACCCGGAACTGATCGCCGGCGTCCGGCACACAGCGGGGGAGCCTCGGATGGTGCACCTCTACCTTGAGGACGGAGCCGACGACGCCGGCCGGCGGCGGCTGCTGGAAGCGTGGCGGGCGCGCTTCGGCGACCGGATCTGGGCCTTTACGCGGAAGGAGGCCGTGGCCGCGGGGCTGTTCGGGGACGTCCGCGGCCCGGTGAGGGCACGGATCGGGGATGTAATGATTGCCGCCCGTGACGCGCTGGCGTTCTATGACACCCGCCGGGTCCAGGCAAGGGCATTGGAGGTGGTCGGCCAGCACGGTTCGCTGACCAAGGCCGAGCGCGAGGTCCCGCTGCTGTGCTTCAAGGCTGAGGGGAAAACCGGAGCCAAGCCGGCCCGGAAGGCTCCGCGGCACTGAACTAGTTCCTGACTGAGCGGCTTCCTGGCTGAGCCGTCTCCTGTTCGGCCCGTAGCCTGACGGGCGTGACGTGCCGGCGGTAGTCTTAGTCGCTGCGGGTGCCGAAGACGATCTCATCCCAGCTGGGAACGCTGGAGCGTTTGGGCTTGGACGGCTGGCGTTCGGGTGTTTCGTGTTCCCGGTCACCGCGGGCGGGGTCGGTGCGGGACGAGTCCCGGTGGGACGCCCGGGCGTCGGACGGGCCGTTGACGGGCGCGTCGCCGGCGGGTGAATCGGCGGGGGAGTCGGCCTGCGCGCGCCGCGAGGGGCCGCCGCCCAGGAGCTCGTCCAGCCCGGGGCTGGACGTCGGACCGGTGCGGACCGGGCGCAACTGCGAGGCCGCGATGGTGATTTCGCGGGTCTCGGTGCTGACCCCGTCGTGCAGCTTCAGCGCGTCGTCGCCGTCGGTGTCCTCTTGCCGCGGCGCCAGGCTCAGCCGGGAGAGCATGGACGGCCGGGCATCCCGGCGCCGGGCGAACGCATCCGGAACCGCGTGCGGTTCGGTCTTCGCTGCCGGGGCCTGTTCCTCCGCGGCCGGTGCGGGCTCCCCGGGAACCTCGGTGTCGTCGTCGCCGGAGTCTTCCGGCGGCGGGACCTCGGACGGGCGGGGGTGGGCGGCCGGAACCCCGTTGGTCAGCAGCAGCGCCAGGGCGTCGTCGGCGTCCTCGTCCAGGCCCAGGCGTTGGCCGCGGCGTGACCGCAGCATGTCCAGCAGCCCGTCGGCGTCCTTTTCCTGCGGGCCGCCGAAGGGATGGGCTCCGTTCGGATGGACCACACTGAGCTGCGCGGTGGCGGTGCGCGCCGCAGCTTCGGCGTCGGTTTCAAAATCAAAAGGGCGGTCCGAGACCGCGGAGAGCCGCCGGGCCGGGACCGGGCCGTCAATCGGTTCGAGTTCACTGAGCTGCTGGGCCCAGCGGTTGGCGTTCTGCAGCGACTTCCGGGCCGGGCTGAACGTCCACATGGCCGGCGGCTCTTCGCCGATCGCGGCGTGCGCTCCGGAGGGGGCGTCGAACCGGGCCACCACGTTCCAGCTCCCGTCCGGGCGGCGCCAGGAATCCCACTCCACGGTGGAGGGTTCGACGCCGTGGGCCCGGAGCCGGTGCGTGACCATGTCATCGAGTGTTGCGGGCTGGTCGCCGAAGTAGGAACGGTAGCTGTCGTGCCCGGCGGACGGGGAAGCGACCTCGATTTTGCGGGCCTGCTGCGCGACGTACTCGCGCTCGGCCAGCACGGGGCCCTCATAGCGCTGGACCTTGGCCAGTGGGATGCCGGAAAGTTCTGCGACTTCGTCGGCGGTGGCACCGCTGCGGATCCTGGCCTGGATGTCGCGGGGGGACATGGCAATGGGCGCGGCGCCCACGCCGGAAGCGGCCTTCGCCGGCGTCCGGCTGGCAGCCGCCCGAAGAGCCTCATCGATCGGCAGCCGGAACATCTCGCCGCCGGTGCCACTGACCAGGAGATGCTCCCCGTCGTCGTGGACGCCTACAAGCCGTAGATCCTGCATACAAATCCTCCACCCTGGCATTACTAACATTCGAAACTCTGCCACCGATGGGCAGCTATTCCGGTTAGGAGGGCGGGCGCGCCGTGATTTTCCGCGACTTTGCGCCCCATTAGAGCCGGCCGGCAGAGGCCGCGCGGCCCCCGGACCGCAGGACTCTGGCGTTACGGCGGGGATGTGCGTAAAAATGGCCCGATCATCGGGCACAAAAAGCGCTTGTCCGGCGTTGACATCGGTGAACCGAACCCGGCCTGGACCGGGGGCTACCAGCCCCCGCCGGTGCGGAGGCGGCGATCCAACCCAACGAATGCGGAGTGTGAGCAACTACTAATGGCGACAGACTACGATGCGCCGCGCAAGACTGAAGAAGACCTCAACGAGGACTCCATCGAGGAACTGAAGTCGCGGCGTACGGACAAGCCTTCCGCGGTGGTCGATGAAGACGAAACCGACCTCGCCGAAGGCTACGAACTCCCGGGCGCCGACCTGTCCGGCGAGGAGCTGCTGGTCCGGGTGTTGCCCGCCCAGGCAGACGAATTTACCTGTGCCTCCTGCTTCCTCGTCCGCCACCGCTCGCAGATCGCCCGCGAAAAGGACGGCCTGAAGTACTGCAAGGACTGCGAGGGCTAAGCGCCGCCGGGGTCGATGCTGCGGGGTCAGCCGTTCAGGGCCGCGACGAGCTGGTCCGGGTGCCGCGAGGAAGCCAGCCAGTATGGCGTGCGGTCCGAGGGGTCGGTGATCTCGATCCGGACCACCGGATCGATCCAGCCCCGGATGCACATAAACGCCAGGCCGTTGAGCCGGGTGCCGCGCTCCGCCGTCGCCTCCGCCCCGCGGAAGGCCTCGGCGGCGCCAACGAAGCTCCTCTCGATCGTGGCCCGGCCGACGCGCAGGGTGCCGGCGGTGACCGAGATGGACGGCGTGGACAGGACAAGCAGCACGGCCAGGATGACGAAGAGCACCACGGCGGCCGTGATGCCGGCGGCGATGCTGATCGGCGCGAACACCAGGATGCCGGCCCCGGCCAGTCCCGCAGCCACCAGCCAGCTCCAGAAGCTTGGCCAGAGCTTTTCGCTATAGAGGACGGTGGCGTTGTGGGGGGTGTTGGAGGCAGGCACGGCGGCGCTGGATTCGGGCATGGGTCCAGCTTTCCACTTTTTCCGGGCCTTTTCACCTTGGCCAGGCGGCCACCGCCATACCGGGCTGCGGCGGCGCCCGCGCGGTAGGTCGATCCTCCCCGCGGGCGTTACAGTGGGGAACTGTGACTGAAGAAACGACCGCGGCGACCACCCCGCCGGCAGGGCCCGCAGCCGGCGGCATTTCCGCCTACGGAGCCCCCACCCTGACGGTGCAGCTCAAAATGCTCGACGACGGACTGGAACCGCCCTCGTATGCCCACCCGGGCGACGCCGGCGCGGACCTGCGCGCGCGCGAGGACGTTGTGCTCGGGCCGGGGGAGCGGCGGCTGGTTCCCACCGGAGTCTCCATCGCCCTTCCGGACGGCTTCGTGGCCTTGATCCACCCGCGTTCCGGTCTCGCCACCAAGCACGGACTGACCGTGGTGAACGCGCCCGGCACCGTGGATGCCGGATACCGCGGCGAGATCGCCGTGACACTGCTGAATACCGACCGCGAGCAGGCGATTGAACTGCGACGCGGCGATAGAATTGCACAAATGGTCATCCAGCGTGTGGAGTACGCCGACTTCGTGCCCGTCCGGGAACTCAGCGAGTCCGTCCGCGGCGGCGGCGGCTTCGGCTCCACCGGCGGATTCGGCGCCCCCGGGGCCTGAACCCCGGCCGTTACACACAGCTGTTCCCCGCGCGGGGCCAGGAACTTCGCGCAGGATCACAACTAAGGAGACAACCCCATGGTTTTTGGGCGTGGCAGGAAAGCCAAGCAGGAGCAGTTGACGGACCCCGGCGAGACCCGGGAGGCCGACGCTGTGGACGCCGGCGCACCCCCCGTGGCCACGGACGGCGCCCTCCGCGGGTCCGGCCCGTATGACGCCTCGGAAATCGACAACCAGGACGGCTACGTGGACCTCGGCGCCCTGCTGATTGCCCCGCGCGAAGGACTGCAGCTCCGGCTGGAAGTCGAGGAAGCCACCCAGCGCGTGGTCGCCGTGACCATGGACCTGGAAGGCTCCAGCCTGCAACTGCAGGCTTTCGCAGCGCCCCGCTCCGAGGGCCTCTGGGACGAAATCCGCGAGCAGATCGGCCAGTCCGTGGGCAGCCAGGGCGGCCAGGTCGACGAGATCGAGGGCCACTTCGGCATCGAACTCGTCGCCAAGCTGCCCGCCGGCGACGGCAGCGAGGGCTACCGCGTGGCCCGGTTCATCGGAGTCGACGGCCCCCGCTGGTTCCTCCGCGGCGTCCTCGGCGGGGAAGCCGCGCTGGACCGCAACGCCGCCGCCGGACTCGAGGACCTCTTCCGCCAGATTGTTGTGGTCCGGGGCGAGAACCCGATGCCGCCGCGCGACCTGCTGCAGCTCCGCCTGCCGCGCGACTCCGGCGCGACGGCACCGCAGGGTGCCCCCGAGTTTGACCAGCCCGAGCGCGGACCGGAGATTACCCAGATTGGCTGATGCCTCCGGCAAGGAACCAGCCGCCGCCGATCCTGTGCGGGGGCTTCCGGAGCGCGGCCGCGTGGTGTGCCGGGGCTTCATCGAGTCCGTGACGTATGCCCCGGCCGGCGAGGTGGCCGCCTTCACCGCCATCATCACCGACCACGACGCCCCGCCGCCCAAGGCCCGCCCCGCAGCCGTGCGGGCAGCCGCGGCCGGGCAGGCCAGCCCGTCAGGCCCGGCCGGGGTCCGCCGCAAGGGACCCGCCGTCGCCGCGGACCGGCTGCGCGTGATCTGGCTGGGCCGCCGCCGGATCCCCGGCGTCAAGGCCGGGCTGGAGCTGCGGCTCGAAGGGATGGTCACGGTGCGTGACGGGCTGCCCACCATGTTCAATCCGCGCTACGAAATACTCTCCCGCCAGGAGGAGCAATGAGCACCCCCGAAGACCAGCAGCCCACCGTGGCCCAGCTCGCCGAAGGCTATGCGGCCAAGGCAGGCCTGCACCGCTCCGGCAACGGCAACATCGACGTGCTAAAGAGCGCCGGCGGTGTCCAGGGCATCGCCGAGAGCATCCTGCCCGGGCTGGTGTTCCTGGTCGCATTCACCATCACCCGCGAACTTCCGCTCGCCCTCGTTGCCGCGCTGGCCGTGGCCGCGGCGTTCACCGTCGCGCGGCTTCTCCAGCGCAAACCGCTGACGCAGGCGCTGGCCGGCATCGTCGGCGTCGGGCTCTCGGCTTGGCTGGCGAATTCGACCGGGAAGGCCGAGGACTTCTACGTGCTCGGGTTCTTCACCAACCTCGGGTACATCGTCGCGATGTCCATCTCAATCGCTGTGCGGTGGCCGTTCGCCGGGCTCCTTTTCGGGTTTATCCGGAACGAGGGCCTGGACTGGCGCAAGCACCCCGCCAGGGTCAAGGCCTACCGCATCGGCACCTGGGTGATCATCTCGGTGCTGGTCCTGCGCCTGCTCGTCCAGGTCCCGTTGTATTTCATGGGGGAGCAGGGCCTCGCCGGCCTCGCCACCACCCGGCTGATCATGGGGGCGCCGCTGTACATCCTGGGCATGTGGGTGGCCTGGCTGCTCACCCGCCCCGCGCCGGCCGCCGTTGAGGCCCCCGCCGAGGAGCCGGTCGAGCCCAACTGACCCGCAGTTGTGGCCGTTTTCAGCCCTGAAAACGGCAACAACTGCCAGCTACTTGGGGATGTCAGCCCTCGAAGCCGTCGTCGCCGGCGGGCTGCGTCTCGCGGCCATGCGGCTCGACGGCGGCCGGGTGGCGGCCGGAACCGGACGGCTCCCCGGCGGCTTCGACGTCGGACTCCGGCGCCGAGAGCAGGGCCCGCAGCCCGTCCTCCGCGGCGATCGTGGTGACGAAGAACAGCTCGTCGCCGCCGTCGATCACATCGTCCCGGCTGGGGGTGATCGGCGCCTGGTCGCGCAGGATCGCCACCAGGGTGGCGTCCTCGGGCCAGTCGATATCACCCACGGTCAGGCCGATCACATGCGAGTCGTGCGGCACCGTGAATTCGACCAGCGAGGACACCCCGGTCTGCAGCGTCAGCAGCCGGACCAGGTCGCCGATTTCCACGGCTTCCTCCACCAGCGCCGTCATCAGCTGCGGGGTGTTCACCGCGACGTCGACGCCCCAGGAATCGTCGAACATCCAGTCGTTCTTCGGATTGTTGACCCGGCCCACGGTCCGGCCGACGCCGAATTCGGTCTTGGCCAGCAGCGACACCACGAGGTTCACCTTGTCGTCGCCGGTGGCGGAGACCACGACGTCGGCGTCCTCCAGCCGGGCGTCCTTGAGCGTGCTCAGTTCGCAGGCGTCGCCGACCAGCCAGTGCGCGCCGCGCAGCCCGCTGCGGCCGATCACCTCCGGCTTGAGGTCGATCAGCAGGATCTCGTGCTTGTGGGCCAGCAGTTCACGGGCGATCGAGGAACCGACGCTGCCCGCCCCGACGATGACTACTTTCACTTAGGACTCCTTGGCGGGGGACTTGGCAAGAATGTGGGCGACCTCGGAGGTGCGGTCCACGCTCAGCATGGCGTGGACGGTGTCTCCGTCCTGGAACGCGGTTCCCGGCCCGGGAAGGATGCCCTCGCCGAAGCGGGTGAGGTAGGCGATGCGGATGTCCGCGGCCTTCTCGATCGCGGAGAGCGGGTGGCCGATCCAGCCGGCGTCCAGGTCCACCTCGGCCAGCACCAGCCGGCCGGACGGGTCGCGGAAGTCGCCGGCGAGGTGCTGCTCCGGCAGGATCCGGCGCAACACCTGGTCCGCGCTCCAGCGCACCGCCGCCACCGTGGGAATGCCGAGCCGCTGGTAGATCTCCGCGCGGCCCGGGTCGTAGATCCGCGCCACGACGTGCGGGACGTGGAAGGTCTCGCGGGCCACCCGGGTGGCCAGGATGTTGGAATTGTCACCGCTGGACACGGCGGCGAAGGCGTAGGCCTCCTCGACGCCGGCCTGCTTGAGCGTTTCCCGGTCAAAGCCGACGCCCGTGACCTTGCGGCCGGAAAAGCCGGTCCGGAGCCGGCGGAAAGCGCGGTCGTCCTGGTCGATGATCGCGACCGAATGGCCGGCGTCCTCCAGTGTGTGCGCCAGGGTCGCCCCAACACGGCCACAACCCATGATCACGAAGTGCGCCACACGTGCCTCCTCAAGCTACCTTCTTGCGCTGCTGCGGTTTGCTGCTGCGTAAAACTGTACCGGCCAGGGCGCACCCGCAGGCCGTCGATCAGCGGCGCGGCCCGCCGGGGGCCTGGCGGACGGGCTCCGCCGTCATGACATCGGACCCGAATCAGACTAGCTTTGTCTGGTGCTGACAATTTTCAATGCCGTGAAGCGGGTGCTGGTAGGCAGGCCCTTCCGGAACGACCGTCTGGCCCACACCCTGCTGCCCAAGCGGATTGCGCTCCCCATTTTCGCCTCCGATGCGCTCTCCTCGGTGGCGTACGCACCGGACGAAATCCTGCTGACCCTGGCCCTGGCGGGCGTCAGCGCCGTTGCCTTCTCACCCTGGGTGGGCCTGGCCGTGATGGTGGTGCTGCTGACCGTTGTGGCCTCGTACCGCCAGAACGTCCACGCCTACCCTTCCGGCGGCGGCGACTACGAAATCGCCAACGAAAACCTGGGCAAGTACGCCGGGCTCACCGTCGCCTCGGCCCTGCTGGTGGACTACGTCCTCACCGTAGCGGTGTCGATGTCCTCGGCCGCGGCGTACCTCACCACGGCCGTCCCGTCGCTGCACGGCCGGCAGGCCGCGATCGCTACGATCGGCGTCGTGATCCTGGCCCTGGTGAACCTGCGCGGCATCCGCGAGGCCGGCAGCGTCTTCGCGGTGCCGACCTACATCTTTATGTTCTCGATCCTCGGCATGACCGCCGTCGGCATCTTCCAGGCCGCCACCGGCCAGCTGGGCCAGGCCCCGTCGGCCGCGTTCGAGATCGTCCCGGCTGCCGGGTTCGACGAGGGGATGGTGGGCCTGGCCGGCGCGTTCCTGCTGCTTCGGGCGTTCTCCTCGGGCGCCGCGGCCCTGACCGGCGTCGAGGCGATCAGCAACGGCGTGCCGAACTTCCAGAAGCCCAAGAGCAAGAACGCGGCCACCACGCTGCTGCTGCTCGGCGTGATCGCGGCCTCCATGCTGGCCGGCATCATCTACCTGGCCAACGCCACCAAGGTGCACATCGTCCTGGACCCGGCCAAGGAGTTCCTGCTGGACGGCAAGCCGCTGCCCGAGGACTACATCCAGAACCCGGCGATCAGCCAGATCGCGGAGACCGTCTTCGGCCCCGGCTCGATCCCGTTCTACATTGTGGTCGCCGCCACCGGCGTGATCCTGGTCTTCGCCTCCAACACCGCCTTCAACGGCTTCCCGGTCCTCGGCTCGATCCTCGCCCAGGACGGCTACCTGCCGCGCCAGCTCCGCACCCGCGGCGACCGGCTCGCGTTCAGCAACGGTGTGCTGGCGCTGGCCGCCGGCGCGCTGGTGCTGATCATCGCCTTCGACGCCGACGTCACCAAACTCATCCAGCTCTACATCGTGGGCGTCTTCATCTCCTTCACCCTCAGCCAGCTCGGCATGATCCGGCACTGGGGCCGTGAACTGAAGCTCGCCAAGGACGCCGCCACCAAGCTGCGGATGCTCAAGTCCCGCACCATCAACACGATCGGCTTCGGCATGACCGGCCTGGTCCTGGTGATCGTGCTGATCACCAAGTTCGAACAGGGGGCCTGGATCGCCCTGCTGGCCATGTTCATCCTGTTCCTGATCATGTGGAGCATCCGGGCGCACTACGACAACGTGGCCAAGGAACTCGCCGTGGATGAGGACTCCTCGCCGCGCGCGCTGCCCACCCGGGTGCACGCCGTGCTGCTCGTCTCGCACGTCCGCAAGCCCGTGCTGCGGGCGCTGGCCTACGCGCGGGCCTCACGGCCCTCCCGGCTGGACGCCATCACGGTGGATATCAGCCCCGAGGAAACGGAGCAGACCCTCGAGGACTGGGAGAAGCTGGAGATCCCGGTACCGCTGACGGTGCTGGCGAGCCCGTTCCGCGAGACGGTCACGCCGATCATGGAGTACATCAAAAACATGCGCCGCGACTCCCCGCGCGACCTGATCGTTGTGTACATCCCCGAATACGTGGTGGGCAAATGGTGGGAGCAGCTCGTGCACAACCAGACGGCGCTGCGGATCAAGACCCGGCTGCACTTCGAGCCCGGCGTCATGGTCGCCAGTGTGCCGTGGCAGCTGAAATCCTCCGAAGAAGCCAAGAAACTGCAGGACATCCAATGAGCACCGACACCCGGACCCCCGCCCGCACCGAGCTGATTGTCGACGTCGGCCCCGTCGCCCACGGCGGCCACTGCGTGGCCCGGCACGAGGGCCGTGTGATCTTCGTCCGGCACGGCATCCCCGGCGAAAAGGTCCGGATCCGGCTGACCGACGACGGCGAGTCCGCCAAGTTCTGGCGCGCCGACGTCGTCGAGGTGCTGGAGGCCTCGCCGGACCGGGTGGAGCACTTCTGGCACGCCGCCGACTCGCAGCGCTCCTGGTCCCACGGCCACCCGCCGGTGGGCGGCGCCGAGCTGGGCCACGTCGCGCTGGACCGCCAGCGCGGCCTCAAGGCCGAGGTGCTGGCCGAGCAGCTGCGCCGGCTCGCCGGCGTCGAGCTTGCCGTCCCGGTCGAAGCCGTGGGGGAGGCGGCGGGCGCCGCCGGCACCGGCCTGGCCTGGCGGACCCGCACGGGTTTCGCCTTGACGGCCGGCGGCAAGCTGGGCATGCACGCGCACCGCTCCGACTCGGTCTTCCCCGTCCGCGAGATGCCGCTGGCCGTCGAGGACATCAACGCCCTCAAGCTCTGGGACATTGACCTGCAGGGCATCGAGCGGGTGGAGGTCGCAGCTCCCGCCAACGGCTCCCGGCCGCTGGTGCTCCTGGTCCCGTCTGCCGGAACCCGGGCCAAGCGGCTCGCCGCGATCACCGCCCAGTTGCCCGACGACATCTCGGTGGCGGCCGTTGACCCCGGCACCGGTGCCGTGACGCAGTTGCGCGGCCGCACCTGGGTGCAGGAAACCGCGGCCGGGCACGAATACCGCGTCACCGGCGACGGTTTCTGGCAGATCCACCGGGACGCCCCGGAGACACTGGTGGGGGCCGTCACCGGCTTCCTGCAGGGCGGCGGCTACCTCAATGCCGGGTCCGTCGTGGCGGACCTGTACGCCGGCGCCGGGCTCTTCACCGCGCCCCTGGCCGACGCCGTCGGGGTCACCGGTTCCGTGCTGTCCGTGGAAGGGGCGCCGGGCACCAGCCGGGACGCCCGGAAGAACCTGCACGGCGCGCCCCAGGTCGAAATCATCCAAGGCAAGGTCGAACGCGTGCTGCGGCAGCAGCCCCGCAGCTTCGACGCCCTGCTCCTGGACCCGCCCCGGGCCGGCGCCGGCAAGGCGGTCGTGAACCAGCTGGTGGCATCCAGGCCCCGCGCCATCGCCTACGTCTCCTGCGATCCGGCGTCGTTCGCGCGGGACGTGGGGTACTTCCAGCAGGCCGGCTGGGCCCTGGCGGGGCTGCGCGCCTTCGACCTGTACCCGCACACCCACCACCTGGAGACTGTGGCGTTACTGACTCCCCGGGGCTGAGGCCACTAGGATGGGCGGAGTAGTCCGACATCGCGCACTGCAGTCACTTTTGAGAATTCACTGTTGAGAAATCATCACTCATGTCTTAGTTAGGCTGACCTAACTAGCAAGGGGTCTGCGGCGCGACAAAGATGAAACTGTTGCGAGAGGAGTCCTGCGATGAGCATTGTGGACAGCTTCGGTTCAAAAGGCAAACTTAATGTAGCCGGTACCGAATACGAAATTTTCCGGTTGAACTCCGTTGAAGGTGCAGAAAACCTTCCGTTCAGCCTCAAGGTATTGCTTGAAAACCTGTTGAGGACCGAGGACGGCGCCAACATCACGGCCGATCACGTCCGCGCACTGGCCGGTTGGGATCCCAACGCCGAGCCCGACACTGAAATCCAGTTCACGCCGGCGCGCGTGATCATGCAGGACTTCACTGGCGTGCCCTGCGTTGTTGACCTCGCCACCATGCGTGAGGCCGTCAAGGAACTCGGCGGCGACCCCAAGCGGGTCAACCCGCTGGCACCGGCGGAAATGGTCATCGACCACTCCGTCCAGATCGACGCCTTCGGCAACTCCGGCGCACTGGAGCGCAACATGGAGATCGAGTACCAGCGCAACGGCGAGCGGTACCAGTTCCTGCGCTGGGGCCAGACCGCGTTCGACGACTTCAAGGTCGTCCCGCCGGGAACCGGCATTGTGCACCAGGTCAACATCGAATACCTGGCCCGCACCGTCATGACCCGTGAAGTCGATGGCGCGCTCCGGGCCTACCCGGACACCTGCGTCGGCACCGACTCGCACACCACCATGGTCAACGGCCTGGGCGTGCTCGGCTGGGGCGTAGGCGGCATCGAAGCCGAGGCTGCCATGCTCGGCCAGCCCGTCTCCATGCTGATCCCGCGCGTTGTGGGCTTCAAGCTGACCGGGTCCATCCCGGCCGGCGCCACCGCCACCGACGTTGTACTCACCATCACCGAGCAGCTGCGCCAGCACGGTGTTGTCGGCAAGTTCGTGGAGTTCTACGGCGAAGGCGTCGCTGCCGTGCCGCTGGCCAACCGCGCCACCATCGGCAACATGAGCCCCGAATTCGGCTCCACCGCCGCGATGTTCCCGATCGACGACGTCACCCTCGACTACCTGCGCCTCACCGGCCGGTCCGACGAGAACGTGGCCCTCGTGGAGTCCTACGCGAAGGAACAGGGCCTCTGGCACGATCCCTCCCGCGAGATCAAGTTCTCCGAGTACCTCGAGCTGGACCTTTCGACGGTTGTCCCGTCGATCTCCGGCCCGAAGCGCCCGCAGGACCGCATCATCCTCTCCGAATCGAAGGCCCAGTTCCGCGAGGACCTGCGCAACTACGTGAAGGAAGACCTGGCCGACGGCAGCCTGGACGAAGCGATCGACGAGAGCTTCCCGGCGTCGGACGCCCCGTCCTTCACCGCCTCCGGCACCCACCTCACGGACCAGGCGCCGCACGCGCACGGCCCGAAGTCGAACGGCCGCCCGTCCAAGACGGTGGCCGTCACGACCGCCGACGGCCGCGAGTTCGAACTGGACCACGGCGCGGTGTCGATCGCCTCGATCACCTCCTGCACCAACACGTCCAACCCGTCCGTGATGCTGGCCGCCGCGCTGCTGGCCCGCAACGCCGTGGACAAGGGCCTCACCTCCAAGCCGTGGGTCAAGACCTCCGTGGCCCCCGGTTCCAAGGTCGTCACCGACTACTACAACAAGTCGGGCCTGACCCCGTACCTGGAGAAGCTCGGCTTCTACATCGTCGGCTACGGCTGCGCGACCTGCATCGGCAACTCCGGCCCGCTCGACGCCGAAATCTCCGAGGCCATCCAGGCCAACGACCTTTCCGTCACCGCCGTGCTCTCCGGCAACCGCAACTTCGAAGGCCGGATCAACCCGGACGTCAAGATGAACTACCTGGCCTCCCCGCCGCTGGTCATCGCGTACGCCCTGGCCGGCACCATGGACTTCGACTTCGAAAACGACGCCCTGGGCCAGGACGAGGCCGGCAACGACGTCTTCCTGAAGGACATCTGGCCGAACCCGGTCGAGGTCCAGCAGGTCATCGACTCCTCGATCGACAAGGGCATGTTCGCCCGCGGCTACGAGGGTGTCTTCGAGGGCGACGAGCGCTGGAAGGCACTCGACACCCCGGCCGGCGACACCTTCGCCTGGGACGAGAAGTCCACCTACGTCCGGAAGCCCCCGTACTTCGAGGGCATGCAGGCGCAGCCGGAGCCCGTGCAGGACATCACCGGGGCGCGCGTGCTGCTCAAGCTCGGCGATTCCGTCACCACGGACCACATCTCCCCGGCCGGTTCCTTCAAGTCCGACACCCCGGCCGGCCAGTACCTGCTGGCCAACGGTGTGGAGCGCAAGGACTTCAACTCCTACGGCTCACGCCGTGGCAACCACGAAGTCATGATCCGCGGCACCTTCGCCAACATTCGGATCAAGAACCAGCTCCTCGACGGCGTCGAGGGCGGCTTCACCCGCGACTTCACCCAGGCCGACGGCCCGCAGGCCTACGTCTACGACGCCGCGCAGAACTACCAGGCCGCCGGCACCCCGCTGGTTGTCCTGGCCGGCAAGGAGTACGGCTCCGGTTCGTCCCGTGACTGGGCCGCCAAGGGCACCGCACTGTTGGGTGTCAAGGCTGTCATCGCGGAGAGCTACGAGCGTATCCACCGCTCCAACCTGATCGGCATGGGCGTCCTGCCGCTGCAGTACCCGGCCGGCCAGAACGCCGCCAGCCTGGGCCTGACCGGCACGGAAACCTTCGCCGTTGAGGGCGTCACCGCCCTCAACGAAGGCACCACGCCGAAGACCCTCAAGGTCACCGCCACGGCCGAAGATGGCTCCACCACCTCGTTCGACGCGGTCCTGCGCATCGACACCCCGGGTGAAGCCGACTACTACCGCAACGGCGGCATCCTGCAGTACGTGCTGCGCCAGATCTCGGCCAGCTAGGTCAGTTCCGGCAGCACCGCCCGAAAGCCCCGGCCCGTCACCGACGGACCGGGGCTTTCCCGTTTCCGGCACCCGGCCCGGTTCGGAGGCGTTAGAGTTAAAAGGCATGTCTACTACCCGCAAGGAGGGGCCGTTGGGAATCTTGGAGACCATCCGGAGTCCGCAGGACCTGAACAAATTGTCCGAGGCGCAGCTGGAGCAGCTGGCAGCCGAGGTCAGGGAGTTCCTGATCGGCAACGTTTCCCAGACGGGAGGCCACCTCGGGCCGAACCTCGGCGTCGTTGAACTCACCATCGCGGTGCACCGGATCTTCGATTCCCCCCGCGACAGCATCGTCTTCGACACCGGCCACCAGTCCTACGTGCACAAGCTCCTCACCGGCCGCCAGGACTTCAGCACGCTCCGCCAGCAGGGCGGGCTCTCCGGCTACCCGGACCGCGGCGAATCCGAGCACGACATCGTCGAAAGCTCGCACGCCTCCTCCTCGCTGTCCTGGGCCGACGGCATCTCCCGCGCCCGGCGGCTGACCGGCGACGGCGACCGGTACGTGATCGCCGTCGTCGGTGACGGCGCCCTGACCGGCGGCATGGCCTGGGAGGCCATCAACAACATCGCCGCGGACAAGAAGCGACGTGTGGTGATCGTGGTCAACGACAACGGCCGCTCCTACGCCCCGACCGTCGGCGGCGTCGCCGACTACCTCGCCTCGCTGCGCCCCACGATCGATTCACTCCGCGCCGCGCCCGCCTACGAAGGCGCCCTCGACTGGTGGAAGAAGCGGCTGCAGAGCGGCGGCCCCGTGGGACAGTTCACCTACAAGAGCCTGCATGCCATGAAAAAGGGCATCAAGGACTGGTGGGCGCCGCAGGGCATGTTCGAGGACCTCGGAATGAAGTACATCGGCCCGGTGGACGGCCACAACCTCCAGGCCATGGAGAACGCGCTGTCCACGGCCAAGAACTACGCCGGCCCCGTGATCGTCCACGCCATGACCGAGAAGGGCCACGGCTATGCGCCGGCCCGGGCTCACGAGGCGGACCAGTTCCACGCCGTCGGGATCATCGACCCGGAAACCGGCGAACCCACCGAGGCCGGCGGCGCGAAGTCCTGGACCTCCGTGTTCGCCGATGAGATCGCCGACATCGCCGACGAGCGCAAGGACATCGTCGGAATCACCGGCGCCATGCTGATCCCGGTGGGGCTGCACAAGTTCGCCGCCCGCCACCCGGACCGGGTGTTCGACGTCGGCATCGCCGAGCAGCACGCCCTCACCTCCGCGGCGGGCATGGCCTTCGGCGGCCTGCACCCCGTCGTGGCGGTGTACGCGACCTTCCTGAACCGTGCCTTCGACCAGCTGCTGATGGACGTGGCGCTGCACAAAGCCGGCGTGACCGTGGTGCTGGACCGGGCCGGGGTCACCGGGCCAGACGGCGCCAGCCACCACGGCATGTGGGACATGGCCATGGTGCAGATCGTCCCCGGCCTGCACCTGGCCGCGCCCCGCGACGCCACCCGGCTGCGCGAGGAACTGCGCGAGGCGGTCGCCGTCGAGGACGCCCCCACCGTGATCCGCTACTCCAAGGGCACGGTCGGCGCCGAAGTGGAAGCGCTCGAACGCCTCAGCGACGGCGTCGACGTGCTGGCCCGGCGGCCCGCCGGGTCCAGCGACAACGACGTCCTGATCGTCAGCGTCGGCGCCATGTCCGAGCTGGCTCTCGACGTCTCCAACCGCCTCGGCGCCCAAGGCATCAGCTCCACTGTGGTGGACCCGCGCTGGGTCCTGCCGGTGCCCAAGTCCGTTATCGCCCTCGCCTCGCATCACCGCCTCGTGATCTGCATCGAGGACGGCGTCCGGGCCGGCGGAGTCGGCTCCCGGATCCGGCAGGAAATGCGGGCCGCCGGGGTGGACACCGCGCTCAACGAGGTGGGCCTGCCGGTGGAGTTCCTGGACCACGGGAGCCGCAGCCAGGTGCTGGAGCGCGTCGGACTGACGGCCCAGCAGATCACCCACGACGTCGTCGCCCAGGTCCTCGGGACCAAGGTGCCGTTCGCGCGGCCGCTGCCCGGTCAGGAGCACCCCAGCACCGGCAGCCTGCCGATCCTGTGAGGGTCCCGACGTTGGGCCGGAACGACCACGCCGTCAAGGCACAACAAGCACCCTTCGACGGCACCTGCCGCGGACGGTTTACGAAGGGACAGCCATGAGCGGCATTATCCGCGTGTACAAGCGCGATGACGAGGGAGTCCTGCACTTCAGGGAAGCCTGGATCGACGAGGAGTACCACGAGTTCGTGATGAACCACGGCGTCGTCGGGCACCAGAGCACCACCGAGGAGACCGAGGCCGCCGACGCCGCCGCGGGGGAGGGCCTGATGGAGGCCTTCGCCGCGCAGTGCACCGAGGACGGCTACGCCGAGATCCCGGACGAGGAGCAGTTCTGGGTGGTGGCGCAGTACGCGCTCAAGACCAAGGACGGCACCAGCCGCGACCGCTACCTCGAGGAGAAGGCCAAGGACGCCCTGATCAGCCACCTCGCCTGGCGCGGCCTCGGCGTGGTGGACCGCTCCGAATTCTCCGACGCCAAACTCAACATCTTTTGCCTCACCCCGGAGGTCAACAAGACGGTCAACGCGATCAAGGTCTGCATCCGCGGCGAGGACCTGGACTTCACCAAGCTCAGCATCGGTGCCGCACCGTTCGGCGGGACGGACTTCAAACTGAAGCACTCGGCCAAACCGGCCAACAGCTTCACGCTCTAGGCGCCGGGCCCGCCACCCACGGCCCGGACAGTACCTGCGGGGAGCCGGGCACGGCTCACATCAGTTTTGGGGGCAAGCGACAGGAAGGCAACGCAATGACGCGCAAAACCCCTCGACCCGGCAGCACCCCGCTTCCCGCCGGACTGGCGGCCCCGGCCCGCAAGTCCCTGGCGCACGCGGGAGTTGAAACCCTCGAACACCTCGTGCAGCTTGGCCGGCGCCGGCTTGCCGGGATGCCGGGGGTCTGCCCTCGCACCCTGGCCCAGCTTGAGGATGCCCTGGACGAACGCGGACTGGAACTGCCCGCAGGGTAGGGGGCAGGGGTCCAGCATCGGGAGACCGCGTGCGGCTGCCGCGGTGGCGCCGTCGGCCGTTATAGGCTGAATCCCATGACTGAATACCGCCGCGTAGGAAATTCCGGACTGACTGTCTCCGTCGTGGGACTTGGCTGCAACAACCTGGGCCGGGCCAATACCGCCACTGAGACGCACGAGGGGACCGACGCCGTCGTGCATGCGGCCCTGGACGCCGGCATTACCTTCTTCGACGTCGCGGACGCCTACGGCCGGGAGCCCGGGCTCAGCGAAACGATGCTCGGCAAGGCGCTCGGGTCCCGCCGCGGCGACGCCGTGATCGGCACCAAGTTCGGAATGGACATGCGCGGGACCAACGGCAACGACTTCGGCGCCCGGGGATCCCGCCGCTACATCGTCAAGGCCGCCGAGGCGTCCCTGCGCCGGCTCGGAACCGACTGGATCGACCTGTACCAGTTCCACACGCCGGACCCGCTCACGCCCATCGACGAGACCCTCGCGGCCCTCGAGGAGCTCGTGGCCAGCGGCAAAGTCCGCTACATCGGCCACTCCAACCGGGCCGGCTGGCAGATCGCCGAGGCCGAATTCGTGGCCCGCGCCCAAGGCGGCGAACGCTTCATCTCCAGCCAGAACCACTACAACCTGCTGGACCGTCGCGCCGAGCTGGAGGTCACCCCGGCGGCCGAAGCCTACGGCCTGGGCGTGCTGCCCTACTTCCCGCTGGCCAACGGACTGCTCACGGGCAAGTACTCTGCTGGGCAGGCGCCGGAGGGATCGCGCCTGAGCCACACGCGCACCAACCTGGTCCACGACGCCGACTGGAAGCAGCTGGACGCGTTCTCCGCCTTCGCCGCCGAGCGGGGCCTGACCGAGATCCAGGTGGCCTTCTCCTGGCTCGCCGCCCAGCCCTCGGTCAGCAGCGTGATCGCGGGCGCCACCCGGCCCGAGCAGGTCCGGCAGAACGCCGAGGCCGTCGCCTGGGTCCCGGATGCCAAGGAGCTCGCCGAACTTGATGAGATCTTCCCGCGCACGCCGAAGGTCGCACTGTTCTGAGTAGCACTGATCCGAGCCGAACTATGTTGAGCGCACCCGTGCCTGAGACCGACGCCGCCGTGCAGCGGATCCTGATGGATGTCGATACCGGCATCGACGACGCCTTGGCCATCGTCTACCTGCTGTCACGGCCCGACGTCCACCTGCAGGCCATCACCTGCACCGCGGGCAACGTCGGGGCGCACCAGGTGGCGCGGAACAGCCTGTCCCTGCTGGAGCTGTGCGGCCGGCAGGGGATCGAGGTGGCTGTCGGCGCCGAGGTCCCGCTGGAAATCCCGCTGGTCACCACCGAAGAAACCCACGGGCCGCAGGGGATCGGCTACGCCGAGCTGCCCGCCCCCGCCCAGCAGATCTCCCCGCGCCACGCCGTCGACGTCTGGGTGGAGGAAGTCCGGGCGCATCCGGGGGAGATCACCGGGCTGATCACCGGGCCGCTGACCAACTTCGCCGTCGCCCTGCGCCGCGAACCGGACCTGCCGCGGCTGCTCAAGGGACTCGTCATCATGGGCGGCAGCTTCTACTACCAAGGCAACACCACGCCGACGGCGGAGTGGAACACCTCGGTGGACCCGCACGCCGCCAAGGAGGTCTACGAGGCCTACCGCGGTCTGCCCGAAGACAAACTGCCGCTGGTGTGCGCGCTCGAAACAACGGAGCGGATCGAGATGCTTCCCGAGCACCTGCGGCGCCTCGGGGAGGCCGCCGGGGCCGGACCGGAACTCGTCCTGCCGGAGCAGCCGGAGGGCCTCCGCAGCACCTCCAGCAGCCCGCTCGTGGCCTGCCTGTCCGACGCGATCCGGTTCTACATGGAGTTCCACCGGCACTACGACCAGGGCTACGTGGCACACATGCACGACGCCTTCGCCGCCTGCGCCGCCGTCGCACGCACCCCGTTCACCGCCCGGCTGGCCACGGTCGACGTCGAAACCGTCTCGCCGCTGCTGGTTGGCACCACGGTGGCGGACTTCCGCGGACTCTGGGACCTGCCGCCGAACGCCAGGATCGTCACCGGCAACGATCCGGGCCAGTGCTTCGACGAACTCATTTCCTCGGTGGGCGCCCTGGCCCGGTCGCTGGACCGGTCCCTGGCGGCACAATAGCCGGCAGTGTTCCCGGCGGTGCGCAGGGTCGCTAAGATGATAGCTGCGCCGAGGTGACATGAGGCGGACGTTCCAAACCCACGCCGAAGGACCCTTCCCATGTCACAGCAGCCCCTGACCCTCCCCGATGCCGACGCCCGGCCCGGAACAGCCCCGCGCCGCCGCCGGCTGCTCGAGATCGCAGGCGCCGCGGCCATCGCCGCCACCTACGTCTTCCTGGTCCTCACCCAGCCGGTGGAACTCGCCGACGGCCTGGCCAGCTTCTCCGCCCTCGTCGCCCTCGGCGGCTTCCTGCTCGGCGCGGTGCTGCTGCTGGTCGCCGTGCTGCCCGTGCTCCCCACGTCCACCCTGGTCCTGATGCCCGTGGCGATTGTGCTCAACGTGGTGCTCGGCCAGTTGATGGGCAGCACCGGCCTGCCGTTCTACCTCGACGCGATCGGCACGGTCCTGATCGCCGTCCTGGCCGGCCCGGCCGCCGGCGCCGCCACCGGCGTGCTCGGTAGCATCGTCTGGTCCTTCTTCAACCCCACCGTGCTGCCCTTCGCCGCCGGCGCGGCCCTGATCGGCTTCCTCGCCGGACTCGCCGCCCGCGGCGGCCTGTTCCGCCGCTTCTACCTGGCCCCGGTGGCCGGCTTCCTCACCGGCATCCTGGCCGGCGTTGTGTCCGCCCCGATTGCGGCCTTCGTCTACGGCGGAACCGCCGGCCTGGGCACCGGCGCCGTCGTCAGCGCCTTCCGCGCCATGGGCGACACCCTGCTGGCCGCGATCACCAAGCAGGCCCTCATCTCGGACCCGATGGACAAGGCGATCGTCTTCACCATCGCCGCCCTGCTGGCCTACGCCCTGCCGCGGCGCACCACGTTCCAGTTCGCCTTCGTCCGCCGCTTCCGGGTGCTCGCCGGCAAGGCCCCGGCGGCCCCCGCCGCCTAGGACCAGTTGCCTAGGACCGTGCGCCTGCACCCGCTGACGGCCCTGACGGCGGCCGGTTGCGCCGCGGTCATCACGACGGCGGCCGGCAGCTGGCCGCTGTCCCTCGCAGTGGCCCTGGCCGCCGTGTTGTTCGCCTTCCGCGCGGGTGCGGGGCCGCGGGTGCTGGCGGCGGCCGGGGTCATCCTGGTGCCGCTGTGCCTGTCCCTGCTGGTGCTGCACGGACTGTTCTTCCCTGAAGGCCACACGGTGCTGGCGCAGTGGGGTCCGGCCCGCGTGACGGCCGAGGGGCTCGGCCTGGCCCTGGAGCTGGCGTCCAGGACGGCCGCGTCCGTCCTGGTGCTCCTGCTGTTCTCCTTCACCGTCAGCGTCCCGGATCTCCTGGCAGCACTGGCCGCGCGGCGGATCCCGCCGCAATTCAGCTTTGTCCTCGCCTCCACGCTTACCCTGGTCCCGGCCATGGCCGGCCGGCTGGAGCGGATCCGGCAGGCGCAGGAGGCGCGCGGCCTGGTGGTCCGGCGCGGGCTGCTGTCGCGGCTGGCCGCGGCCCGGCTGCAGGCGGTGCCGCTGGTGCTGGGGCTGATCGAGGACGCCGGGGTCCGGGCGCAGGCCCTCGACGCGCGCGGTTTCGGCGCGCCGGGTCCGCGGACCAGCTACCGGCAGCTGCAGGGCCCGCCCGGGCAGCGGATCTTCCGTGCCGCGGCGCTCCTGCTCGCCGCGGCCGCCGTTGTGCTGCGGCTCGTCACGGCCTGGCCGGCGGCGGTGACGGCATGAAGGGGGCCGGCGTAAACGCGGCCGGACGCGCGACCCCGGCGTTACCGGCGGCCGCCGCACGGATCGACAGCTTCAGCTTCCACGGCGACAACCGGGAGGCGCTGCGGAACGTGCGGCTCTGCGTGCAGCCCGGTTCCCTGACCGCGGTGCTGGGTGGCTCCGGAAGCGGCAAAACCACGCTCGGCAAGGTCCTCGCCGGCTGGCTGCGGGCCGGCCACTCCGGGGTCCTGCGCGGCAGCCTGGCGCTCGGCGCGGACGCGCTGGAGTTCGCCGGCGCCGGCGGCGACCCCCGGATCGACCCGGCCGCCTGGTCCGGCAGGGTGGGCTACGTGCCCCAGGATGCCGCCACCATGCTCTCCACGGTGCGCTCCACCGTCGCCGAGGAACTCGCCTTCGGCCTCGAGAACCGGGGCGTGCCGCGCCTGGAGATGCTGCGGCGGGTGGCCCGGACCGCGGAACTGACGGGCCTGTCCGGGCTGATGGAACGGAACCCGGCCGAGCTTTCCGGCGGCGAGCTGCGCCGGCTGGCGGTTGCGTGCGCGGTCATCGCCGAACCGGAGGTGCTGGTCCTCGACGAACCGCTGGCCTCCCTCGATGCCGCCGGCGCCGGCCGGCTCCGGACGCTGGTGGAGCAGCTGGTCGACGCCGGCACCGCCGTCGTGTTGTTGAGCCAGTCCGCGGATTCCCTGGCCCGGCGCGCCGGGCACTGGCTGGTACTGGACGGCGGCACGGCGACGGTGGAAGGCGCACCCGCCGAACTGGCCGCGGGCCCCCACCTGCGTGACGCCGGCGTCGTGCCGGAGAGCGCCGCCGCCGCAGTGCTGCGGACACTGACCGCGGCCCCGGCAAACGCCGCAGCGCCGGTCCTCGAACTGCGGGGAATCGGCTTCGGCTACCGGACCAACGGGTTGCTGCGGAACCTGGACCTCACCGTCCGTCCGGGGGAAGTTGTCGCGATCACCGGCCCCAACGGCGCCGGAAAATCCACGCTGCTGCGCCACTTCAACGGACTGCTCCGGCCGCACGCCGGCGAGGTGCGGGTGCTGGGACGAAGCATTGGCCGGACCCCGGCGGGACACACCGCCGCCTCGGTCGGCCTGCTCTTCCAGCAGCCGCGCGAGCAGCTCTTTGAACGGACGGTGCTGCGGGAGGTCGGCTTCGGACTGCGCCGGCTGGCGGGCGCCGAGGCGCCCGGGCGGGCGCTCGAGGCGCTGGCCGCCGTCGGGCTCTCCGAAGCTGCGCAGGACCACCCGGCCGAGCTGCCCTCCTCCCGGCAGCGGCTGCTGGCCCTGGCCACGGTGCTCGCCCGCAGGCCGGCCCTCCTGGCCCTGGATGAGCCCACCGTGGGACTGGACCGGCACGGCCTCGAACACCTCGCCGACGCCGTGGCCGCCGCGGCAGCGCGCGGCGCCGGCGTCGTGATGGTCACCCACGACCTCGCCTACGCCAAAGCCAGCGCCCACCGCGTCCTCGCGCTCGACGGCGGGAGCCTGCGGGAAGTCTGACGCAAAAAAGCGCCGCCGCCCCTGCCTTACGGCGGGGACGGCGGCGCTTTGGCTGGGAAGCCGGCGGCTCAGGCGGCCGGTTCGGAGGCCACGCCCGGTGCGAGGAACTTCTTGCCGTTGACCCGCTCGGAGGCGCCCACCCGGTCCAGGTACGGGGTGATGCCGCCAAGGAACATCGGCCAGCCGGCGCCGAGGATCATGCAGAGGTCGATGTCCTCCGGCCCGGCGACCACACCTTCGGCCAGCATCAGGCCGATTTCCTCGGCGAGGGCGTCCTGCGTGCGGCGCAGCACTTCCTCCGCGGTGGACGGCGAATCGCCGAAGGACAGCAGCGCTAGGGTTTCGGCCGGGATCTCGGGCTTGCCGGCCTTGACGGAGGCCGGGTCCCAGAGCGACTTGATGCCGTTGTCGATCAGCACCTGCAGGTTCTTCGACACCGTGAAACGGTCCCCGAAGGCGGCGTGCAGGGATTCCTGGACGTGCTGCGCGACCGGCAGCCCCACCATGGCGCCGAGGGTGAACGGTGTCATCGGCAGGCCCATGGGGCGCAGCGCGTTGTCCGCCACCTCGGCCGGGGTGCCCTCGTCGAAGGCCGCGGTGACCTCGCCCATCAGGCGCAGCAGGAGCCGGTTGACCACAAACGCGGCGGCGTCCTTGACCAGCACCGCGGACTTCTTCAGGCCCTTGGCCAGTTCGAAGGCGGTGGCCAGCACAGCGTCGTCGGTTTTCGGCGCCCGGACGATCTCCAGCAGCGGCATCACGGCCACCGGGTTGAAGAAGTGGAAACCGACCAGCCGCTCGGGGTTCTGCAGGTCCTCGGCCATGGCGGTGACGGACAGCGAGGAGGTGTTGGTCGCCAGGATGCACTCGGGCGAGACGATCGCCTCGACCTCCTTGAACACCTGCTTTTTGACGTTGAGCTCCTCGAACACGGCCTCGATCACAAAGTCGGCGTCCGCGAAGGCTTCCTTGGACACCGAGCCGCTGACCAGGGCCTTGGTCCGGTTGGCGGCGTCCGGGCTGATCCGCTTCTTCGCCAGCAGCTTGTCCACCTCGGCGTGCACGTAGTCCACGCCCTTGTCCACGCGGGCCTGGTCGATGTCGGTCATGACCACCGGCACCTTGAGCTGGCGGGCGAAGAGCAGCGCGAGCTGGCTGGCCATCAGGCCGGCGCCGACGACGCCGATCTTCGTGACCGGGCGCGCGAGCTTGCGGTCCGGGGCGCCCGCGGGGCGCTTGGAGCGGCGCTGCACCAGGTCCAGGAAGGCGTACACGGTGGAGCGGAACTCGTCGGTCTGCATCAGGTCCGCGAGGGTCTGGCACTCGAGCTCCGCCGACTCCGCCTGGGTGAGGGTCCGGTTGGCTTCCATCACGTCCAGCACCTTGGCCGGGGCGGGGGAGGCGTTGGAGGTCTTGGCTTCGACGAAGGCGCGGCCGGCGGCCACGGCGGCCGCCCAGCGCTCGGCGACGTCGGGCGCGGCGGCATCGACGGCGTTGGCCCGTGCCGGGGTCTCGGCACCGGCGATCACCCGGGCGGCCCAGGCGACGGACTGCTCGACGAAGTCGGCGGGCTCGAAGATGGCGTCCGCGACGCCGAGGCCGTAGGCCTGCGGGCCGGTCAGGGTGCGGTTGTTGCTCAGCGGGTTTTCGATCATGACCTTGACGGCGTTCTCGGGCCCGATGAGCCGCGGCAGGATGTAGACCCCGCCCCAGCCCGGGATCAGCCCGATGAACGCCTCCGGCAGGGCCAGCGCGCCGGCCCCGGTGGAGACGGTGCGGTAGGTGGACTGCAGGGCGATCTCCAGCCCGCCGCCCAGGGCCAGGCCGTTGATGAACGCGAAGCTGGGGACACCGAGGTTGGCCAGGGTGGAGTAGACGTCGTGGCCGAGCTGGGCCATCCAGAGGCCCTGCTCGCGGCCGCTGACGGACTTGACCGTGGACAGGTCCGCACCGGCGACCAGGAAATAGGGCTTGCCGGTCACGCCGACGCCGACGATCTCGCCGCGCGCGGCACGCTCCCGCAGCCCTTCCAGCACGGTGCCGAGCTCGATCAGGGTGTTCGGGCCCAGCGTGGTGGGCTTGGAGTGGTCCAGGCCGTTGTCCAGCGTGACCAGCGCGAAGGTGCCGGGGCTGGTGCCGTTGACGGCGGGCAGCTGGATGTCCTGGACGTAGGAGTGGGTCACGGTCTCGCCCGGGAAGAGTTCGGCGAGTTTGCGGAAATCGGCGGCGCTCATGCTGCGGCTCCAGTCTCGGTGGTGGTGTACTCGGTGCCGTAGTCGGCGTGGTGCGGGTTTTCCCAGATGACGGTGGCGCCCATGCCCAGGCCGATGCACATGGTGGTCATGCCGAAGCGGACGCTGTGGTCCTCCTCGAACTGCCGGGCCAGCTGGTTCATCAGCCGCACGCCGGAGGAGGCCAGCGGGTGGCCGACGGCGATCGCGCCGCCGTAGCGGTTGACCCGGGGGTCGTCGTCGGCGATGCCGAAGTGGTCCAGGAAGCTGAGTACCTGGACGGCGAAGGCCTCGTTGATCTCAAACAGGCCGATGTCCCCGATGCCGAGGCCGGCGTTCTTGAGCGCTTTCTCGGTGGCCGGGACCGGGCCGATGCCCATGACCTCGGGTTCGACGCCGGCGAAGGCGTAGCTGACCAGGCGCATCTTGACCGGCAGGCCGAGTTCCTCGGCGGCGTCGGCCGAGGCCAGCAGCGCGGCGGTGGCGCCGTCGTTGAGGCCGGCGGCGTTGCCGGCGGTGACGCGGCCGTGCGCGCGGAACGGGGTGCGCAGCGCGGCGAGGTCCTCCACCGAGGTGCCCGGGCGCGGAGGCTCGTCCACGGTGTTGACGGTCCAGCCCTGGCCGGGCTTCATGGTGGCCACCGGGACCAGGTCCGGCTGGATCTGCTCCTTGGCGTAGGCCGCGGCCAGCTTGTCCTGGGAGGCCACGGCGTAGGCGTCCGTGCGCTCCTTGGTGATGGCCGGGAAGCGGTCGTGCAGGTTCTCGGCCGTGTTGCCCATGTTCAGGGCCGCGGGATCCACAATCCGCTCGGACATAAACCGCGGGTTCGGGTCCGCGCCGGCGCCCATCGGGTGGTTGCCCATGTGTTCGACGCCGCCGGCGATCACGACGTCGTATGCGCCGAAGCCGATGCCGCTCGCCGTCGTGGTGACGGCGGTCATGGCGCCGGCGCACATCCGGTCGATCGCGAACCCGGGAACGGTGCGCGGCAGCCCGGCCAGCAGGGCCGCGGTGCGGCCGATGGTCAGGCCCTGGTCGCCGGTCTGGGTGGTGGCGGCGATGGCCACCTCGTCGATCCGCTCGGCCGGCAGGGAGGGGTTGCGGCGCATGAGTTCGCGGATGCATTTGACCACAAGGTCATCGGCACGGGTTCCGGCGTAAATGCCCTTCTCGCCGGCGCGGCCGAACGGGGTGCGGACGCCGTCGACGAAAACGACGTCGCGGACAGTGGTCCTTCTTCCGGTGGCCGGCTGGGCGCTGCTGGCTTGGCTCACGTTTTACTCCTCATTGAGACATGGGTGCCGGATCGTTGCGCGCGCCCAAGGGGGCAGGACGGGCTGGAATGATCCAGGCGGCATCACCAGCTATGTTACTCATCAGTAACTTAGCTGGCAAGGAGACGGAGCCGGCGGGTCAGGAAACGGCTTCGGACGGGGCGTCGGCTGTTCCCGGGGCGGCTGCCTTGGCCTCTTTCGGCGGCAGCGGCTGCGGGTACAGGAACGCCTCGGCGATCAGCGGGGCGGTGAGCTGGATCTGCCATTGGCGGGCACCGAGGTTCTGCAGCTCCTCGGCGATGCCTTCCTCACTGATTTCCGCCGGCGGGCGCCAGGCCACACGGCGCAGGAAGTCGGGGGTGAGGAGGTTCTCCACCGGCAGGTTCAGCTCCTCGGCCCGGGCCTGCAGCAGGGGCCTGGCGGTGGCGAGGCGTGCCGCGGCTTCCGGGTCCCGGTCGGCCCAGACGCGCGGCGGCGGGGGAGCGTTGGTGGGAAGGTGCAGCGGCGGCAGTTCCTCGAGGCTGCGGGCGGTGCTGATGCAGCGCAGCCAGCGCGGGGCCTCGCGCTGCGCGGCGCGGCCGTGGAAGCCCTTGGTGCCGAGCAGCTGCGGGACGGTGCTGGGCATGGCCTTCGCGGCGGCCACGAGGGAGGAGTCGGGGATCAGCCGGCCGGGGGCGACGTCGCGCTTCTGGGCGAGCGAGTCGCGCTCCAGCCAGAGTTCGCGGACGGCCGCGAGCTGGCGGCGGTCGCGGATCTGGTGCAGCCCGGAGGTTTTGCGCCACGGGTCGACGCGCGGCGGGGCCTTGCCGGCCTCGAGGATCGCGGCGAATTCCTGCTCGGCGTACTCGAGTTTGCCGTCCGCGGTGAGGAGTTCGATCAGCTCCTCGCGCAGTTCGGTGAGGACCTCGACGTCGAGCGCGGCGTAGCGCAGCCAGGGTTCGGGCAGCGGCCGGGTGGACCAGTCGGCCGCGGAGTGCTCCTTGGCCAGTCCGAAGCCGAGGAGCTGTTCGATCACGGCGGCGAGGCCCACCCGGGGCAGGCCGGCCAGCCGGGCGGCGAGCTCGGTGTCGAAGAGTTTGTCCGGCCACATGCCGAGTTCGGAGAGGCAGGGGAGGTCCTGGCTGGCGGCGTGCAGGATCCATTCGACGCCGCGCAGTGCGTCGTTGATGATGCTGAGGTCACCGAACGGCTCCGGGTCGATCAGCCAGGTGCCGGCGCCTTCGCGGCGGATCTGGACCAGGAAAGCGCGCTGGCCGTAACGGAATCCGGATGCCCGTTCGGCGTCGACCCCCGCGGGGCCGTGGCCCGCGGCCAAGGCTGCCGCGCAGCGTTCCAGTCCTGCCCGGGTTTCGATGACGAGCGGGACGCCGTCACGCGGTGCGTCGAGGTCAATGACCTCGGGGACCAGGCTGTCGAAGCCTTCCACCGTGATGTGGGTTGCCGTGTCCGCAGCCTGCGCTGCGCCGGCGGGAGGGTTCGTGGCGGTGCTGGCGGCAGAGTCGGTGGCTGCGGCTGTGTTGGTGGCTGCGCCCGCGGTGGTGATTTCCGGATTATGAGGGGTCATGATGACTCCAGTTTACCGACATCGCCATTGTTGCAGGCCGAAGCGGTGCCTGGCCGGGCCCGGTCATGCCCGCCGCGGACGCCGGCGCGGCAGCGCAGAGACGCCGTCAGGCAGCGGCGGCAGACCGGCAAACGTGCAGACCATGTCCGACCAAGCCTCCAGATGCGCGGTGATATCGCGGCCGGCCGGAGTCCAGGAGGCACGCAGTTCGATGTCGATGGTTCCGGGCCGGTCCGCCAGCGTGCCGAAGCTCTCGGAGAGCACCCGGGTGGCTGTGCCGCCGGCGGAACGGTAGTCGGCCTGGTGGTTCTCCAGTGCTTCCACCAGCCAGGTCCAGGCGACGGAACCGAGCATCTCGTCGTTGCCCATGTCCGGTTCCAGCTGGGCGCGGATGTAGGTGACGACCCGGAATTCGCCGTCCCAGACCGCGGAGCCGTCCGGGTCGTGCAGGAGGATAAAGCGGCCGGTGGCGAGTTCGACGTCGTCGCTGCCGGCCGCGGGGGCCAGCGCGGCGGCCGCCGGACCGTGGACCGCCCCGGACGCGCCGTCGCCCGGGACGACGACTTCCGCGCCGAGCGCGACAGCGAAGGGCGCGAGCCGGCCGGGCGCCGGGATCTCGTCGAGGCGCAACTCGCTGCGGCACCGTGCTTTTCGAAGGGTTCCCAAAGCGAAGAGGAAATCCGCCGGAACCTGGTCGAGGGCGTTCACAGTGACAGGGTATGCACGGGCGCCGTCCCGGCCCGGCAGGCTCGCCGCCCTGCCGGGCCGGACGGGCGGTTAGCCGGCCGCGAGCTCGCGCTTGATCGCGGCAATAAAGGAATCAACGTCTTCCTCGGTGGTGTCGAAGGAACACATCCAGCGGACCTCGCGGGCCGCCTCGTTCCAGTCGTAGAAGCGGAAGGACTTCCGCAGCCGGTCTGCCACACCGGCGGGGAGGACGGCGAAAACGCCGTTGGACTCGGTCTCCTGGCTCAACTCGACGCCGGGGATCGACTCGACCCCGGCGCGCAGCCGGGCCGCCATCGCGTTGGCGTGTGAGGCCGACCGCAGCCACAGGTCACCCTCGAGCAGGGCGATGAACTGGGCGGACATAAACCGCATCTTGGAGGCCAGCTGCATGTTCATCTTGCGCAGGTAGACCAAGCCGTGGGCGGCGTCGGGGTTAAGGGCCACCACGACCTCGCCGAAGAGCAGGCCGTTCTTGGTGCCGCCGAAGGAGAGGATGTCCACGTCGGCGTCGCGGGTGAAGGCCCGCAGCGGCACGCCCAGGTGGGCGGCGGCGTTGGCCAGCCGGGCGCCGTCCATGTGCAGTTTCATGCCCTTGGAATGGACATGCTCCGCGATGGCGCGGACCTCCTCGGCCGTGTAGCAGGTGCCGAGTTCGGTGGTCTGGGTGATGGACACGGCCAGCGGCTGGGCGCGGTGCTCGTCGCCCCAGCCCCAGGCTTCCTGGTCGATCAGGGCGGGGGTGAGCTTGCCGTCCTCCGTGGGCACCTGGAGCAGCTTGATGCCGCCGATCCGCTCGGGGGCACCGTTTTCGTCCATGTTGATGTGGGCGGTCGAGGCGCAAATGACGGCACCCCAGCGCGGCAGCAGGGACTGCAGCGAGAGCACGTTGGCACCGGTGCCGTTGAAGACCGGGAAGCATTCGATGCCGGTCCCGAAGTGCTCCTCCATCAGCTGCTGCAGCCGGGCGGTGTAGTCGTCCTCGCCGTAGGAAACCTGGTGGCCCTCGTTGGCGGCGGCCAGCGCCGCCAGCACCTCCGGGTGCACCCCGGAATAGTTGTCCGAGGCGAAGCCGCGGACCGAAGGGTCGTGGAGCCGCTCCATGGTGCTGGCCGGGGCAGTATCAACTGTGTTTGTTTCGACCGTGCTGGTCATCTCGTTACTCACACTTTCAGTCTAGAGGTGCCGGCCTACCGGCTAAGAGGCAGCCGCCGGCCGTTCAGTTCCGCGGCGGGGGCGGTGAAGAGCCCGACTGCGGCAGCGGCCAGGTCTTCGATGTCGGTGAAGCCGGGGAAAGTGCGTTCCGGGGACTTCGCGCGCATGCCCGCGTCCACGAGGGCCTTCACCACGAAGATCACGGCGGCGCTGCGCTGTTCTTCGGGGTCCTCCTTGCGTGCCGACTGACCGCGGCGGAACCCGTCGGCCACCGCAAGGGTCCAGGCCTCCGCGGCGGCCTTGGCCGCCGCATAGCTGGCGCCGCCCGCCGTCGGGCTGGCCACCGCGGTGGACGAGACGATGGCCAGGCGCCCGGCGTCCGAGGCGGCAAGGTCGTCGAAGAAGGTCCGGCTGACGTTGCGGAGCGTGGTGACGGCGTTGCGTTCCAGGAAGTCCCAGTCCTCGTCGCTCTGGTCCGTGATGCCCTTCGCGCCGCGCCAGCCGCCCACCAGGTGGATCACGCCGTCGACCCGCCCGGCCCGCTCCGTAAGTGTTGAGTGGAGGTCCTGGACCGCGGCCGGGTCGGCGAGGTCGCAAACCAGCGGCACCACGCCGTCGCCGGCTTCGGCCGCGGCGGCCTCGATCCGGGCCCGGTCCGAGCCCACAGTGAAAACGGTGTGTCCGGCGTTGCGCAGGGCGCGGGCGACGGCGATCCCCGAAGGACTGCTGCCGCCCGCGACCAGCACACTCAGTGTGCGGCCGGCGCTCATCCGGCGTTCATGGGAACGGTGTCTGTCCCGGTGTCGGAGGCGCCCGTGATTCCGGCGGTGGATTCGATCACGGTGCGCATCTTCTTCTCCAGCGCCTCGTAGAACATGGAGAGCGGGAACTCGTCGTCGAGCACCTGGTCGGTCAGGCCGCGCGGCGGCCCGTCCAGCGGCAGGGCGTCCGGCCCCTTGGCCCAGACCGAGGCCGGGTTGGGCGTGACGGTGCTGGAGATCAGCTCGTAGGCGGCCAGCCAGTGCGCCGTCTTGGGGCGGTCGATCGAGCGCCAGTAGAGTTCCTCGATCTTGGCGCCGAGTTCAATAACGACGTCGGCAACCTCGTCCCAGCCGATGCTGAGCTTGCTGTCGGTCCAGTGCAGCACGTGGTGCTGGTGCATCCAGGCGAAGAGCAGCTGGCCGCCGAGCCCGTCATAGTTGCGGACCCGGCTGCCGGTGATCGCGAAGCGGAAGATGCGGTCGAAGATGACGGCGTACTGGACCAGCTTGGCGTGCCGGCGGGCCTCCGGATCCGCGTCCTCGTCCTTTTCGATCTTCACGGATTCGCGGAAGGCGGTGAGGTCGCAGCGGAGTTCCTCGAGCGAGTACAGGAAGAACGGCATGCGCTGCTTGATCATAAAGGGGTCGAACGGCAGGTCGCCGCGCATGTGGGTGCGGTCGTGGACGAGGTCCCACATAACGAACGTCGCCTGTGTCAGCTCCTGGTCCTCGAGCAGGCCCGCAGCATCCTCGGGAAGCTGCAGCGAGGTGATGTCCGCGGCGGCGCGGAGCACCCGGCGGAAACGGGCGGCCTCGCGGTCGGCGAAGATGGCGCCCCAGGTGAAGGTGGGTGTCTCCCGGACGGCCACGGTCTCCGGGAAGAGCACCGCGGAGTTGGTGTCGTAGCCGGGGGTGAAGTCGAGGAAACGGATCGGGACGAAGAGCTTGTTGGAGTAATCGCCCGCCTCCAGGCCGGCGATGAACTCGGGCCAGACGACCTCGATCAGCACGGCTTCGACCAGGCGGTTGCTGCTGCCGTTCTGGGTGTACATCGGGAAGACCACGAGGTGCTGCAGGCCGTTGATGCGGTGCTGCTGAGGCTGGAAGGCCTGGAGCGAGTCCAGGAAGTCGGGGACTCCGAAGCCGCCGTCTGCCCAGCGCTGGAAGTCCACGGCCAGGAGGTCCAGGTAGCGGGCATCGTGCGGGAAGGACGGTGCCAGCGCGTCAACCGACGCCGTGATGGTGGCGACCAACTGGGCCGCGGCCTCGTGATCGGCGGCGTCCGGCACGGAACCGTCTTTGATCTGGAGGGCCTGCAGGGCGGTCGCGGCGGCCTTGAGCTGCTGCCATTCCGGGGAATCGGCAGTGATCCGGGCAGGGAGGGTGAGGGCGGTTACGGTCATCGTTGCTCGCCTTTCTGGTTGCTGGAACGTCTACGGCGAGCGTAGCAAGCAAACAGAAGTGCTAACTCAAAATTGGGTCGAGCATAAGAATGTCTGAGGCAAGCGGGCCAACGGGTGGCATCCAGCTCCAGCCGGGCAGGGGCTCCGCCTAGCGGGCCGCGCTGGCGGAGTCGTCGGTGTCGCCGGAGGCCGCAGGGACGAGCTTCAGGGAGACGGAGTTGATGCAGTAGCGCTGGTCCGTAGGGGTGCCGTAGCCCTCGCCCTCGAATACGTGGCCCAGGTGCGAATCACAGGCCGCGCAGCGCACCTCAATGCGTTCCATCCCGAGGGTGCGGTCGTGGATGTAGCGCACCGTGCCCTCCGCCAGCGGTGCCCAAAAGGACGGCCAGCCGCAGTGCGAATCGAATTTTTCCCGGCTGGTGAACAGCTCGGTGCCGCAGGCCCGGCACTGGTACACGCCCTCGGTGTGGGTGTCCCAGTACTCGCCGGTGTACGGCCGCTCGGTCCCGGCCTGGCGCAGCACCCGGTATTCCTCCGGGCTCAGCTCCTCGCGCCACTGCTGATCGGTCTTTTCCACCGGGCCCCCAGCGGTAGTGCCGGTTTGACGGGCCGCTGCGGTGTTCCCTGCGGTATCCCCGCCGGCGGGGGAGGAGACGGGCTGGACCTTGGGCTTATTGCTGAAGATGCTCATGACGTCCACAACGCTCAGGAGTCGCCGATAAATCCCGATCCGGCGTACAGATGCAGCACCGGGAGGCCGAGCTTGTCCTGGGCCTCGTTGGCCCAGTCGGTGTGGAAGGTGTCCGCGACGGCGTGCGGGCGGGTGATCACAACGGCCTGTCCTGCGTTGAGTTCCCTGACCTTGGCGACGAGGCCGTCGACGGCCTTGCCCTCGACGATTTCGCCGGTCACGCCGCCGCCAAGTCCGCCCAGTGCGGCGAGGGAGGCCGCCAGGGTTTCGGCGGCCGCCGCCCGTTCCACGGCCGGATCGGGGTGCCTGGTGCTCAGCTCGCGGAAGGCCTTGGCGATCTCCAGCATGGACAGGTTCTCCAGGAAGTCCACCAGCAAATGGCGCTCGGTGTTCGCCGGGACCAGGACCACGAGCGGCGCATCGCCGTCGGCCACGAGGGTTTCGATGTTGACGCGGTCGTCCGCGCCGAGGGGCTCTTCTGTCAGGATGACGATTGGGTCGCTCATGCCCCCAGCCTAGCCCCAGGGCCACCGCCCCGCACGGATTGGGGCGCCCTCCCGGCCGGACGGAGCCGCGGGTGCGCCGGATGCCGGGGTTGGCCAAGACTTCGGTAAGAATGGTGCCATGGCCTCGACCCTGCGCTTCCGCCCGCCAACGCACCGGATCCCCCCTGCCCGGAGGACCCCCCGGGCCCTGCCGGCGGGCCTCCGGGACACCGGAGCGCCGGAGACCCTGACGGCCGGGAACGCCAAGTGGGCGGTGGGCGGCATCATCGGCGGGAGCGCCGCGGCCGGCCTGCTCGCCGCGGGCTCCTCGGCGCTGGCCTTGTACTTCGCCCGGCGCGTCATCACGCCGGTGCGGGTCCGCGAGGAGGACCAGGAAGTGCTGGCGGTGATCCGCGACGGCCGCGAGCTGCAAGTCATCCTCAAGGCGACCCCGGACTCAACGGTCGAGGGCGTCTACGGGTTCTTCTTCGACGGCGGCCGCGGGCACGCCCGGCTCGGCCGGATCCTGTCCTATTCGCCCGCCGAGCAGACGGTGCTGCGGGAGGTCGAGGCCGTTTACAGCGGGGACCTAACGACGGCGCGGCGCGGCTACTGGAGCGGGGCCGTGCACCCTGACCCCGCGGCCCTCGGGCTGCCGGCCGAAGAGGTGCAGATCGAAGTCGACGGAGGCACGGCGCCGGCCTGGCTGGTCCGCGCCGCCCCGCAGGCTGGCCTGCCGGCGGACATGCCGGCAGCGACGGCGGGCGCAACGCCGCCGTCGGACGTCTGGGCGATCATGGTGCACGGGCGCGGCGCGAGCCGGCAGGAGGGCCTTCGGGCCGTCCGGGTGGCCCGCGACCTGGGCCTGTCCAGCCTGCTGATCTCCTACCGCAACGACGGCCTGGCGCCCTCGGCGCAGGACGGCCGGTACGGCCTGGGGTCCACCGAATGGCGCGACGTCGAGGCGGCGATCGCCTACGCGCTCGACCAGGGCGCCCGCGAAGTGGTGCTGTTCGGCTGGTCCATGGGCGGCGCGATCTGCCTGCAGACGGCGGACCTGTCCCGCTACCACCACCTGATCCGGGCGATGGTGCTGGACGCTCCGGTGATCAACTGGGTCAACGTGCTGGCGCACCACGCCGAGCTGAACCGGATCCCGTCCGCCGTCGGGCGCTACGGGCAGCTGATGATGAGCCACCGGCTGGGCCGCCGGCTCACCGGGCTGGCCGCCCCGGTGGACCTCAAGGCGATGGACTGGGTGTCCCGTGCCGTGGAGCTCCGGACGCCAACGCTGATCCTGCACTCGGTCGACGACGAATACGTCCCCTACGGCCCGTCCGCGGCCCTCGCCGAGAAGAACCCGGAGATGGTGACGTTCGAGACGTTCAGCACGGCGCGGCACACCAAGGAATGGAACGTAGATCCCGAGCGCTGGGAGTCCCTGGTCACCGCGTGGCTCCGGCAGCAGCTGGCGCCCAGGCCAACCCCGGCAGGCTAAGCCCCTAGCTTCGGGAGGTGCCGATCCGGGCCGTGCGGGCGCCGGTCAGCCGGACCAGCTCCGCCGGGCTGAGCTCCAGGTCCAGGCCGCGGCGCCCGCCCGACACGAGGATGGTCTCAAGCGCCAGCGCGCTCTCGTCCAGCACCGTGGGGGAGGGCTGGCGCTGTCCCAGCGGCGAAATGCCGCCGAGGACGTAGCCGGTGCGGCGCTCCGCCGTCGCGGGGTCCGCCATGGCGGCCTTTTTGCCGCCCAGGGCGGCGGCCATCGCCTTCAGGTCCAGGTTTCCGCTGACCGGCACGACGCCGACGGCGAGGCGCCCGTCGACGTCGACCATCAGCGTCTTGAACACCCGGGCCGGATCGATGCCAAGCATCTCGGCGGCCTCGAGGCCGTAGCTGGCCGCGGCGGGGTCGTGGCTGTAGGGGTGCGCCACGAAAGGAACCCCGGCCGCCGCGAGTGCCGCGGTGGCCGGGGTTCCCTGGGACGCCTGTTTACGGGCCACCGGGCTGCTTAGCCGTGCTGCGGCAGGGCAACGACTTTGCGCTTGATCCGGCCGAGCATCGCCGTCATGCCGCGCATCCGCAGCGGGGTGATCGCCCGGGTGAGGCCCAGGAGTTCGGGCATGTCGTCCGGGACGGCCAGGATCTCCGCCGGGCTCAGCCCGTCGAGACCCTCGTGCAGCACGCCGGCGAAGCCGCGGGTGGTGGGTGCCTCCGGCGGGGCCTTGAAGAACAGCCGCACGCGCTCAGGGCCGCCGTCGGGCTGCCCGTCACCGGCGGGTTCCGTCTCGATTGTGAGGAACAGCGGCGACTGGCATTCAACCACCTGCTCCATCAGCTCCGGGTGGTCCTGGAGCCGGGCCGGCGGATCCGGCAGCTCGCGGGAAAACTCCAGCAGCAGCTGCAGCCGCTCGGCTTCCTCGAGGGCCTGGAAATCGTCAACGATGTCCGCCAGGGCGGGGGGCAGGGCAGAAGTAGTCATCGCTCCCAGTTTACTTGCCTGCGGGGACGGTGCCGCGGTCGGTGCCCTTGGCGATCGGGACGCGGACGGCGTTGCCCCATTCGGTCCAGGATCCGTCGTAGTTGCGGACAGAATCGAAGCCCAGCAGGTACTTGAGCGCGAACCAGGTGTGGCTGGACCGCTCGCCGATGCGGCAGTAGGCCACGACGTCGTCGCCTTCCTTGAGTCCCGCTTCGTCCAGGTACAGCGCCTCCAGTTCGGGGCGGCTGCGGTAGGTGCCGTCCTCGGCGGCAGCGCGGGCCCACGGGATGGACGCCGCGGTGGGGATGTGGCCGCCGCGCAGGGCGCCCTCCTCCGGGTAGGCCGGCATGTGGGTGCGCTGGCCGGTGTATTCCTCGGGGGAGCGGACGTCGATCAGCGGCTTGCCGAAGTGGGCCAGCACATCGTCCTTGAAGGCGCGGATCGGGGCGTCGTTGCGCTCTACCACGGGGTACTCGCCCGGCGTGACGGCGGGCTTGTCCGTGGTGAGGGCGAGGCCCTCGGCGATCCACTTGTCGCGGCCGCCGTCGAGCAGCCGGACGTCCTCATGGCCAAAGAGCGTGAAGACCCACAGGGCGTAGGCGGCCCACCAGTTGGACTTGTCGCCGTAGATCACCACGGTGCTGTCGCGGGAGATGCCCTTGGCCGCGGCGAGGGCAGCAAAGGCTGCGCCGTCGACGTAGTCGCGGGTGACCTCGTCGTTCAGGTCCGTGTGCCAGTCGATCTTGACCGCGCCCGGGATGTGGCCGGTTTCGTACAGCAGCACGTCCTCGTCGGATTCAACGACCACCAGTTTCCCGCCGTCGAGGGCGCCGCCGTCAATCGCCGCCGCGAGCCATTCGGTGGAGACGAGGCGCTCCGGATGGGCGTAGGCGGCGAATTTCTCGTTCTGCTCAACGGGGTAGGGCATGAAGATGGCCTTTCACTGGGCGGTCGGGAAGCCGGGCGGTGGTGGTGCGCGGCGCCGGGCCTGCCTCCACACTAACCACGCCCCGGCAGGATTGCTTCCCCGGGCTACATAGTCGGAAATATGGCCTTGGTCACGTCCGTTCCGGCGTCCGGAAGGGAATGGGGCAGTTGCCGGTATCCTTTCTGGGGACACGAGACCAGCAGAACGGACCACCTTGGTACAGATCGAACAGCTCGCCGCCAGAACACCGGCGGTTTCCGTGGATGAACTCCTCAACGGGTTTTATCCGTCGCCGCGCTTCGGTGAGGTGTCCTTTGCCAGCTACCGGCCGGACCCGGCCCAGCCCAGCCAGGCCCACGCGGTCCATGCCCTGCAAAAATTCGCGGCCGGCGTCGGAGCCGGGGACGGCGACGGCCTCTTCAAGCGGCTCTTCGGCAAGAAGGACACCTCGCGGGCGGGCATCTACCTCGACGGCGGCTTCGGCGTCGGCAAGACCCACCTGCTCGCCTCGCTCTGGCACGCCGCCCCGGGCCCCAAGGCCTTCGGCACCTTCGTGGAGTACACCAACCTCGTGGGAGCCCTGTCCTTCCGCAAAACGGTGGAGGCGCTCAGCCACTACAGGCTGGTCTGCATCGATGAGTTCGAGCTCGACGATCCGGGCGACACGGTCCTGATGTCGCGGCTGATGCGCGAATTGGCCGACGCCGGCGTCAAGCTGGCCGCGACGTCCAACACCCTGCCCGGGTCCCTGGGCGACGGCCGCTTCGCCGCCGTCGACTTCGCTCGCGAGATCCAGGTGCTGGCCGACCAGTTCGACGTCGTCCGGATCGACGGCGAGGACTTCCGGCACCGCGGCCTGCCGAAGGCCCCGGCACCGCTGCGCAACGACGAGCTGACGCACCACATGCAGGCGGAGTTCGACGGCCAGACCGTGGCCAAGGATGAATTCAGCACCTTGATCAACCACCTCGCCGGCGTCCACCCGAGCCGCTACCGGCAGCTGATCGACGGGATCGACGGCGTCGTTTGGCGCAACGTGGAAACCATCACCGAGCAGGCCGTGGCGCTGCGCTTCGTTGTCCTGGCGGACCGGCTGTATGACAAGGATGTGCCGATCCTGGCCAGCGGCGTGCCGTTCGACCAGCTCTTCACCGAGGAAATGATGACCGGCGGGTACATGAAGAAGTACTTCCGCGCTGTCTCCCGGCTCACTGCCCTGGCCCGGGAGGGCCAGAACCACGAGCCGTCCTAGCTCGTAACGGCAGCGCGGGGTCACTTACGGCCCATCCGGAGGCTTCGGGTGGGCCGTAAGTGACCCCGCGTTGGTCGTGAAACGACAAAGGTGCCGGCGCCGCCTCTCGGCGGGACCGGCACCTCGCTGACGTACCTGGGTCAGAGGCCCGGCTGCCGGGGTTCCCCGGGGACGGGCGGCACTTCCGCGACGTGCGGCTCTGCGGTGGGGGCCGTTTCCGGCCGGCCGTCCGCGTTGTCCACGAAGTCGGAGGCGCCTCGCTGAGCGGCATCGACCTTGTCGGCGTACTTTCCGCCGGTCTTCGAGTCGACGAAATCACCCGCCTTTTCGATACCGTCCTTGATGGCCTGTTCGTTGCCACCAATCAGATGCTGAGCCTTGCCCTTTAGATCGTCAAGTAATCCCACGGGCACCTCCCTTCGGTCGCGGAGCCAGATCGCTCCTAGCGCTTCCGATCCTAACCGGCGGACATGGAGGTGCCAAGGGTGTACGCCCAGAGGAGAAAGACTCTGTGCCGGAGGGCCGGCCAGGGTAACGGAAAAGCAGCCCCCGGGAGAGCTGCTTTGTATGGTGGGCGATACTGGGATCGAACCAGTGACCTCTTCCGTGTCAGGGAAGCGCGCTACCGCTGCGCCAATCGCCCGCAACCGGAAGGATCCGGAGTGGAGTTGTGTGAATCTGATGAAACAACAGAGCGGACGACGAGATTCGAACTCGCGACATCCACCTTGGCAAGGTGGTGCTCTACCAGCTGAGCTACGTCCGCATTTTTTAGTCCGTTCCGGCGGTGCCGGCGGTACTGGATCAAGCAAGTTTCCTTGCTTTGGTGGGCGATACTGGGATCGAACCAGTGACCTCTTCCGTGTCAGGGAAGCGCGCTACCGCTGCGCCAATCGCCCCTTTTGATCCGGCCGGAACCGGAAACCAGGGTTTTCACCGAGGTGGGTACGGGATTCGAACCCGTGTATACGGCTTTGCAGGCCGCTGCCTCGCCTCTCGGCCAACCCACCGTGTAGCTCCGGCTTCCCAAAAGAAACCGTTGCCGTGACAGTGTCCTGCGAGCGGACGACGAGATTCGAACTCGCGACATCCACCTTGGCAAGGTGGTGCTCTACCAGCTGAGCTACGTCCGCAGTGTTGCTTGCGATTCGCTGCCGTAATCGGCAATTCCTCGCGTTCCAACGAGTAAGAACTCTATAGGAGGTTCAGGCAATCTACAAATCGGGACGCCATCCGCGCCGGCGCACCCCCGCCCTTCCCTGCAATCTAGGGGATTTTGCTAATTACAGCTGTGTAATTCGCCCTCCATTCTTGCGTCGCCTGGGCGGGGTGGCCGACGTGGTGTCCGACGCCGACGGCGGCAGACGCGCCGTCAGTGCAGGAGCGGCGCCGGGGCAGGGCTGCGATTCGGCGGGGCGAGCCCGTTCCGCCATTTGCCAGAGACGGCCGCTAAGTCGGCCCGGATTGCGGCCATTTGTGGCAAGTGGGTGAGGCGCAGGCCTGCCCGGACCAGCCGCTCCATCGATTCGCCAAGGGCGGCCGCATTGCCGGCCCGTATAGCGGCCCCTTGTGGCAAGTGGGCGCCGAATGCGGCCGACTCCGACAGCGGCGGCCGGGGACGCAGGGGCACCCCGGCCATCGATTCACCAACGATGGCCGCATTGCCGGCCCGTTAAGCGGCCACGTGTGGCAAGTGGGCACCGAAAGCGGCCGACTCCGATGGCGGCGGCCGGGGAGGAAAGGGTACCCCGGTCCGTCGATTCACCAAAGATGGCCGCATTGCCGGCCCGCTTAGCGGCCATTTGTGGCAAGTTGGCGCCGAAAGCACTCGGCTCGGCGGCTCCGGGAGGGTCAGCGGGCGCAGGGGCCCATCGATTCACCAAAGATGGCCGCTAAGTCGACCCGAATTGCGGCCACTTGTGGCCAGTGGGCACCGAAAGTACCCGAATCCGACGGCGGCGGCCGGGGACGCAGGGGTGCCCCACCGGCGCCGTGCCGCCGTCGAAAGCGCCGATTTCGGATTTCCGCCGGGGTGGGCTAGCATTCAATGGCACCGGGGCGATTGGCGCAGTGGTAGCGCGCTTCGTTCACACCGAAGAGGTCACTGGTTCGAACCCAGTATCGCCCACCAATGAAACCGCAGGTCAGAGGCGCTTTCCCACTAGGGAAGGCGCCTCTCGTGCAACACACGTGCAATAGGCCCCTCCGTCGCCCCTCAAAGACCCCCGAATTCTATGGATTCCTGGAGATGGCTGCCGTTGCCTGGTCTGCTGCGTTCGCGGACTGTCTGCGGACTGCTGCGATACCACTTTTGCTGCTGCCCCGGAGCCGTTGCCCGTTGAGTGTAACGACGCCGGGGTCAAGGGTGGCAAACTTCTCTCGTGGACATTGTGGAATTCCTGGAAGCGCGTATCTCGGAAGAGGAGTGCGCGCTTCTCCACGCCGACGTCCGTGATTCACCGACGGCTGGCCTCGCTCGTGGCCTGCTTGCCGAGTGCGAAATGAAGCGCGCCATCTTGGACCGGTGGGTGACCTCCGCAGGCGCCGAGGGTCTACGGTCACCCGCCGAATCGGGGTCAGGGCTCACCGCAGTAAGCAGCGCCATGCTGGCCATCCTCGCGTCGGCATACCGCCGGCACCCGGATTACCCGATCGACTGGCGAGCTTGTAGGTCAGAGGCTGCCAAACGCGAAGAAACGCCCCCTCGCTAGCCGGGGTCGGCATCGTGCGCGGGGGCGTTTCAGGAGGTGGCCCTCCTGGGTTGAGTCGGATGGCCGATATATAAAATAGGGGCTGATCTCGATCCAGGTCAATGGTCAGTGGCAGGCCGACATCCACCAAGCACACGAGGACGCGCAAGGTTGGCCGGCACGTAAAAACGCCCCCGCACCGTGTCGGGGGCGACCTTGGTGCGGGGGAGCTTCATAGGGACGGCTCTCCGATCATGGGGGAAACCTGAGAACCGTCGTTAACGGTACTGGCGGGTAATGTGTGCGTCAACCTGGCTTTGTGATGCATATCACTTGTAATATGTCTCTCGAAGGTGGCTCCAGGCAACGACTTTGGGGGGAGTCACCCTCCACGCTCGTCGCCCCCGCATGTTTGAAACACGAAGATTTAGTGCCCATACCATCAATTCCGAGATGTGTCAACGATTTAGTGGAATTTTGGGCGTATCCGGGCTATCTTCGGTCGGTAATGCACTAGCTACTCATACCGATCGGATTCCCTTGAACGACGACGCACCGAACGCGCCACGCATCTACTCCGTCACCGAAATTGCTGACATTCTCCAACTCTCTCCGGTAACCGTCCGGGCCAAAGCCCGCAGCGGCGCCTGGCCCTACCTTGACTTTGGGCCCCGCACGATCCGCTTCACGGAAGCCCACCTCGATTCAATCCTCAAAGGGAGCGAGGCTGCTGCGCCACCGCGCTTGACCCGCCTCCACCGCAGGCGGGGCGAACCGCCCCGGTACTGCTGAACTCATCGGCGCTCGTGGACGCGCCGTTCGCCACTTCAAGGTTGGTCGTGGAAAGTCTTGTTACGATCACGACGGCACGTTCAGCGGCCAATTCAAGGGGGGAATATTGAGCAATCCAGCAGGTTGGTATCCGGATCCGGCAGGCCAACCGCAGCAGCGGTTTTGGGACGGAGCGACGTGGAGGGAAGAAGTGCGGGCGTTCCCTGCACCGAACCCGGCAGGAGCTAAGCAGGCGGCCCCCGTCGTCGAAAAGCCGAAGACCACCCCGAAGCAAACGGCCATCGGGTGCGGTGTGTTCCTGGTCCTTTCGCTGATCATCGGCGGCATAATGTCTAGTTGCGTGGCAAACGCCGGCAAGGTGGACCCGGCAACTTTGGGCGACGGCGCCCACGCAAAGGTCGCCTGCCGCGGAATGGTTCAAGACAAACTGAAGGCACCGTCGACGGCGGACTTCAACAGCGAGAGGGTCTCAGGTTCGGGGACTAGCTGGAACGTCGCCGGGTCGGTGGACTCACAGAATAGCTTCGGCGCTAAGATCCGCTCAAACTACACGTGTTCTCTCACGTACAGCTCGACAGACCACCAGTGGAATGGCAGCGTCAGCGTCGGTTAGGACAGAACGAGAGGCCAATGGTTTGACGATCCGGCTGAGGAAGACGGGAGCTGCATGGAGAAGACAAGGGCCAAGGCCTTTCGCCGGCTGTTTTGGGACATGAAGGCAACCTGGCGGAGCGGCCCTGAGCCGACGCCGGCGCCGTTCGGAGACGGCGGACGCGACGCTTTCACGGAGTGGACCGTCTCGGCCGTGGCTTGGGGGTGGACAGCCCGGGTTGCCCGATCCGGAGAAGGAGCCATTCGCCTCGCGGAGATGGAACTCGCGGAAGAGGTCGCCCCGCTCCTTCGCAGTGCCGTTGAGCACTCCATGTGGCTGTGGTGGCTGCAGGCCGATAGGGGCAAAGTGATTGAGGTTCTTCGCCGACGTCAGGGAGAAAGCCTTGAAAAGATCAAGAAGGCGCAAAGTGTGGGCTGGTCGTTGGACGCACCGACACTAGAGACAATCGAAGCGCTGATCCGGGAAGCCAACAAGCAGCACACAGAGCTCGATACGTACGGCAATCTTGCGCACATGGCTCGGCTGTTCAAAGATGACATTGGCAATCTCTACCCCGCGTGGCTGTATGACACGCAAACGTCGCACGCTACGCTCCAGAGCGCGAGCGCCTACTACTCGCCGATTCCGGAGGGCGAGTCCCGTGGACCCGGATTCCGTCTGCGACACACGCCCGAGACCGTGGACAACACGGCGGCGAAGGCGGCCGTAGCATTCCATGTAGCCCTCAGCGGATACTCAAGGGTGGTGGGTCTCACTGACTACTTCCAGCCCAAGCTGGATGGATTCGGCCAGCGGTTTGGCAGGCTGTCCGCATAGTCGAGGACTTGCAAGCGTCAGGGTCCTGGGCCTAGCGCGCCGCCGCGCTCCCGAGTACTTGTCGCACTGTCGAGGCGTACCACTTCCCGCCCGCGGCAGTCGGCACAGCCCCCTCGTTGAGGGTCCGGGCAATCCCGGCCAGAGATGCGCCACCCTCGCGCTCTGACATGATCCGGCGGATGGTTGCCTCAGGCAGTGTGCTCCGGCGCCCCATGTGCTTGCCCGTGGTGGCCTTGATCTTAGCCATGCCGTCCCGCGTGCGCTCTGCAATTTTCTTGCGCTCCATCTCCGCGAAAGTACAAGTAACTTGTGCCATAGCCGCCCCGGTAATGGTGGAAGTATCGATACCGAGGTCAAGGCAGATGAGGGCCCAGCGCTGACGGTTCGCCGTCTCCAGCATCCCGGCGAAGTCGGCCACGCTACGGGACAGGCGGTCAAGCTTCGAAACGGCCAGCGCCCCATAGGCGCCGGCCTTGAGGTCCGCGAGCGCTGAG
The DNA here is from genome assembly GCF_040137805.1 of Pseudarthrobacter sp. B907. Lineage (NCBI taxonomy): Bacteria > Bacillati > Actinomycetota > Actinomycetes > Micrococcales > Micrococcaceae > Pseudarthrobacter > Pseudarthrobacter sp. B907. Next base: position 234,476 of record NZ_JBEEQE010000002.1, on the reverse strand, counting down.
GCGAGCACGGGCCGATTTTTCAGGCTCTTGCCCGATGCTGCTTCTTCCCTGCGAATCGTGAGGTCCCAGCCGTTGCGCTTGGCCTCAGATTCCAGTGCGGCTCGCTGCACTTCTGGGCCGATGTCCTGCTTCGACGTCGAAACTCGGATGTACCCGATGACCTTGAGTGGCTGGTTGCTGTTCATTGTTTGAATATACATTAAGGGTTCCCATTGTGTAAATGAGGAATCTCGTCTAGTCTCATGAATGTCAGCCAGTCCACTCCATAGGGGGAAGATCATGAGCACCAGCACCGAGACGATCCGAGACGAAGCATCAGTCCGCGTTCCCGCAGGTTTCAGACGAGCAACCGCCGCCGACTTCACCGACCGCCCTGAGGGATGGGTTGGCCCGAAGATCCACGCGACCTACTTGGTCAACGGCCTTCCCGAGACGGCTGCAATCCTGACTTGGGCCCCTGATGGGGGACTCTGCTCGGTCCTGAATGCGGACGTTTACACTGGCGCAGTGGATTCACCTGCCGCTGTAAACGCTTTCGAGCGTCTGGATGCCATGCTTCAGTACGCTGCGGATGAAGCCGAAGCGACATCGCCGTCGGAGCTGGTCCGCACCTACCGGGCAAACGAGGACAACGCGTATAACTTCACCGCCCCGTGGGATGGCACCGAAGCTCACCACCTCGTGCGGAACGCCCGTGACGAAGCCACCGTGACGGCTTCCACCGTGGTCGCCGGCGGCCACCCGATCGGGATGCATCTCACGGTCGCGCTGGAGGACTTCGAGGGCCTTGGCCTGGACGTGCTCGCGGAATCCAACCTTCTCGAACTCACGGGAACGCGGGAAGAAATCGCCGCGGCCGCTGACCTCTTCGCCAAGATCGGGGCCGAACTCATTTCCTACCTGAACAAGCAGGCGGCAGAGTAATGACCGCGGGCCCCACAGCGGCCCTGCGGAGGGCTGTGCAAGCCATCATCGACGCCGACCTGTCGCTTCAGGAAACCCGTGATGCGGTCATGTCCCTCATCCCGAAGGAATACCACGTGGGGCACCACGGCGCCGAGTCAGGGATGGTCGGCGCTGACCTCATGCGGCAGCAATAGTCCGCAGACCCAAAAAGAGCCCTTCCCCGCGGCTGCTAACCGTAGGGAAGGGCTCTTTCGTGCGTTAGTGCGGGTCAGTCGGTCGCTGGCGGCTTAGGCCGCCGTCGAGGGGCACCCGCCTTGTATCCGGCGAGCAACACCTCGATGTCGTGCCTCAAACGTGCATCCTTGTCACTTGAGGCATCAGTGGGGAGGGCTTCGAGCAGCGCCTCCAGCTGGGCCATGACGGTGGCCACGTGCGCCTTGGTGAGCGGACTAAGTGCGGATTGGATCTCCTGCATGTCCCTTATCGTCCCATGACCTGATCCGGAAAGAGGATGTCGTGGGACGCCAGCCACTCGACCTGGGCCGCTATCGCGTTCTCAAAGAAGGTCAGGACTTCCGGTGTGATCCCCTCCGGCGAAGCCTTGACCAATTCCAGCTGTGCGCTGATCTGCTGGATGAAGGCGTAGTGCTGGCTCAGGATCTCGTCTTGATTGCTCATGTGGGGGTTCTCTCTCGTACTTTGTTCATTGTCCTGGCCCGCTGCGGGCCCGGTTTCGTCAAGTCGATGGTGGAAAGGGGTTTTAATCTCCGATTGTGCGCTCTAGGGTGGGGGTATGGAAACGAAATCGGCTGTACTCGGCGGAGCGGCAACCTTGCTTGCCGTAGGACTCGGCTTCGGCCTCATCGCCACGGCAAATGCCCAGACAGCACCCGAACCGGCTGTTTCCGTGACCACCTCGGCGCCGGCCACCACGGCCGCGCCCACACCGACCCCGGAGCCTGTAGTGACAACCGCAACGCCTGAACCTGTAGCCCCTGCGCCCGCCGTCGAGCCGGCCCCGCAGTTCGCAAGCCCGCCCGTCGTGGTGGCTCCCGCGCCCGAAGTGGCCGCGACTGTCGACCTGGCACCGGCAGCCGTGCCAGCGAAGACGTACAACACCGCGATAGGCGAAGTGCCGCCGGCAGTGGCTCCACCGATGCCGCCCGCTTCCGCAAACAAGCCAGCGCCGGGGCCGCCCACGCCGCGCCCGGCCGACCCCGGAATGAACGGCGCCCCGCACGTCCCATAGCTAGCGGAGGAACTGGACGATCGCATTGGTGTTCGCGATGTTCGAACCGTTCGCTGCCCATCCGGCCGCGCCGGTCCAGATGCGGCAGCCGACAGTGATGGAACCGCCCGACAGACCGGACAGGGTGCGGATCGCAAAGGCGCTCGCGGATCCATAGCTGCTGCCCGCGGCTCCCTGCGGAGTACTGCCCCCGGCGCTTCCGTTGATATCACCGGCCACGTAGAGGTAGTCGTATGCTGCCGTGTTGTTCCATGCGCCCCCGGAGACGCCCAGAAACACCAGGGCTTGGGTGAAACCGGCGGGGACGGCGATGGACTGCTGAGCGTAGACCGTGGATGTCGTCGTGTAGGCGTGGCCTGGGTCCGAAAGCCCAGCAGAGCCGGGCTGGATCGGATTCACCAGCGCGGCATTGTTGATAGACCCATTGGGCAGGTTCAATGTCCCGCGGATGGTTACAGACCCGTCCTGCCCGCTGATCGTCACTGTCTCAGTTCCGCTCGAGTCGAAGGCGTGCAGTCCGTTGATGTCCGTGGAGATACCGGGCGTGCCCGGGTCGGAGCCGGTGGAGGCGTGGGAGAGGACAGGCTGGGTTGCGAGCTGCCGGATGTCCGCCTGCATGCGGGCGAGCAGCTGGGTCAGGTCGTAGTTCGAGCCGAGGATCGCGTTTACCAAGTGGATTCCTTCAGGGACTGGCTGTGCTGAGTGGGGCGATTGGGAGCGGCCTTCACGGGCTCAGGCATCCAGGGCTCGCAGTTCGGCCGGGACGACGGTCCCGGCAAGCGACTGTTGTGTCGGCGTGAGGTCCAGCCGGTTAAGGACGTTCTTCATGACCGTCACAAACATGCCGGCTGTCCGTTCATCGAGGCGGAGGCGCCGCTCCTCAAACCCGGACTTCGCCAGTAGGTCAAGGAACTTCGCGGTGCGGTCGAGCGCTCTCTCGTACAACGCCACTTCCGCTTTCAGCCCCTCGACTCCGAGCTTGGACGTCGTCGTGATTTCCTGAAGCGCGTTCACGCGTGCCGCCAAAGCTGTCTTCATGGCCAACGACTCTGTAGCGAGCCGCGCCAACGCCCCCAGCGGGTCTGTGACGCCCTCCAATCCCTCGGAGGCGATCACCGCAGCCACGTCCGCTTCTACGGCCGCCACCTCGAGCCTGCGGGCTGCCGCGGCCTTCACGGCGGGGCTGCTGCCGCCGTGCATTCTGCAGACGGTGCCGCCTTGCATGGGCGGGTTCGAACATTGCGCCCCGGTGGTGCGGGCATTCGCCCTACATTGAGCTTGCATGGGGTCCTCCATCGGGGCCGTGATGTATGGGGTTCAAACGCGGGCCGCCGGTCATGCGGGTTCGCTCAAGCCGGCGATGATGCGCGCCACGCGAACTCGTCTCAGCCATGCCGCGATGTCGTTGCGGTCTGGGAGGACGGTGGCGAGCCATAGGTCCACGGTCACTGTCGGGTCGAGCAGGTCGCCACCGCGGCCGTTGAGGTGGATGCTGCTGCCGTGCTGGACGGCGTTGTCGGCGGGATCCGTGAAGCCACCGTCCGCCATGTACTGGGTGAGAGCTCGAATGGCGTCGTTGTGGTGCACCACGGGTTCCTGGGCCTCAGTGAGGGCTGCATGGAGTTCCGCCACGGCGGCGCGGACCCGGGGGGCGAGCTTCTCCAGCGCAGCGGACAGTTCGGAGGCCGGGTTGTCGAGCAGGTGCCCAAGTTGCTCATCGCGGAAGGCGGCCCATGCGTCGCGACGCTGCTGTTCGCAGGCTTTTTGGTATGCGGCGTTTGCGGCTTCGAGGGCGAGGGCGGCGTGCTTGGCTTGTGTCTCGGCGGCGTCGACGGCGTCGGGGGTGATGGTCAGGTCGCCGTCGATAAGCCGGGCGCGGAGCCCGGCGGCGCGAATCTGGGCGCTCTCAGCGTCGGTGCGTGCGGCGTCGAGGTGCTCGGCGGGGGTGGGAGGGGTCGCGGTGGTGGGATTGGTCATGGGGTGGATTTCCTTAGTGTCCGGGGTGGGTTTGCGGCGGAGCCGATCGAGGATTTTCATGCGGCAGGCCCTCCGTGGCGGCGTGGCCGGCGGGCTTTGTCCCGCAAGCGGGCGCGGTCCGTCGCGGCCGCCTGGATCCGTTGGCGGGCCTGGTCCGCGGTCCGGGCCTGTGCGCGGGATCCTTGGATGGCGCGGCGGCGTGATCCACGGCTCACCGGGCGCCCCAATGCTTCGGGCTGATTTTCATGTCTTGATTTCTCATTGCGTGGGGTTCTTTCGTTTAGTGCTGGTGGGCTCGTAGGCGGTCCTGAGGACTGCGAGCTGTGATTCTGCGACTAATGCCCGGTTCATCCATGCGCGGGCGTCCTGGTGGGCCTCCTGTGCCTTCCGCATGTGGTGTTCAGCGAGCCACTGGAGTTCGTGCTTGGCGAACTGACGCACAAATTTGTTCGGCTCGTAATCGCTCGGGACCGAAGGGGGTTCGGTAGTCAAGATGCTTTCCTTTCGGCCTCGATGAGTTTCTGAAGGGCGTCCATCTGCTTGTGGCGGTTGTCTTCGAGTGAGAGATTTTCATCGACCAACCAAGGGTCTGGGGAGTTGTCCGGAGCCTCGCGTGTGCCTACGTCACTTAAGGTGAGCGACCCGCCCTGAGGATTTGTTGGTTGGGGATTTACTTCATGGAGAGGTAATGCAGAGGTAGGCGGAAGCCAGCTTCCGGTGTTCTTGTCATCTGCTTCCGGTGATGTGCTGTCAGCTTCCGGTGATATGTCGGCAACTTCCGGTGATACCGTCCATTCCCTGTCACTAACACCGGAAGCCAGCTTCCGCTGTTCGACCATTTCGGCGGTCGCCTGCCTCCACTGATCCTCGACTGACCTGGCGATATGGACGATGTCGAAATCCCAAATATCCAGGCTGTCTTCGGCCGTCTTGAACCAGGCGTCCAATTGCTCGGGAATGGTGAGCTGGTAAAGAGTTGCCATGCCCTTGCCTGACCGGCCGAAGCTACTGCCGGCGATAAGCAACATGATCAGTCCGAATTCCTCCAAGTCCCGGATGTGGTCACGGACTGCCCGCTCGGAGATGCCGGTGTGGATCGCCAGCCGCTTCTGACCCGGACGAACATTCGCGCCAGTTTTCGTATCGGCGTAGGTTGCCAATACGAACGCCACGAGCTTGGTGTACTTCTTCGGGAACACGCACTGGCGCACGATGCGCTCCCACTCGAAGCGGCCTACGCTGATGAGCGGGCCGCCCCAATCCGAGTACCGTTCGCTCATCCGCTCGGCCTATTTCCCTAGGCTGCATCGTTCGCAGACGGGATGGCAGAGAACATGCCGTCCACCTCGTTGAGGTCAATTCGGATGTGCCTGGGGCCGACTCGGTAGCCGGTCAGTCGGCCTTGAGCGATGTAGCGTCTCAGCGTGCGGGTAGAGAATCCCGTGTATGCGGAGCCGGCGCTAAGTGTTGCGTAGCGGCGTGCGGCGGTGCGCTCGCGGCCCTTGGAGAGATTAGAATCGGTCACGTAGACGTCCTTGACTGGGGTTTACGCGGGCCCGTGATCTTCTGTCGCCAAACTTTCAGATCACGCGGCCCGCTTTCTTATTGGCGGGTATTCATGTCCGGGGGTGTCCGGCATTCACCATTTGAGCCGTTAGGCAGAGGGGACGCAACATGCCCGAGCGGCGCCTGTGTGGATAAGTTGTTGATAGTCGGTGGATGGTCTGTGGAGTACAAAACGAGTGTCCACAAAAGACGAATTACATGCTTGTAATACTGGCGTGTCATCTCGCCGATTTTTAGATGAGCGTGCTAAAAGTTCTTCCAATTTTGTGGACACCAGGAATTTTTTCTGATGCAACTCGGAAACCCGCCGTAACAAAACGTAACAATCGTGCTTTGCGGACGATCAACCGCCTATTCTGCCCTGGCCATCTCTGAAAGCCTGGCCGCGATCTGGGCATCTCTCCCGGCCGCTGCATGTTGATACCGAAGTGCGGCCTGTGATGTGGAGTGGCCAAGCCGGGCCATGAGTTCCGCCAGCGTCGCCCCCGTCGAGGCAGCCAGGACGGCTCCGGTGTGGCGCAGATCGTGCCAGCGTAGATCTTCCCGGCCTGCAGCCTTGCGGGCCTTGTAGAAGCTCTTGTAGAGGGTGCTGGGGGATAGGTGCCCGCCCGTGACGGTCGGGAACAACAAGCCCTTACGCCCGGGCTGGGCGTACTCGGCAATATGGGCCTTGAGCATCTCCATCAGGTGCGGGGGCACCGCGACGTCGCGGACACCCGCATCCGATTTGGGTTTGCCGACAATGACTTCGCCATCCGCCCTGACGACGCCGCGGCGGACATGGAGAACGCCGTTCTTCACGTCGACATCGTCCCGGCGCAACTCGACCAGCTCCCCGAACCTTAGGCCGCACCATGCGGCCAGCAGCGTCATGGCCTTGTACTTCGACGGCATCGCCTGGACCAGCAGTGCGATTTCATCCAACGTCGCCGGCTTGATCTTGTGCACCCGCTTGGAAGTTCCGGCGCCGCGGATGTGGCAGGGGTTCGCGGGGATCAGTTCGTCCTCAACGGCAGTGGCGAGGATGGTCCGCAGGAGGCCGTAGGCATGCGCCCTGGACGTTGGATGGGCTGAACCTAGGCTCGAGTGCCATTCCCGGACTAGTGGGGCTGTAATCGCCGTCAGTTTGATGTCCGTGAAGGTCGGGAGGATCTTGGCGTCCAGCATCGACCGATAGTGCGCCCGGGTGCGCGGTTTCAGTTCACGTTCCGCAATCCACTTTTCAGCGAAGGCGCCGAAGGTACCGTTCTTCTTCTCCTTCCCCGCTTGCGCGGTTCCCCATGTCCCGTTGCTGATCTCGCGGCGACGATCGGACAGCCACGCCTCCGCGTCCTCTTTCGTATCAAAAGTGGTCGAAGCGAGATGCTTTACTGTGTCTGGGCCCACATAGTGAGCTTGGTAACGCTTGGAAGGTAGCTTGCGGATAGCTCCGAAACCTCGCCTTGAGGGGGCCATGATTCTCCGTTCGTGCAACATACGTGCAATACCAGTGTAAATCGATGTCCGTTTGTGACTATTCAAGTCAGGCGATACTGGTGGACGAATCCGCAGTTCAGAGCCATCTTATGCCGGTACTAACCAGTAGTGCCAGCACCTAGGCGTCACTGGTTCGAACCCAGTATCGCCCACCTGGAAGATGGTCCGTTCCGCTCACAGAGCGGGGCGGGCCATTTTGTTTTCCGCCAGCGTCCGACCCCCGTGAAAGAGTCTTTTTATGACCGCCCCGCTCCTCGCCCACGCCACCGACTACGGCCGGATGTACGCACGATCCACGTCCGAGCAGTTTTCCGTCCCCTCCATCACCACCGTGATCGGCCAGCAGCCCCACGGCCTGGACGGATGGTTCGGCTACATGGGCGCGAACAGCCTGGCCGCGGATCCCACGCTGCCGGCCATCCTCGGTAGCCCGGCCAAGGTGCGCCAGGCGGTCAGCCGTGCCGCCAAGGCCGCCGAAACCTACCGCGACGACGCCGCCGCGCGCGGCGACCGGGTGCACAACTACTGCGAGCAGGTGGCCCTCCGTGCCCTGGGCCGGCCGCACCTGATGAAGGAAACCCGGGAGGCCCTGGCGGCCAACGGCGAGGAGGCCTTCGCCGCCCGCTTTGACGAGTGGTGGGAGCTGTTCCAGGTGGAACCGCTTGCCCCGGAAATCACTGTGTGGAACAAAACCGTCGGCTACGCGGGGACCCTGGACCTCGTCGCCAGGATCAACGGCCGAACCTGCCTCATCGACTACAAGACCAAGGGAACCAGCCGCGACGGCACGGTCAAGCCGCTCGATGACAAGGTGGTGATGCAGTTGGTGGCCGGAATGAAGGCCGAGGAAAGCCTCGTGGATCCCGTGGCAGGGGAGTGGGAACCCTGGCAGCACGGGGACTCCCCGATTCTCCTCGCCGTCGCCATCGGCGAGACGGAAGTCCGGCCGCAGCGGGCCAACCCGGACGTTCTGAAGCACCACTGGTGGAAGTTCTGCGCACTGCGCCGCGTCTGGGAGATGTCCGCCGATACGGTGGCCGCCGGACCGGCCCTGCTGCCGATCGCGCCGCCGGCGGCCCGCTGAGCCGGAAACCGGAGCCTGCCACTAAACTGGACGGAATCCTGTAGCCGCCCACCGTGAGGACCGATTACCCATGGCCATTTTGAATATCCGCATCATCGGGGACCCTGTGCTGCGCACAGTTGCCGATCCCGTGACGGAATTCGGGCCTGAGCTGGCGAAGCTCGTTGCCGACATGACCGAAACCATGGAGGACGTGGAGGGCGCCGGCCTGGCCGCGCCGCAGGTCGGCATCAGCCAGCGGGTCTTCACCTACCGCATCCGCGGCGTCGAGGGACACATCATCAATCCGGTGCTGGAAAACAGCGAGGACTTCCAGCCGGACGAGGTGGAAGGTTGCCTGTCCATCCCCGGCCTGGGCTTCCCGGTCCGCCGGCACCGCACCACCCGGGTCACCGGCGTCGACGTGCACGGCAACCCCGTGGAACTGGAGGGCGAGGGAATGCTCGCCCGTGTCTTCCAGCACGAGACCGACCACCTGGACGGAATCCTGTTCACCGACCGGCTCGAGGGCGAGGACCGCAAAGCGGCGCTGCGCGCCATCCGCAACGCCAACTACGACTCCATCACCGAACAGACGACGTCGAAGCGGGCCAAGACGGTCGGCACCAGCTTCGGAGGCGGCAGCTTCGGCGCCGGCTCCTCCTTCGGAACCGGCCAGTGAGGGTTCTCTTCGCGGGAACCCCGGCCGTCGCGGTACCGTCGCTGGACGCCCTCGTCGCCGCCGGGTTCGACGTCGTCGCCGTGCTGACCCGGCCGGACGCCCCGCTGGGACGCAAACGCGTGCTGACACCCTCGCCGGTCGCCGCCCGCGCCGCGGAACTCGGCATCGACGTCATCCACGCCGCCAAGGTCGACGCCGCCGTAACGGCCCGGATTGAGGCGGCCGCGCCCGACGTCGCCGCGATCGTGGCCTACGGCGGGCTCATCCCGCGGGCGGCCCTGGACATTCCCCGGCACGGCTGGATCAACCTGCACTTTTCGCTGCTGCCGGCCTGGCGCGGGGCGGCGCCGGTGCAGCGCGCCCTGATCGCCGGTGACGACATCACCGGCGCCGTGACCTTCCGGCTCGAAGAAGGCCTGGACACGGGACCGGTGTTCGGCACCCTGACCGAGGCCGTGGGACCTGAGGACACCGCGGGGGAGCTGCTGGAGCGCCTCGCGCACAGCGGCGCCGTGCTGCTGACCCAGACTCTTTCGGCCGTCGACGCCGGCAAGGCCACCGCCGTCCCGCAGCAGGGCGACGTCAGCCTGGCCCCCAAACTCACCCTCGAGGACGGCCGCCTCGACTGGCAGCAGCCGGCCCTCGCGCTTGGCCGCCGGTCCCGCGGAGTCACGCCGGAACCCGGAGCCTGGACCACCCTTGGCGGCCAGCGCGTGAAGCTCGAACCGGTGCTGCTCCGGCCCGGGGCGCAGCCGCTGCGCCCGGGCCAGCTGGCCCTGGACGGGAAAGCTGTCCTGGTCGGGACCGGCTCGCACCCCGTGGAACTCACCCGGGTCCAGCCCGCGGGCAAGAAAATGATGACCGCCGCTGACTGGGCGCGCGGACAGGCAACACTGGAAAGCGTGGTCTTCGAATGAGCGAAACCGGATCCAACGGCAACCGTGGACAGGGGCACGGCGGCCGCGGCGGCGAAGGCCACCGGGGCCCCCGGGGCGGGGTGAAGCGGAACGCGCAGGGCCGGGAACGGAACCGCGGTCCGCAGCGCGGCTTCAGCGAAAACGCCCCCTCCCAGCGCACCCGGCGCGCCGACCCGGCCCGGCTGGTGGCCTTCGAGGTGCTGCGCGCCGTGGCCGCCGAGGACGCCTACGCGAACCTTGTGTTGCCGGCCCGGATCCGGCACCACGGACTGGACAAGCGCGACGCCGGGTTCGCCACCGAACTGAGCTACGGGGCCCTCCGCGGCCAGGGCACCTACGATGCGATCCTCGCCCGCTGCGTGGACCGCCCGCTCGAGCAGTTGGACCCGGCCATCCTGGACGCGCTGCGGATCGGCGCGCACCAGCTGCTCGCCATGCGGGTGCCTGCGCACGCCGCCCTCGACGAGACCGTGGGCCTGGCCCGCGCCGTGATCGGCGCCGGACCGTCCGGGCTGATCAACGCCGTCCTGCGCAAGGTCTCCGCGCACACCCTCGAGGAATGGCTGGACCTGCTGCTCAGCGACGAGCAGGACCAGACCAAGGTGGCGTCCGTCCGCTACGCCCACCCCGAGTGGATCGTCCGGGCCTTCCGGCAGTCCCTCGTGGCGCACGGGCGCCCGGTCACGGAGATTGACGAGCTCCTGGAAGCGGACAACGCGGCACCCGTGGTGAACCTCGTTGCGCTGCCGGGCCTCGGCAGCCTCGACGAAGCCGTGGAAAGCGGCGCCACTCCGGGGGAGCTGGTCGAGGGATCGGCCCTCTCCAGCGGCGGGGACCTGGGCCGGCTCGCCTCCGTGCGGGACGGCAGCACCCGCGTCCAAGATGTCGGCTCGCAGCTGGTGGCCCGGGCCCTGGCGTCGGTGGACTTGTCCGACGCCACCGCGGGCGACGGCGGCGACGGCGCCTCCGCGTCCGACGGCGCCTCCGCGTCCGACGACGCCACCACGGCCGGCGGCGAACGCTGGCTGGACCTCTGCGCCGGCCCGGGCGGCAAGGCAGCCCTCCTGGGCGCCCTCGCGCGCCAGCACGGCGCCACCCTGCTCGCCAACGAACCCGCACCGCACCGCGCCAAACTGGTCCGGCAGGCCCTCTCCGCGGTGCCGCACGAGGTCTGGCACGTCCGCACCGGCGACGGCCGCGAGGTCGGATCCGAGATGGCCGAAAGCTTCGACCGGGTGCTGGCGGACGTGCCGTGCACCGGCCTGGGCGCGCTGCGCCGCCGCCCGGAATCCCGCTGGCGGCGCACCCCCAAGGACCTCGTGGACCTCGGCCCCCTGCAGCGCGAACTGCTCAAGTCGGCGCTCGACGCCGTCAAGCCCGGCGGTGTGGTGGCCTACGTGACCTGCTCGCCGCACCCGGCCGAGACCACCGCCGTCGTCAGCGACGCGCTGCGCAAGCGCGACGACCTTGAACTGCTCGACGCCGGCGCCGCCCTCGACGCCGTCAGCCTCACCGGGCACCTCGAGGCCGGCCACGAACTCACCGCCCAGCTCTGGCCGCACCGGCACCGGACCGACGCCATGTTCCTGGCGCTGATCCACAAGAAAGCCTGAGCCTCGGGCCATACTGGCACCAGCTACCTGATCTTCCGACCGGCGCAACCACAAAGGACACCCATGGCCTACTGCTGCATCAACCCCAGCATCCTTTCGGCGGACTTCGCGAACCTCCAGTCCGAGCTGCACAAGATCAGCACCGCCGACGCCGTGCACGTGGACGTGATGGACAACCACTTCGTGCCGAACCTCTCGCTCGGCCTGCCGGTGGTCCAGCGCATCCAGGAAGTCAGCCCGATCCCGCTGGACGCCCACCTCATGATCGAGCACGCCGACCGCTGGGCCCCGGCCTACGCCGACGCCGGCGTCGCGTCGGTGACCTTCCACGCCGAGGCGTCGATCGCGCCGGTGAAGCTGGCCCGCGAACTGCGGGCCCGCGGGGCGAAGGCGGGGATCGCGCTGCGCCCCGGCAGCGCGGTGGAGCCGTTCCTGGACATGCTCGGGGAGCTGGACATGATCCTCATCATGACCGTGGAGCCCGGCTTCGGCGGCCAGGAGTTCCTGGACCTCACGCTGCCGAAGATCCGCCGGGCCCGGGCGGCCATCGACGCCTCCGGGCTGGACGTCAGGCTGCAGGTCGACGGCGGCATCACCGAGGAGACCATCTGGCGTGCCGCCGAGGCCGGCGCCGACGTCTTTGTCGCGGGCTCCGCCGTCTACGGCGCCGATGACCCGGCCGACGCGATCGAGCGGCTGCGGGCCGCGGGCCGGCGCTAACCGGCCGAAACATGACGCAAACTGCGCTCTCCGGCCGGCGGGAATAGCCGGACGGTACCCGCGGTTGTGTCAGAATAGCTACACACATACGTGCTCCGGGGTCGGTGTAAGTCCGAACCGGCGGTTATAGTCCGCGACCCGCGAGCCGGAACTTTCCGCAAGGAAGGCTGCCGGCGGACGGTTGAACCGGTGGAACTCCGGTACCGACAGTTAAAGTCTGGATGAGAGAAGCACGTACAGCTGTTACTGCGGCGCCCTCCCGGCGCCGCGGAATTGCGCTGTCGTATACCCCCGGAGCCATCGCGGTTCTTGAGGGAAGGAACGACACACACACATGAACCCCTTGCGATGGCTCTTCGCCGGCTCGGCGGCCCAACGGGCCGCGGCGGACGGCACATGAGCCTCCAGCAACCGGCCGCCGGGCCGCAGGAACACCCGGCCCAGGAAGACTTCGACGCCGCCGGTTTCAGCGCGGCCGAGACGGCCGCCATGAACGTTGCCCTCGCAGCCGCGGCGCAGGGCCCGCGCGGGGCGAACCCGCTGGTGGGCGCCGTCGTGATCGGAACCGACGGCGCACCGCTGGTCACCGGGTACCACCGCGGCGCCGGCACCCCGCATGCCGAGGCCGACGCGATCGCGCAGGCGGCAGCCGCCGGGCTGGACCTCACGGGCACCACCATGGTGGTCACCCTGGAGCCGTGCAACCACTGCGGCCGCACCGGCCCCTGCGCCCAGGCCATCATCGACGCCGGCGTGGCCGACGTCGTCTACGCCATCGACGACCCGCACGACCCGGCCGCCGGGGGAGCCGCCACCCTGCGCGCCGCCGGCGTCCGGGTCCGTTCCGGCCTCGGCGCCGTCGCCGCCCTGGACCTCAACCGCCGCTGGTTCGACGCCGTCGCCGCCAAACGGCCGTTCGTCACCCTGCACATCGCCCAGACCCTGGACAGCAGGATCGCGGCCAGTGACGGGACCAGCCAGTGGATTTCCAGTCCGGAGTCCCTCGCGGACAACCACGCCCTGAGGGGCCGGATCGACGCGATCCTGGTGGGCACCCAAACCGTCCTGGTCGACAACCCGCGGCTCACCGCCCGCAACCCCGGCGGCGAACCCGCGGACAAGCAGCCGCTGCGCGCCGTGATGGGCCTGCGGGGGATTCCCGGGGACGCCGCGGTCAACGGCGACGACGGCAAGGTGCTGCACCTGCCCACCCGCGCACCCCGCGAGGCTCTGGACCGGTTGTTCGACGCCGGCGTCCGGCACCTCATGGTCGAAGGCGGATCCCGGATCATCAGCGCATTCCTGGCCGCCGGCCTGGTCGACGAGCTGATCGTCTACCTGGCCCCCACGCTGCTCGGCTCCGGCACGCCCGCCCTGGACGACCTCGGCATCGGCACCCTCGCCGACGCCCAGCACTGGGACTGGGATCACGCCTCGGGCGGCGCCGTGCAGATGCTGGGCCGCGACCTGCGGCTGCACCTTCGGCCCGCCACTAACACTTCATCCGATTCCACCCCGCGCAGTGACGCGGACACCGCCGCAGGAGGCAACTGATGTTTACCGGAATTATCGCCGAACAGGGGAAGGTGCTGTCCGTCGAGCGCGACGGCGACACTAGCGCCACGCTGCGCCTGCACGCCCCCGAAAGCACCGCCGGGCTGGCCCACGGCGGCTCGATCGCCGTCAACGGCGTCTGCCTGACGGCCACGGACATCAATGGCACGGACTTCAGCGTCGACGTGATGGGCGAAACCCTGGTCCGCAGCACCATCGGCGCACTGGCCGCGGGGGACCCCGTCAACCTGGAACGCTGCGTCCCGGCCGGCGGCCGGCTCGACGGCCACGTCGTGCAGGGGCACGTCGACGGCGTCGGCGAACTGCTCGAACGCGAGGCGCTCGGGAACTGGGACAGGCTGCGCTTCGCCGTACCCGCACCGCTGGCACGCTACATCGCCGAGAAGGGCTCCATCGCCGTCGACGGTGTGTCCCTGACCGTCACCGCCGTCAGCCCGGCGCCGGAGCCGGCCCCGTGGTTCGAGGTCGGCCTGATCCCCACCACCCTGGCCGAGACCGGGCTGGGCGCCAAGGCCGTGGGTGGCCGCGTCAACCTTGAGGTGGACGTCCTGGCCAAGTACACCGAGCGGCTCCTGGCCTTCGCCCCCGCCGCACAGACCCAGGCGGCCGCATCATGAACCGGCTGCAGGACACCCCCGGAACCGCCGTCGACGCACCGGCGCTGGACCCGATCGAGGACGCCATCCGCGCCATGGCGGCCGGACGGCCCGTGCTGGTGGTCGACAACGAGGACCGCGAAAACGAAGGCGACATCATCTTCGCGGCGCAGCACGCCACCCCCGCCCTGATGGGCTGGACCATCCGGTACAGCTCCGGGGTGATCTGCGTGCCGCTGACCAGCGAGCAGGCCGACGCGCTGGAACTGCCGCCCATGGTGGCCATCAACCAGGACGCCAAGGGCACCGCCTACACCGTGTCCTGCGACGCCGCCATTGGCGTGAGCACCGGAATCTCGGCGACGGACCGGGCCCTGACGGCCCGGATCCTGGCCGATCCGACCAGCCGGCCGAATTCCCTGACCCGTCCCGGGCATGTTTTCCCGCTGCGCGCCGTTAAGGGGGGTGTGCGGGAGCGTCCCGGCCACACCGAGGCAGCAGTGGAGCTGTGCCGGCTGGCCGGACTCGAACCCGTGGGCGTGATTGCAGAACTGGTGCACGACGACGGAGAAATGATGCGGCTGGACGGACTTCGCGGCTTTGCCCTCGAACACGGCTGCCCGCTGATCTCGATCGCCGACCTGGTGGCCTACCTGGAGGCCGGTCACACCGGCAGCGCCGCGGCGGAATCCGCCTGACACCCTGGACTGAGGAGAAACAATGACGACTTCTGAAGCGCAGCCGGCCACCCCGGCGCAGCAGCCGCATCCGGTCAGCGGCGGACCGATCGTCCAGCTGCCCACCGCCTATGGCGACTTCGTGGCGCAGGCCTGGACCGATCTGGCCACCGGCGCCGAACACCTCGCCGTCAGTTCCCCGCTGCCGGCCGCCGACGGCCAGGCGCCCCTGGTCCGGCTGCACTCCGAATGCCTCACCGGGGACGTGTTTGGCTCCTACCGCTGCGACTGCGGCGAGCAGCTGGCCTACGCGCTGGAGATGATCCACGAATTCGGCGGCACCCTGCTCTACCTGCGCGGCCAGGAAGGCCGAGGCATCGGCCTGGCCAACAAGATCAAGGCCTACGCCCTGCAGGAGGCCGGCTTCGACACGGTCGAGGCCAACGAGCAGCTCGGCCTGCCGGTGGACGCCCGCTGCTACAAGGCCGCGGCGCAGATCCTCGCCGAGCTGGGCCTGCACGAGATCCGCCTGCTGAGCAACAACCCGGACAAGCAGGACCGGCTGGCCCAGGCCGGCGTGCGCGTCGTCGAGATGGTCCCCACCGAGGTGCCGTCCCGCGAACAAAACCTGCGCTACCTGCAGACGAAAAAGGACCGGATGGACCATCGGCTGGTCCTGGACATGGAGCCGGCAGCACCAGCCGCCGGCCAGCGCGGGTTCGAGCACGAACAAGACTGAGCACCCCGGTATCTGCCACAGCACCACCCCCTCCCACACACTCCACAGCAAGGACAACGCATGAGCGGCCACGGCGCCCCCCAGATCGACCTCACCACCTTCAACCCCGAGGACACCTCCCGGCTGAAACTCGCCATCGTTGCCGCGAGCTGGCACACCCAGATCATGGACGGACTGCTCGACGGCGCGCTGCGCGCCGCCAAGGAGGCCGGCATCGGCGAACCGACCGTGCTGCGTGTCCCCGGAACCTTTGAACTCCCCGTCGCCGCGGCCCGGCTGGCGCCGCACTTCGACGCCGTCGTCGCGCTCGGTGTTGTGATCCGCGGCGGAACGCCGCACTTTGAGTACGTCTGCGAAGCCGCCACGCTCGGCCTGACCGAGGTCAGCGTCCGTACCGGTCTGCCAGTGGGCTTCGGTGTGCTGACCTGCGACACCGAACAGCAGGGCATCGACCGGGCCGGCCTCCCGGGCTCCACCGAGGACAAGGGACACGAGGCCGTCACGGCCGCCCTGGCCACCGCCGTCACGCTCCAGCAGTATTCCTAGCCTGTGTATTCCCTCACATCCGGGCCGTCATCCGGCGGCCCGGCAGGCGGCGTCTTGCCGTGAGCAAGTAGGCTGGAGGGCGTGAAGAATTTCGAGTCGCTGTTCGCAGAACTGAGTGAGAAGGCAGCCACCCGCCCGGAGGGCTCCCGCACCGTCGCCGAACTGGATTCCGGAGTCCACGGCATCGGCAAGAAAGTCGTGGAGGAAGCCGCCGAGGTCTGGATGGCTGCCGAGTACGAATCCGACGAAGCCGCCGCGGAAGAAATTTCGCAGCTGCTCTATCACCTGCAGGTTCTGATGCTCGCCAAAGGACTCAGCCTGGAAGACGTCTACAAGCATCTCTAGCCACGTCGCGCCGCCCGCCGCGGAAGCGAATCCGCGCGGACCCCGGAGCACCACGTGGCCCGCTGTGCCTGCACCGATGACTTCCTAACCAGAAAGACCTTCCCCATGCTGAGAGTTGCCGTCCCGAACAAGGGATCCCTGTCCGAAGCCGCCTCGGCCATGCTCGCCGAGGCCGGCTACCGCCAGCGCCGCGACAGCCGCGAGCTGGTTATGGTGGACCCGGACAACGACATCGAGTTCTTCTTCCTCCGCCCCCGCGACATCGCTGTCTACGTCGGCCAGGGCACCCTGGACGTGGGTATCACCGGCCGCGACCTGCTGCTCGACGCCGAGGTGGATGCCGAGGAGCTGCTGCCCCTGGGCTTCGCCGCCTCCACCTTCCGGTTCGCCGGCCCGGTGGGCGACTTCACCGCCATCGAACAGCTTGAAGGCAAGCGCCTCGCCACCAGCTACGACGGACTGCTCCGCGGCTACCTCGCCCAGCGCGGCATTAACGCGAAGGTGGTCCGGCTCGACGGCGCCGTCGAATCCTCCGTCCGCCTCGGCGTCGCGGACGCGATCGCCGACGTCGTCGAAACCGGCACCACCCTCAAGGCCGCCGGGATGGAAATCTTTGGCGAGCCGATCCTGAACTCCGAGTCGGTCCTGATCGGCCGCAAGGGCGAGCAGAACCCGGCCACCGAGGTCCTCATCCGCCGACTCCAGGGCGTCCTGGTGGCCCGCCAGTACGTCCTGATGGACTACGACATCCGCAATGAGCTCGTGGAGCAGGCCGCCGCCCTGACGCCCGGGCTGGAGTCGCCCACCATCTCGCCGCTGCGGGACTCGGACTGGGTGGCCGTCCGCTCGATGGTGCCCAAGAAGGACACCAACCGGATCATGGACGAGCTCTACGACCTCGGCGCCCGCGCCATCCTGGTCAGCAGCATCCACGCCTGCCGGATCTAGGGCGGCCGTGAAGACTTCAGCCGCCAGCAACCGCCAGGACCAGCCATGACCGTCGCCGTCCGCGTTATCCCGTGCCTGGACGTCGACGCCGGCCGTGTGGTCAAGGGGATCAACTTCGAGGGCCTGCGCGACGCCGGTGACCCGGTGGAGCTCGCGCACCGCTACGACAACGGCGGCGCCGACGAACTGACCTTCCTCGACGTCACCGCCTCCTCGGGCAATCGCGAAACCACCTTCGACGTCGTCCGGCGCACCGCAGAGGAAGTCTTCATTCCACTGACCGTCGGCGGCGGCGTCCGCGGCGTGGCCGAGGTGGACAAGCTGCTGCGCTGCGGCGCGGACAAGGCTGCGATCAACACCGCGGCCGTGGCCCGGCCCGAGGTGATCGACGAGATCACCCGGCACTTCGGCTCCCAGGTCCTGGTGCTCTCCCTCGACGCCCGGCGCACCCGCCCGGGCGCCCAGCCGACGCCCTCCGGCTTCGAAGTCACCACCCACGGCGGCCGCCAGGGCACCGGCATCGATGCCCTCGCCTGGGCCCGTGAGGCTGCCGACCGCGGCGTCGGTGAGATCCTGCTCAATTCGATCGACGCCGACGGCACCAAGGACGGCTTCGATCTCGAACTCATCCGGCTGGCCCGTGCCGCGGTGAAGGTGCCGCTGATCGCCTCCGGCGGCGCCGGCCGTCCCGAACACTTCCCGCCGGCCGTGGCTGCCGGCGCCGACGCCGTGCTGGCAGCCTCGGTCTTCCACTTCGGCCCGCTGGACATGATCGCCCAGGTCAAGGCCGCGATCCGCGAGGCAGGCTTCGAAGTCCGCTGACCCCACCCTGATTAAAGCAACGCGGGGTCACTGGGCGCCCATCCCGAAGGGGAATATGGGCGTTAAGTGACCCCGCGTTGCTGTGTTTGGGGGAGCGGGAGGCGACTAGAGCCCGACTTCGGCTGACTGCAGCAGCGCGACGGCGTCGGGCTGGCCCTCGAAAGTCACCAGCGCGTGCCGGGTCCGGCCGTGGGCGTGCATCAGTAGTTCGCCCGGTTCGCCGACGATCGCCACAGAGACGGGGGCGCGCTTGGCCACATGCCGGGGGCCGGACGGGCTCACCAGCACAATGCCCAGGTCCACGCCGCGGTAGAGGATGGCCGCGCGCTTGACCAGTTCGTCCCAGAGAGCGTCGGAGTAAGCCTCGTCCAGGGCGCGCGGCGCCCAGCGGTCGACCGCGCGGCGGACGTCTTCGGTGTGGACGAAGTATTCGATCAGGTTGGAGCTCTCGTCCAGGGCCTTGATCCGCATCGGCGAGAGCGCGGGCGGCCCGGCGCGGAAGGTGTTGACCAGCCGGGCGTAGGCTTCCGGGGTCTTGATCGTGGCGGCGAGCTCGGCCGTGGCCTGGTCCGAGGCCTTGGAGAGTCGCATGATCAGCAGCCCGAGCCCGACGCGGGCCTTTCGCTCCCGCAGGTACAGGTGCGCGGCAAGATCACGCGTCTGCCAGCCCTTGCAGAGCGTGGGGGAGTCAGGACCGGCCGCCAGCAGGGTTTCGGCCAGGACTTCTCGGGACGGATCGACGAAATGCATCACTTGTGAAACTAGCACGAGACGCCCGCCGGTGTGCACAGGAAGCCCCGCCGTTTTGGCCGCAGCGGGCTATTGGCACGCATGTTAAGCGCGGGGCCGCCGGCGCCGGGCGGCCACCGGCCCGGAGGCACTAGACTTGAGCTGATGTCTGAGCAGCCTGCCCCCGCCCCCGTCAGCGAAACTCCGCTCCCTGCCGGCCTGGCCGCATCCCTGAAACGGGACAGCGCCGGCCTGGTGGCCGCGATCGTCCAGCAGTTCGATACCAACGAGGTGCTGATGCTCGGCTGGATGGATGACGAGGCGCTGCATCGCACCATGACCACCGGGCGGGTCACCTTCTACTCCCGCTCGCGGCAGGAATACTGGCGCAAGGGCGACACCTCCGGCCACGTGCAGTGGGTGAAGTCCCTCGCCCTGGACTGCGACGGCGACGCGCTGCTGGTCCGGGTCGACCAGGTGGGCGCGGCCTGCCACACCGGAACCCGGACGTGCTTCGACGGGCGCGCGCTGGACGCCGTCGTCGGCAACGCGGACTAACCCGGCGCCCCCTCGTTAACCCGGTGCAGGCCCGGGCCACCCCGCGCCCCGGCATTTCCCAAGCAACAGACCAAGAGAACAGGCGGAACACAACAGCCATGCAGGACCTTGGAATCATCAGCCCCGGCCTGGACGAGTTCCGGGAACTCGCCGGCCACAGCCGCGTCATCCCGGTCCGGCTGAAGGTGCTGGCTGACGCCGAAACCCCGATCGGGCTGTACCGCAAACTCGCCCAGGGCCAGCCCGGGACCTTCCTGCTGGAGTCCGCCGCGGTGGGCGGTGCCTGGTCCCGCTATTCCTTCATCGGCGCGCGGTCCCGCGCCACCCTCACCACCAAGGACGGGCAGGCACACTGGCTCGGCCAGCCGCCCGTCGGCGTCCCGCTGGACGGCAGCCCGGTCGACGCCATCCGGGACACCGTGAAGGCGTTGCACACCGAGCGCTTCGACGGCCTGCCGCCGTTCACCTCCGGCCTGGTGGGGTTCCTGGGCTGGGAAACCGTCCGGCACTGGGAAAAACTCACCAGCCCGCCCGAGGATGACCTGGACCTGCCGGAAATGGCGCTGAACCTCGTCACCGACATGGCCGTGCACGACAACATGGACGGCACGGTGCTGCTGATCGCCAACGCGATCAACTTCGACAACAGCTCCGAACGCGTCGACGAAGCCTGGCACGACGCCGTCGCCCGGGTGAAGGCGCTGCTGGCAAAGATCAGCACCCCCACCGAGCAGCCCGTCTCCGTGCTGCAGCCCGCCGCGCTCGACTTCGCCTCCAGCGTGCAGGAACGCTGGGACGAAAACGACTACCTCGCCGCCCTGGACCGCGGCAAGGAGGCGATCGTCGACGGCGAGGTCTTCCAGGTGGTGATCTCGCGCCGCTTCGAAATGGACTGCGGTGCCGACCCGCTGGACGTCTACCGGGTCCTGCGGAACACCAACCCCAGCCCCTACATGTACATCTTCAGCCTCGAGGACGCGGGCGGACGCCAGTACTCGATCGTGGGTTCCTCCCCGGAGGCCCTCGTGACGGTCACCGGCGAGGAGGTCATCACCCACCCGATCGCCGGCTCCCGGCCGCGCGGCAAGACCATTGAGGCGGACAAGGCCCTCGCCGAGGAACTCCTCGCTGACCAGAAGGAACGCGCCGAGCACCTCATGCTGGTGGACCTGTCCCGCAACGACCTCTCCAAGGTCTGTGTGGCCGGAACCGTTGACGTCACCCAGTTCATGGAAGTGGAGCGCTTCAGCCACATCATGCACCTGGTCTCCACGGTGGTGGGCAAACTCGCGCCGACGGCCACCGCCTACGACGTGCTCAAGGCCACCTTCCCGGCCGGCACGCTCTCCGGCGCCCCCAAACCGCGCGCGCTGCGCCTGCTGGACGAACTGGAACCCCACCGCCGCGGCATCTACGGCGGCGTGGTCGGCTACCTCGACTTCGCCGGCGACATGGACATGGCCATAGCCATCCGCTCCGCGCTGCTCCGCGACGGCCGCGCCTACGTGCAGGCCGGCGGCGGCATCGTGGCCGACTCCGTCAACGCCACCGAGGCGCTCGAGACCGTCAACAAGGCCGCCGCCCCGATGCGGGCCGTGCACACGGCGCAGTCATTGCGGAACATCACCGCGGACACTGTTCCCGACGCCGGGACGGAGCAGCCATGACCGGCGCCGCCGGCACCATCAAGAGCACCAGCCCGGCCGTTCCGCGCTGGGCCCGGAAGTCCACCCTGGTCCTGGTCATCGCCGCGCTGGCGCTGGCCGTCTTCGGCACCACCACCCAGACCTGGCTGACGGTCCAGCTCGATCCCGGCCAGCTGGGCCAGGGCGTCAGCCAGAACGGCCTGCAGGTCCAGGGCAGCAAGGCCGCCACCACGGTCACCGCCCTGGCCCTGGTGGCCCTGGCCGGCGGACTCGCCGCGTCGATCGCGGGGCGCATCGCCCGCTGGGTCATCACGGCGATCATCCTGCTGGCCGCCGCCGGCATTGTGGCCGCGGCCGTGACCGTGCTGTCCGACCCGCTGGCCGCGGCGCAGGGATCCATCGCCGCCGCCACCGGCATCAGCGGCAGCAACGTCCAGGTGGCGCTCACTGCGTTCCCGGTCCTCGCCGTCGCCGCCGGTGCCCTGCTGGGGGTCAGCGCCCTCGCGATTGTGCCCGCCGGACGGTACTGGAAGAGCCGGACGAAGTACGACGCCGCCGCCACCGGCGCCGTGACCGGCCCCGCGCAGCCGGCCGACGAGATCGACAGCTGGGACCGGCTCTCCCGTGGCGACGACCCCACCTGAGCCGCGCCCGCTGGCGCGGCCCGGCAGCCCGCCCGGTAACGCGGCCAATGACGCCGCCAAAAAATGGCAGAATGTAAGCAGTATTGATCCTGAGGAGAATTCCATGAGCAAAGCCCCTGTTTCCGCACCCAAGCCCGCCGCCGGCACCGGCGTCTACGACGGCGTCGACCACAGCGAGCCCACCGGCCACGGCAACAGCCCGGCGGCCTGGACCACCGTGATCATCATGCTGGTCGGCGCCCTCATCGCCTGCATCGCCTTCGTGATAGCCAACACCCCGATCTTCATCGCCGGTGCCGTCGTCATGCTGGTCGGCCTCGTGGTGGGCTTTGCCATGCGCAAGGCCGGTTACGGCGTCGGCGGCAGCAAGCTGAAGAACTCCGGCCACTAGGAGTGAGCGTTCTCGATGACATCAATGCCGGTGTCAGGGAGGATATGGAGGCCCGCCAGCGCCTCGTAACGCTCGCCGAGCTGAAGGACCGTGCCGCGGCAGCAGCCCCGGCGCGAGACGCCTGGGCCGCCCTGGGCGGGCCCTCGGACCGGAACCAGCTCAAGGTGATCGCCGAAATCAAGCGGCGCAGCCCCTCCAAGGGCGCGCTGGCGAGCATCGCGGACCCTGCCTCCCTTGCCGTGCAGTACGCCGACGGCGGCGCGGCCGTGATCAGCGTCCTGACCGAACAGCGCCGGTTCAACGGCTCACTCGCCGACCTCGACGCCGTCCGGGCAGCCGTGGACATCCCGCTGCTGCGCAAGGACTTTATGATCGACGAATACCAGATCTGGGAGGCCCGTGCCCACGGCGCCGACCTGATCCTGCTGATCGTCGCCTCGCTTTCCGACGCGCAGCTGCACGAGTACAGCGCCCTCAGCCGCGAGCTGGGAATGAACGTACTCGTCGAGACCCACACCGCCGGCGAAGTCGAACGTGCCGTGGCCGCCGGGGCCCGGATCATTGGCGTCAACGTCCGGAACCTCAAGACGCTCGACGTCGACCGCTCCGTCTTCGCGGAGATCGCCGCCGGCATCCCCGCGGGAGCCCTCGTTGTGGGCGAATCCGGGGTCCGCGGCGTCGACGACGTCCGGCACTACGCGGCCAGCGGCGCCAACGCCGTCCTGGTGGGCGAGGCACTGGTCAGCGACGCAACCCCGCGCGAACGGATCGCCGAATTCATGGCCGCCGGAGCCGAAGAAATCGCCGCACGCTCCTGACCCGCGGCCGGGCCGGGGAACCGGCCGCAGACCGCGGTACGTCCGTGCGGAACCTAAGACCTAGATAGCAGTGGAACAGGATGGTGAGACTGATGGTCGATGCGCCAGCAGCCGGCTCAGACGAAAACCCCGTGGACGCCTTCCTGGAGGGCAGCCGGCCGGATGAGGACGGACCGCAGAGCGCGCCCTCCCTGCGCCACGCCCCGGGACCCTACTTCGGCTCCTACGGCGGCCGCTGGATGCCCGAGTCCCTGATCGCCGCGCTGGACGAGCTCGAGGACACCTTCGAGAAGGCCAAGGCGGACCCCGAATTCACCGCCCAGATCGCGGACCTGAACAAGAACTATTCCGGCCGGCCCTCCCTGCTGACTGAGGCCAAGCGCTTCGCCGAGCACGCCGGGGGAGTCCGCATCTTCCTCAAGCGCGAGGACCTGAACCACACCGGCTCGCACAAGATCAACAACGTGCTGGGCCAGGCTCTGCTCGCCAAGCGCATGGGCAAGACCCGGGTCATCGCCGAGACCGGCGCCGGCCAGCACGGCGTCGCCAGCGCCACCGCCGCCGCCCTGCTGGGCCTGGAGTGCGTGGTCTACATGGGCGCCGAGGACTGCCGCCGCCAGGCCCTCAACGTGGCCCGGATGGAGCTCCTCGGGGCCACCGTTATTCCGGTGACCAACGGGTCGCAGACGCTCAAGGACGCCATCAACGAGGCGCTCCGGGACTGGGTGGCCAACGTCGGCAACACCCACTACCTGCTCGGCACGGCCGCCGGGGCGCACCCGTTCCCGGCCATGGTCCGCTACTTCCACGAAGTGATCGGCGAGGAGGCCCGCGCCCAGATCCTGGAGCAGACCGGCCGGCTGCCGGACGCCGTCTGTGCCTGCATTGGCGGCGGCTCCAACGCCATCGGCATCTTCCACGGCTTCCTGGACGATCCCTCGGTGAAGATCTACGGCTTCGAGGCCGGCGGCGAGGGCGTTGAAACCGGCCGGCACGCGGCCACAATCACCCTGGGCAAGCCCGGCGTGCTGCACGGAGCCCGCTCCTACCTCATGCAGGACGACGACGGCCAGACCATCGAGTCGCACTCCATCTCGGCCGGCCTGGACTACCCGGGCGTCGGACCCGAGCACTCCTACCTCGCCGACATCGGCCGGGTCAGCTACGCGCCCATCACGGACAGCGAAGCCATGGAAGCCTTCCGGCTGCTCTGCCGCACCGAAGGCATCATCCCGGCCATCGAATCCGCGCACGCCCTGGCCGGCGCCATGAAGGTGGGCCAGCGGCTCGCCGCGGAAGGCCCCGCCGCAGACAAGATCGTGGTCGTGAACCTCTCCGGCCGCGGCGACAAGGACGTGGCCACCGCCGCGGAATGGTTCAACCTGCTGGACAAGGATTCGCCCGAAGCCGAGATCGCCCAGGAAGGGGAGCAGCTGTGAGCACCGACAACAGCCCCGAAACCAGCACCGGGAGCACGGCTCCCGGCGCCAGCAAGTCCGCGGCCGCCATCGACCGGGCCAAGGCCCAGGGCCGGTCCGCCCTCATCGGCTACCTGCCCGCCGGCTACCCCAGTGTCGAAGACACCATCGCCGCGGGCATTGCCCTGGCCGAAAACGGCGCCGACCTGATCGAGATCGGCATCCCCTACTCCGACCCGGTGATGGACGGCCAGGTCATCCAGGCCGCCACCACCGAGGCCCTCTCCAAGGGCTTCCACGTCAGCCAGGTGTTCGACGTCGTCCGCGGCATCACCAGCAAGACCGAGGCCGCGGTCCTGGTCATGACCTACTGGAACCCCGTGGTCCGGATGGGCGTCGACGAGTTTTCCCGCCGGCTCGCCGAAGCCGGGGGAGCGGGACTCATCACCCCGGACCTGATCCCGGACGAGGCCGCGGAATGGATGGCCGCCTCGGATAAGTACGGCCTGGACCGCGTGTTCCTCGTGGCACCGTCCTCCTCGCCGGAACGGATGAAGCGCACCGTGGACGCCAGCCGCGGCTTCGTCTACGCCGTCTCCATCATGGGCGTCACCGGCGCCCGCACCTCCGTCAGCTCCGCCGCCAAAGACGTCGTCGCCGCAGCCCACGCCGCGGGCGCCGAGCGGGTCTGCGTCGGCCTGGGCGTCTCCAACGCCGGCCACGTCCGCGAAATCGCGGCCTACGCGGACGGAGTAATCGTCGGCACGGCCCTCGTCGCGGCAATCGGTGAGGGCGGCGTGGATGCGGTAGCGTCCTTGACGAAAGAGCTCAGCACCGGCCTTACCAAGGAAGAAGCGTAAGCAATGCAGTCAGTCCTCCACGCGGCAGCGATGGTTCCCGCGAGCATTCCGAGCCCGGACTGGTCCGGCTTCGACATCCCGCTGCCCTGGGGGTCCCTGCGCATCCATGCCTACGCGCTGTGCATCCTGGCCGGCATCATCGCCGGGCTCTGGCTCACCTCGGTGCGCTGGGCCCGCCGCGGCGCGCCTGAAGGCAGCGTCTGGGACATCGCCATCTGGGCAATCCCCTTCGGCATCATCGGCGGCCGGCTCTACCACGTCGTGTCGTCGCCGGACGCCTACTTCGGCCCCGGCTTCGACGGCACCGGCGACCTGTCCCTGATTCCGCAGATCCAGCGCGGCGGCCTCGGCATCTGGGGCGCCGTGGTACTCGGCGCCTTCGGCGCCTGGATCGGCTGCCGCCGGGCCGGGGTGAAGCTCAGCGCGTTCGTGGACGCCGCGGCCCCCGGGCTGCTGCTGGCGCAGGCGATCGGCCGCTGGGGCAACTATTTCAACCAGGAACTTTTCGGCGGCCCCACCACACTGCCCTGGGGACTGCAGATCGACGCCGACAACCCCAACTTCCCGGCCGGCATGCCCGCCGACACCCTGTTCCACCCCACGTTCCTCTACGAGTCCGTCTGGAACCTCGTGGGCGTCGGCATCCTGCTCCTGCTGGACCGCCGCTTCAACTTCCGCCGCGGCCGCCTCTTCTGGCTCTACGCCATCTACTACACGCTGGGCCGCGTCTGGATCGAGGCCATGCGGATCGATGACGCCGAGCAGATCAACCTCTTCGGCATCACCACCCGCCTCAACGTCTGGACCAGCATCTTTGTGCTCCTCGCGGCCCTGGTGGCGTTCATTGTCCTGGGCCTGCGCAAGCGCGACGTTCCGGACAGCCCCTACCTGCCGGGCCGTGAGCCGGAGCCGGCAGCCGTGGCGGAGGACAGCGACGCCGACGCCGATAAGGTTGACGACGACGACGCGGACGTAGACGAGCGGGACGCCGCCCAGGCCGACGACGTCGAACACGACGACGTGAAGGCGGAAGCCAAGGAGGACGCCGTCGAACACGACGACGAGAAGGTCGCGGTTCCTGTCCGCCATTCGGACTCTGCTGTCTCAGATAATGAGTCGCGTGATAATCTCCCGGAGAACCAAAGCGGTCCGCGCCGCGCTCCGGCCCCGGCCGTTGCCGCCGCGGAATCCACCGGCGGCAGCAAAGCCGCCCAGGGAGAACCCGAAGCCGGAGCACCCGGCCGCCGGGCCTCCGGAACCGCACCGGAGGCTGAGGGCACCAAGTAGCTCAGCACCGGAAATCGGGCTGCAGGGCGACCGCCGGCTGGGCCCGAGTCCACAGCGTCGTGGCACCAGGGTGGCAACGGACAGCAGACAGCTGGACGCTATGCAAACCCGGGCCGGCGGCCCGCGTAACTGTTAGTGCAGGAAGCGGCGCTGGCCTACAATTCGAGTAGGAAAATCACGTTGTTGTGCCCGTCACACCGGCGCACCGATTCGGGCCAATGTTGTCCCTCCCATACGCACGATCAGGAGGAAGGACGTCTCCCATGACCCAAACCCTGCACAGCCCCAGCTGGTCCGGTCCGGAACAGCCCGCCACGGCCATCTCGCCGTTCAAGCGGTTCGCGGCGCTGCCCGATGCCGCCGGTCTCTACAACCCGGAGCAGGAGAAGGACGCCTGCGGACTCGCCATCATCGCCACGCTGCGCGGCGAACCCGGCTACGACATTGTGGACGCCGCCCTGACCGCCCTGCGCAACCTCGAGCACCGCGGTGCCGTCGGCGCCGATGAGGGAACCGGCGACGGCGCCGGCCTCCTCATGCAGGTCCCCGACGAGTTCTTCCGCGCGGTCACCGATTTCGAGCTCCCCGCTGCCGGCCAATACGTGGTCGGCACCGCGTTCCTTCCGGCCGAACAGCGCGAGTCCGACGCCGCAAAGGCGGGCATCGAGGGCCTCGCGGCCGATGAGGGCCTGACCGTCCTGGGCTGGCGCGAGGTCCCGATCGTGGCCGACCTCGTCGGCGCCATGGCACGGGCCTGCATGCCCTACTTCGCGCAGCCGTTCTTCGCCTCCAGCACCGGCGAGACGCTCACCCGCAGCGAACTCGACTCCCGGGCCTGGCGGATCCGCAAGCGCGCGCAGAACAAGTTCGGTGTCTACTTCCCCTCGCTGTCCTCCCGCACCATCGTGTACAAGGGCATGCTGACCACCGCGCAGCTGGAGCCGTTCTACCCGGACCTCTCCGACACCCGCTTCAAGACCAAGCTTGCGATCGTCCACTCGCGCTTCTCCACCAACACCTTCCCGTCCTGGCCGCTGGCCCAGCCTTTCCGCACCATCGCGCACAACGGCGAGATCAACACGGTCAAGGGCAACCGCAACTGGATGCGCGCCCGGCAGTCGCAGCTGGCCAACCCGCTGCTGGGGGACAGCCCCGAAGAGCTGTACCCGATCTGCACCCCGGGCGCCTCGGACTCGGCCTCCTTCGACGAGGTCGCAGAACTGCTCTGGCTCTCCGGCCGGCCCATCACGCACTCGATCATGATGATGATCCCCGAGGCCTGGGAAAACCACGCCACGATGGACCCCGCCCGCCGCGCGTTCTACGAGTACCACTCGCTGCTGATGGAGCCGTGGGACGGCCCCGCCGCCGTCTCCTTCACCGACGGCAACCTCGTCGGCGCCACCCTGGACCGCAACGGGCTGCGCCCGGGCCGGTACTGGATCACCGAGGACGGCCTGGTGGTCTTCGCCTCCGAGGTCGGCGTGATCGACGTCGAACCCGCCAAGGTGGTCAAGAAGGGCCGCGTCTCGCCCGGCAAGATGTTCCTCGTGGACACCGAAGCCGGTCGGATCATCGACGACTCCGAGGTCAAGGCCGAGGTCGCCGCGGCCAACCCCTGGGCCGAGTGGCTCAAGGACAACCTGATAGACCTCAAGAACCTGCCCGAGCGCGAGCACGTGGTGCACACCGCGGCCTCGGTCAACATCCGCCAGCGCACCTTCGGCTACACCACCGAAGAACTGAAGATCCTGCTCGGCCCGATGGCCCGGACAGGCGCCGAGCCGCTCGGCGCCATGGGTTCGGACACCCCGGTGGCCGTGCTCTCCAAGCGTCCCCGGCTGCTCTTCGATTACTTTGTTCAGTCCTTTGCACAGGTCACCAACCCGCCGCTGGACGCCATCCGCGAGGAACTGGTCACGTCCCTGACCTGCGCGATCGGACCCAACGGCAACCTGCTGGACACGAAGCAGGTCCGCCAGCCGCAGGTCTCGCTGCCGTTCCCGGTGATCAACAACGACCAGCTCGCCAAGATCGCGAACATCGAGAACGCCGATGGCGACCGGGTCGCCATGAAGGTCCGCGGCCTGTACCGGCCCGACGGCGGCGAACACGCCCTGCGCGCCCGGCTGACCGAAATCTGCGAGCAGGTCTCCGGCGCGATCAACCGCGGCGTCCAGTACGTGGTGCTCTCGGACCGCGACTCGAACGCCCAGTGGGCGCCCATCCCGTCCCTGCTGCTGGTCAGCGCCGTGCACCACCACCTGCTCCGCAGCGCCAACCGCACCAAGACCGCGCTTGTGGTCGAGGCCGGCGACGTGCGCGAAACCCACCACGTGGCCGTTCTGATCGGCTACGGCGCCTCCGCGGTGAACCCGTACCTGGCGATGGAATCGGTGGAGCAGCTCATTGCCTCCGGCGACGTCACCGGGGTCACCCCGCAGGACGGCGTCGACAACCTGATCAAGGGCCTGGGCAAGGGCGTCCTGAAGATCATGTCCAAGATGGGCATCTCCACGGTGGCCTCGTACACCGGCGCCCAGACCTTCGAGGCCCTCGGCCTCGGCCAGGACCTGGTGGACGAGTACTTCTCCGGCACGCACTCCCAGCTCGGCGGCGTCGGCCTCGACGTGATCGCGGCGGAGGTCGCGGCGCGGCACCGGATGGCCTATCCCGAGAACGGCATCGAACTGCCGCACCAGCCCCTGCTGGGCGGCGGCGAGTACCAGTGGCGCCGCGACGGCGAACCGCACCTGTTCAACCCGGAGACGGTGTTCCGGCTGCAGCACGCCACGCGGGAGCGCCGCTACGACATCTTCAAGTCCTACACACGGGGCGTGGACGACCAGTCCACGAACCTTATGACCCTGCGCGGGCTGCTGAAGTTCAAGGACGGCCTGCGCCCGGCAGTCCCGCTCGAGGAAGTCGAGCCGGTCTCCAGCATCGTCAAGCGCTTCTCCACCGGCGCCATGAGCTACGGCTCCATCTCGCAGGAAGCGCACGAGACGCTTGCAATCGCGATGAACCGCCTCGGCGGCAAGTCCAACACCGGCGAAGGCGGCGAGGACGTGGACCGGCTGCTGGACCCGACCCGCCGCTCGGCGGTCAAGCAGATCGCCTCGGGCCGCTTCGGCGTCACCAGCCTGTACCTGACCAACGCCGACGACATCCAGATCAAGATGGCGCAGGGCGCGAAGCCCGGCGAGGGCGGCCAGCTGATGGCCCAGAAGGTCTACCCCTGGGTGGCCCGGACCCGGCACTCCACGCCCGGCGTCGGCCTCATTTCCCCGCCCCCGCACCACGACATCTACTCGATCGAGGACCTGGCGCAGCTGATCTACGACGCCAAGCGCGCCAACCCCTCGGCCCGGGTGCACGTCAAACTCGTCTCCGAGGTGGGCATCGGCACCGTTGCCGCCGGCGTCACGAAGGCGAAGGCCGACGTCGTGCTGGTGTCCGGCCACGACGGCGGCACCGGCGCCTCGCCGCTGAACTCGCTCAAGCACGCCGGTGTCCCGTGGGAGCTCGGCCTCGCCGAGACGCAGCAGACCCTGATGCTCAACGGCCTGCGCGACCGCGTGGTGGTGCAGGTTGACGGCCAGCTCAAGACCGGCCGCGACGTGGTGATCGCTGCCCTGCTCGGCGGCGAGGAGTACGGCTTCGCCACCGCGCCGCTGGTGGTCTCCGGCTGCATCATGATGCGCGTCTGCCACCTGGACACCTGCCCGGTGGGCGTCGCCACGCAGAACCCGGAGCTGCGCTCACGCTTCACCGGCAAGCCCGAATTCGTGGTCAACTTCTTCGAGTTCCTCGCCGAGGAGGTCCGCGAAATCCTCGCGGAACTTGGCTTCCGGAGCCTCGAGGAAGCGATCGGGCACGCCGAAATGCTCGACACCCGCGAGGCGATCAGCCACTGGAAGGCCGAAGGGCTGGACCTGGACCCGATCCTGCACGGGCTCGAGTTCGACGACGACGCCCCGCTGCGCAACCTCACCGGCCAGAACCACGAGCTGGACAAGCACTTCGACCAGCGCCTGATCGCGATGGCCGCCGAGGCGCTGAGCGACCGCACCCCGGTGAAGATCGCCGTCGACGTGATCAACACGGACCGCTCCGTCGGCACCATGCTCGGCCACGTCGTCACCAAAACCTTCAGCACGGACGTGCTGGCCACCGACACGATCGACATCACGCTGACCGGCACCGCCGGGCAGTCGCTCGGCGCGTTCCTGCCGGCCGGTATTACGCTGCGGATGTTCGGCGACTCCAACGACTACGTCGGTAAGGGCCTCTCCGGCGGGCGGATCATCGTCCGTCCGGACCGCACCAACGTGTTCGCGGCGGAGCGGAACGTGATCGCGGGCAACGTGATCGGCTACGGCGCCACGAGCGGCGAGCTGTTCCTCCGCGGCCAGGTGGGGGAGCGCTTTATGGTGCGCAACTCCGGCGCCACCGCGGTGGTCGAAGGCATCGGCGACCACGGCTGCGAGTACATGACCGGCGGCCAGGCCCTTGTGATCGGCCGCACCGGGCGCAACTTCGGCGCCGGCATGTCCGGCGGCACCGCCTACGTCCTGGACCTGCAGACCGAACGGGTCAATAAGCAGGCCCTCGACGCCGGCGAACTGCAGCTGCGCGAACTCGACGCCGAGGACCGCGACATTGTCCACGGACTGCTCGTGAAGCACGTTGAGGAAACCGAGTCGCAGCACGCGGCCCGGCTGCTCGAGGACTTCGACGACACCGCAGCCCGCATTACCAAGGTGCTGCCGCGCGACTACGCGGCAGTGCTGCAAACCCGTCTTGACGCCATCGAAGAGGGCCTTGACCCCGACGGCGAAGAAGTTTGGTCTCGAATCCTGGAGGTGACCGGTGGCTGATCCACGCGGATTTCTGAAAGTACGCCAGCGTGAAACCCAGCCGCGCCGTCCTGTCCCGGTCCGCATCATGGACTGGAAAGAGGTCTACGAAGCCCAGGAAAAGGGTGTCCTGAAGAGCCAGGCCGGCCGCTGCATGGACTGCGGCGTCCCGTTCTGCCACCAGGGCTGCCCGCTGGGGAACCTCATCCCGGAGTGGAACGACCTCGTCTGGCGGGATAAAGGCGAGGAAGCGATGGAGCGGCTGCACGCAACCAACAACTTCCCCGAGTTCACCGGACGGCTCTGCCCGGCCCCCTGCGAGGCATCCTGCGTGCTGGGCATCAACCAGCCGGCTGTGACCATCAAGCAGGTCGAGGTTTCGATCGTGGACCAGGCCTTCGACAACGGCTGGGTCACCCCGCTGCCGCCGGCCAGGCTCTCCGGCAAGACGGTCGCCGTCGTGGGCTCCGGCCCCGCCGGTCTGGCCGTCGCCCAGCAGCTGACCCGGGTGGGCCACACCGTCGCCGTCTACGAACGTGACGACAAGATCGGCGGGCTGCTCCGCTACGGCATCCCCGACTTCAAGATGGAAAAAGAGCACGTGGACCGCCGCCTGGAGCAGATGAAGGCCGAGGGCACCCGCTTCCGGACCGGCGTCTCCGTCGGCACCGACGTCACCTGGGAGCAGCTGCGCCGCCGCTACGACGCCGTCGTGGTCGCCACCGGCGCCACCGTCCCGCGGGACCTGCCCATCCCGGGCCGAGAGCTCGAGGGCGTGCACTTCGCAATGGACTACCTGGTCCCCGCGAACCGGGTGGTGGCCGGCGAGACCGTGGAGAACCAGATCAACGCCGCCGGCAAGCACGTGGTGATCCTCGGCGGCGGCGACACTGGCGCGGACTGCCTCGGCACCGCGCACCGGCACCAGGCCGCGTCCGTGACCACGCTGGCGATCGGCAAGCAGCCGTCCGCCGAGCGGGCCGCGCACCAGCCCTGGCCGACGTTCCCCACCCTGTTCGAGGTGGCCAGCGCCCACGAGGAAGGCGGCGAACGCACCTACCTGGCGTCCACGGTCGAGTTCGTCGGCGAGAACGGCAAGCTGACCGGCGTAAAGGTCGCGGAAACCGAATTCGTCGACGGCAAGCGGCTGCCCAAGGCCGGCACCGAGCGGATCATCCCCGCGGACCTCGTCTTCCTGTCCCTGGGCTTCACGGGCGCCGAACCGGCCGGGATCACCGAGCAGGTCCACGCCGAATTCGACGGCCGCGGCAACGTGGCCCGGGACGGCTACTACATGACCAACACCGAAGGGGTCTTCGTCGCCGGGGACGCCGGCCGCGGCCAGTCCCTGATTGTCTGGGCGATCGCCGAGGGCCGCGCCTGCGCCGCCGCCGTGGACAAGTTCCTGATGGGCAGCACCATTCTCCCGGCGCCCGTGGCGCCGACCGACCGGGCGATCGCCGTTCTGTAGTCCGGTCCCGGCCCCTGCCGGGCCCGGGCCGGCCACCGGCCGTTCGCCCCCGCGACAACTTAAAACAACCAAGAGACAACTAGGGTAGGTATATGAGACGCGCTAAAATTGTGGCCACCTTCGGACCGGCGATTGCGAGCTTCGAGAACACACTCGCCGTGCTGGAAGCCGGGGTCGACGTGGCCCGAATGAACATGAGCCACGGAGACTACTCCGTGCACGACAACACCTACGACAACGTCCGCAAGGCCGCCGGGCAGCTCGGCAAGGCCGTCGCCATCATGGCCGACCTGCAGGGCCCGAAGATCCGCCTCGGCCGTTTCGTGGACGGCCCGCACCTGCTCGCCGTCGGTGACACCTTCACGATCACCACCGAGGACGTTCCCGGCACCAAGGACATCTGCTCCACGACGCTCAAGAGCCTCACCGAGGACGTCAACCCCGGGGATGCGCTGCTGATCGACGACGGCAAGGTTGCCCTGCGCGCCGTCGAGGTCGACGACGTCAAGGTCGTCGCCACCGTGACCGTGGGCGGCTACGTGTCCAACAACAAGGGCATCAACCTGCCCGGCGTCGCCGTCAACGTCCCCGCGCTGAGCGAAAAGGACGAGGACGACCTGCGCTGGGCCATGCGCCGCGGTGTGGACATGGTGGCCCTGTCGTTCGTCCGCGACGCCTCGGACATCAAGCGCGTCCACGAAATCATGGACGAAGAAGGCCGCCGCGTGCCGGTGATCGCCAAGATCGAAAAGCCGCAGGCCGTGGAGCAGCTCCCGGAAATCATCGACGCCTTCGACGCCATCATGGTGGCCCGCGGCGACCTCGGTGTGGAGCTGCCGCTGGAGGAAGTGCCGATCGTGCAGAAGCGCGCCGTCGAGCTCGCCCGCCGCTGGGCGAAGCCGGTCATCGTGGCCACCCAGGTGCTCGAATCCATGATCGACAACCCGCGCCCGACGCGCGCCGAGGCCTCCGACTGCGCCAATGCCGTGCTCGACGGCGCCGACGCCGTGATGCTCTCGGGCGAGACTAGCGTGGGCAAGTACCCGATCGAGACCGTCAAAACCATGGCCCGGATCATCGAATCCACCGAGGTCCACGGCCTGGAGCGCGTCCCCCCGCTGGGCACCAAGCCCAAGACCCGCGGCGGCGCCATCACCCGGGCCGCCGTCGAAATAGCCGACCAGCTGGAAGCGAAGTACATCTGTACCTTCACCCAGTCCGGCGACTCCGCACGCCGCCTATCCAGGCTGCGCCCGATCCGCCCGGTCTTCGCCTTCACCCCGGTAGAGCACGTCTGGAACCAGCTCGCGCTGACCTGGGGCATCCAGCCGGTACTGGTCCCGATGGTGGGCCACACCGACGAGATGACCGCCCAGGTTGACCGCAGCCTGCTCGAGATGGACCTCGTCGACGACGGCGACATGGTGGTCATCGCGGCCGGTTCGCCTCCCGGCAAGGCCGGTTCCACGAACATGCTGAAGGTGCACAAGGTGGGCGACCTCGCCGACGCCGGCAGCCACGGCGAGAACGCCGGAGCCAAGGACAAGCTCGGACCCTGGCCGGAAAAGAAGAAGAAGAACAGCAAGATCTAGTTCTTCCCGGCTATGGCAAAAGGGAGGGTCCCCGCCGCAGGAACTGGCGGTTTCTAGGGGTCGTTGCAACACCTGTTGGTTAGGTGGTTAGTAGTAAATCACGCAGACGCTCGGCTGGGGTTTCCCAGCCGAGCGTTTTGCGTGGGCGCGCGTTGAGTTTCTGGGCGACGAGCTCGAGGTCTTCGGGTCCGTGGACGGACAGGTCAGTGCCTTTGGGAAAGTACTGGCGCAGTAGGCCGTTGGTGTTTTCGTTGGAGCCGCGCTGCCAGGGGCTGGCGGGATCGCAGAAGTAGACGTCCATGTCCGTGGCGAGGCTGAAAGATTTGTGGGCCGCCATTTCCGCTCCCTGGTCCCAGGTGAGGGATCCTCGCAAGTGCGCTGGAAGGTCTTTCATCGCGGCGACCAACCCGTCCCGGACCGCCTCGGCACCATGGTCCGGGTTCAGGTGCACGAGGATCACATACCGGGTGGTGCGCTCGACCAGGGTGGCGATCGCGGACTGGTTCAGCGTCCCGGTGATCAGGTCTCCTTCCCAATGCCCGGGCACTGCCCGGTCCTCTATTTCGGGCGGGCGTTCGGAGATCATGACCATGGGGTCTGTGAACCGGGACTGGCGTTGGCCCGGTTCTTGGCGGGGCCGGCGGCGGGCTCGGCCGGAGCGGAGAGCGGCCTGGATTTCGCGTTTGAGTCCGCCCCGGGCCTGCAGGTAGAGGCTCTGGTAGATCGTCTCGTGGCTCTCGCGCATCTCCTGGTCATCGGGGAAGTCCGTGACCAGCCTGTGCGATATTTGCTCCGGAGACCACTCCAAGCCCAGTTTGTCCTGCACGTACTCCCGCAGCGCCGAGTGGGCGACCAGTTTGGCCGGTTTGGGACGTGTCCGGCGGTCGGCGGCTTGCCGTTGTGCGCTGTGAGGCAGGTATCCGAAGCGGGGATCGCTGTTGCGGCCCAGTTCGCGGCTGATGGTTGAGGGCGCTCGCCCCATCGCCTGTGCGATCGCTCTTAGGGAGGTACCGGCAGCGGACAGGTCCCGGATCAGTTCCCGCTCCTGCATCGACAGGAAGCGCGGGTCGATGGGCTTCTCCGCGGGCCGGGAGCCCGCGGCCGGCGAGTGGAATGTGGTCACTCCCCGTTTGTAATCGATCACCCGCCCATCCGGGTAAAAACGGCGGTTATTCGACGCCCGGATGCCTCTGTCCCAGTCCCGCGCCGTACGGATGTGTACGCCCACCGTCTTGGCGGCCTCTCCGCGACCGACGCCGGCCCTGCGCAGCCGGAAGAATTCCTCCCGGCCCGGGTGTGGTCCGATCCCCGTTTTCCCGCGGCTCTTGAATCCGGCCTTGCGGACCCATCCGGCACATGTCGCGGCGTTGAAATCCAGTTCCCTAGCGGCCGCCGTCGTGCTCCCCACGCGGTCAAAGACCTTGAAAAACGCCTCTTTCTGATCCTGCCCATGCCGGACGGGCAGGGATGAATCCCCGCTTAAACGAACCACGGTCGTTGCAACTCCCAAAATTCTGGGTGTTGCAACGACCGCTAGAACTCGCCACTGCGGCGGGGACCTTCCCTTTGTTGGTTTCTCTGCTTGGTGCTTAGTTGACCTGGTTGATGATGGTCTCGGCGACCTCGCGCATGCTCAGGCGGCGGTCCATCGAGGTCTTCTGGATCCAGCGGAAGGCCTCCGGCTCGGTCAGGCCCATCTTGGTGGTGAGCAGGCTCTTGGCGCGCTCCACGAGCTTGCGGGTGGCGAACTGTTCCTGCAGGTCGCTGACTTCGCTTTCGAGGGCCTTGATCTCCTCGTGCCGGGACAGGGCGATCTCCAGGGCCGGGATCAGGTCCGCCGGGGTGAAGGGCTTGACCACGTAGGCCATGGCGCCGGCGTCGCGGGCCCGCTCGACGAGTTCTTTCTGGCTGAAGGCGGTCAGCAGCACCACGGGGGCGATCCGGGCCTTGACGATCTTTTCGGCGGCGGAAATGCCGTCCATCACGGGCATCTTGACGTCCATCAGGACCAGGTCCGGCTTCAATTCCTCGGCGAGCTGAACGGCCTTCTCACCGTTGTCCGCTTCGCCGACGACGTCGTAGCCCTCACCGCGCAGGATCTCGATGATGTCCAGGCGGATGAGGGTCTCATCCTCGGCGACCACGACGCGGCGCGCCGGCTGGGAAGTGGGGGTTGACTCCGTCTGTTCTGACACGGGAACTCCTTGTAAAGGTACGGCGGGCGGTGAGCCATTCTGTGGCGCGTCCGCTGGTGTACTGGGGGCCGGTTGGGATCGATGCGGCGTCACTGGCGCGATTCTGGAATTCAGCCTATCTGCATGTAGAGTAATTTCGCGCACCGGAAGCCATCGCGTTGCTCACAGCACCCCTGGGGCACGCAATATAACAGCCGGTGTACTCCGCGCCCGAGTGGCGGAATTGGCAGACGCGCCGCACTCAAAATGCGGTATCGAAAGGTGTGTGGGTTCGAGTCCCACCTCGGGCACGTGTTTTCCCTGTTCAGGGGCATTTTTGGTGTTTTCGTGTGCACATCGTGCACACCGTCGCCTCTGATCTGAAGTTCCGGGTGCGGGGTCCCCCGATAGACCCATTCGGTTGTGTGGGGGAGCGGCTGACTACGGCGGACCGTGTACCGCCCTGTGGGGCACCTACTGGGTGTTCATCCTCGTCCGTCCTCCCGTTGGATTTTCGCGTTCACAACTTCATGGTGGCCGAGGCCGCGTACAACATGATTCTGACTATTCTTTCGGGCTCGTGTTGGGGCCGGTCCGAAATTTCCGCCCTGATACCTGCTCATGCAGGAATGCGTCGGGACGGCATGACGTGGAAACTGATCGGGAGCGGATCATTTGCTCGCTGAGCCTGGCCACTGAGTAGGCGCGGCCGGCCACTAGGGCGATTTGCAGGAACCAGTGGGCTTTGCTCCCATGACCTCAGATGCCGCCGCGCAGAGTTGCGGAAAGATTATTAGTGACGAAACCTGGTGGAATTTAGATTCGCGGTGTAGTTCTGTCCAACCAGAGCGCCGTTCAGGGGTCACGGAACCGCGCCATTCAGCGGCCTCTGACTGGGGTCAGCGGCCTGTGATCCGTGGTCAGCTTACGCCGTCGCAGTTGGAACCGTTCGAGTACCCCGACGGGTTCCTAAGGGCTTAGACGAGGGTTGTCCATCGGCACAAACACGGATTGGCCGCCCCCACCGGCGTATGCGACGCCCACGACCTTGCACGCGGCACTGAGCAGCCCGACGGGTCTTGTCCGCAGCCCGTGGCACGGCCCAATCCTGAGCCATGTTCCACCCGCCACCGAACGGGCGCTCAGGCAGAGAGGATGATGGCGGCAGTGACGGAGGTGGCGAGGAGGAGGACTGCTCCGAAGGCTGTCCGGAGCAGCAGCGCCGGTGGGGCTGCGCTGGTACCGGCCAGGTCACGTGCTCGGAAGATCACACAGCCTGCGATCATGGCGGCGGCCGCCGCGGCCGACGTTGCGGCTAAGCCCAGTCCGAGGGCATGGGGCGCCGCGCGATCGTTGTGGTTCATCAGGATGGTCGACTATGACCGCCAAATGAAGAAATCTGATCCTGGTTT
Organism: Pseudarthrobacter sp. B907; assembly: GCF_040137805.1. Taxonomy (NCBI): domain Bacteria; kingdom Bacillati; phylum Actinomycetota; class Actinomycetes; order Micrococcales; family Micrococcaceae; genus Pseudarthrobacter; species Pseudarthrobacter sp. B907. The sequence continues at coordinate 196,200 of NZ_JBEEQE010000002.1, read as the reverse complement.
TGCGATGCGACAAGGTGTAACCAGCCGGTCTCAGGGCAGTCGTCGCCGGTGCGTACACGGGTCTCGGGTTGGGCATCCCCGAGAGGTATGGGCGTGCGCTTCTTCACCGGCCGTTGACGGCAGTCGGTGACCGGGGCTAACGTTATTTCGTCAAGTGATGAATTGTAAGGACGGCTGGAGGTCCTCGTGTCCCACGTCGCAACTGATAACACCGCCCGCAGGAGCGAAGATGCGAGTCCTGCTTCTGCAGGGGACCCGTCCGTCGAGGCGTTGAAGTTGCACGTCTCCAGGGGGCGAACCAAGATCTTGCGAGGCTTGGATTTCACGGTTGAGGCCGGCCGTATCACCGGGTTGCTGGGACCGTCCGGCAGTGGAAAGACCACTTTGATGCGCGCAATCGTCGGTGTGCAGAAACTCAGCAGCGGGTCCGTCCGCGTGCTCGGCCGGCCGGCCGGTGAGCCCTCCTTGAGGCATGACGTCGGATATGTCACCCAGGCCGCCAGCGTATACACGGACTTGAGTGTTGCGGCGAACGTCCGGTATTTCGGGGCCATGTACGGCGTGACGGCGGCTGACACCGAGGAGGCAATTGCCGCTGTCGGGCTTCAACAGTTCGCGCGGCAGAAGGCGGCGGACTTATCCGGCGGGCAGCTTAGTCGGGTGTCGCTTGCCTGCGCGCTCGTCGCGTCTCCGAAGCTGCTGGTGCTGGACGAGCCGACAGTGGGTCTTGACCCGGTCCTGCGGGCCGAGCTTTGGCAACGCTTTGCCAGGATGGCCGCGGCTGGAACCACGCTGTTGGTGTCCAGCCATGTGATGGAGGAAGCCTCGCATTGTTCGTCGCTGCTGCTGTTGCGGGACGGCCTGCTGCTGGCACAGCTCACCCCGGCCGAGCTCGCAGAACGCGGACACAGTAGCGACCTTGAACTGGCGTTCCTGCGTCTCATCCAGGTGGCAGAGTCCGGCCCGGATTCGGGTCCGGCGGAACCGGACACCCAGGGGCCACAATGAACCCGCGGATGATGCTCGCCACGACGGCACGTGTGCTAGATCAGCTGCGTCACGACCACCGCAGCGTGGCGCTGATCATGGTGGTGCCGGCGCTGCTGCTGGCCGCCGTCTATTTTCTGTTCGAGAATGAAGCCCTGCCCTCGGGGTACCCGCGGACCTTCGACCGTGTGGGACTGATGATGCTGGCCATCTTCCCGTTTGTGGTCATGTTCCTGGTCACCTCGGTCACGATGCTGCGCGAGCGGACGTCCGGGACGCTGGAACGGCTGCTGACCACGCCTATCCATATAGCGGACCTGCTGTTCGGCTATGCCCTGGCCTTTTCCATCATGGCAGCGCTGCAATCAATCGTGGCCACCGCCGTGGCTTACTGGGCCTTCGGCCTGGACATCAAAGGCGGCCCGTGGCTGGTGGTACTGATCGGGGTCCTTAACGCAGTGCTGGGCGTGGCCCTGGGGTTGCTGTGCTCGGCGTTTGCCCGAACGGAATTCCAGGCCGTCCAGTTCATGCCCGTCGTCGTGATACCGCAAATCCTGCTGTGCGGGCTCTTCGTGGCCCGGGACCGGATGAACGGGGTCCTCGAAGCGATCTCCAATGTGCTGCCCCTGACGTTCTCGGTCGACGCGCTCCAGGAGATCGCGGGTAAGCCCGAGGCCACACCCGCCATGTGGAACGACGCGGCTGTCATGGCGGCCATCGTGCTGGGGGTTCTGGTGCTGGCGTCGCTGACCTTGCGACGGCGGACCTAGTGAGTAGCGACTCTCAGCCGTTGCGGCGCGGGAGGCGGAGCGGCGGAACGGATTCGAGGGAACTGATCCTGGCCGCGGCCCGGCGTCTGTTCGCCGAACACGGATTCGACGGCACCAGCCTGCGGCAAGTGGCCCGCGAAGCCCAAGTCGACCCGGCCATGGTCCACCACTTCTTCAAAGGCAAGGACGAGCTCTTCGCCTTGTGTGTGGAACTTCCCGCAGACCCGGACGAAGTCATGGCCGGGGTGGAAGACCTGGACCCCGCGGAGCGTGCCGAGGCAATCGTTCGGGCCGTGCTCCGACTCTGGGACGGGCCGGCCCAGCACGGTCTCGTGGCATTCATCCGCGGCACCATCGGCTCGAAAGCCAAAACCGCCCTGCTCCGCGAGATGGTTGCCCGGACCATCCTGCCCCGGATCATGGCCGGGGCGACGGGACCGGCGGAAGAAGTCAGGATGCGCGGAAACCTGATCGCCACCCAAATGACAGGGCTGATGCTGATGCGCTACGTGGTGCGTCTGGAGCCACTGGCCTCCGCACCGCCCGACGACATCGTCCGGATGATTGCACCGAACGTTCAGCGCTACCTCACAGGCAATTTGGATGACACCCGGCCCAAGTGACTCAGCCGCCGGAGACGCGCCTAGCAAGAATTTGGTGGAGGGGGTCCTGTTGGTGTTCTAGTTGCCCACGGGCGCGGTCTCCGGGCCCGCCGGGGCCAGTTGGATTAGGCGACCGATGCCGCCGGGGTGTGGATAATGGGGCGTTTCTGTTGCTGGCGGTGGCCGGGGTTTTCTCCTCTGGGTGGATGCCGGTGTGCTGAACTACAAGTTCAAGGCGGCTTTTGAACCGCATTACACGACACGATTCCGGAACGATGAGTCTTCGGCTCATTGACCGCGCGTTTTGATCACGCCAGTTCATTGCGGACTACCAGCCCGTTATTTGACCCCGTTGGATAGATCGGGTGGCCGAGCAAAGCAGCCGACGATGCCCAGCGGCAGCGGAATAAGCCCGTGGCCGACGTGGTGGCGCGGAAGGCCAGCCCGACTGCAGTGTTAGTGCTTCAGTCTGACCGTCGGGAGGGCTAGAGTCGGACCCACAACGGGAGAGGAGAGGCATTGTCTGTAGCTCTGTACGCTGAATTTACGGTCAAGAGCGGTTCGGAGGACCGGGTCGCCGAAATGGTCGCTGAGCTGACAGCCAGGGTCCGCGGGGAGAGCGGAAACATTTTGTTCGACCCGCACACGCGGCGTGAAAACCCGAACGCCTACGTTGTCTATGAGATCTACCGCGACGAGGAGGCGTTCCAGGCGCACATCGCCGCGGACCACAGCAAGGTCTTCAATGCCGAACTGGGCGGCCTGATCGAGGAAGACGGCTCGCAGCTCAGCTGGCTGACCCCGGTGGCGGCAATCGAATCCTAGGCGTTCCCTGTCCTAGGCGCTCCCAGCGCGGGGGTGGTCCGGCTGGAGAGCCGCGGCCGGTGCGTTCGAGGTGGCGGAACGCGATCTGGTGGGCCTCGGGATGCGGCTTGCCCTTGCTAACCATGTCCCGGGTCACCGCGAGTTCGAAGCTGTTCGCCGGAAAGTCGTTCAGGATGTCGCCAACGATGTGGCGAGGGGACATGGTCACGAGCACGCATGGCCAGCCGCGCGCCCGGAGGCCGGCCGGAAGTTCTGCGGCACCGGGACGCCAATGAACGCTTTCGCTGATACTGTCCCGGACGCCTTCCGTGACCTGCCGGGCGATCTCTTCGAAGGACAGGCGGACGCCCGCGCGTTGCAGGACCTTGATCGAATCCGTCTGGGACCGGCCCATGATCGACAGGGCCTGGGACTCGGTAGAGGTTCCGCCGAAGCTCCCGACCAGTTCTGTCTGTACCGCGGTCCAGTGGTATTCGGTGTCCACCAGCGTGCCGTCGAGATCCCAGAGGACCGCCTCGCGTTCAATCCCCTGGCAGCGGATGGGTTCCACGCGGCTCCTTGCCTCTGTGACCGGTCCGGATTGGCGGCATCGGGTCGTTCCGGCGGTGAACTATGCTGGGCCAATGGCCCTAACGGATGATGCGATCGCTAGAATTAAGGACATGATTCTCACCGGCGAGTTGTCGCCCGGTGACAAACTCCCTCCGGAAAATGAACTGAGTGAAAAGCTGGGGCTCTCCCGCAGTTCCCTGCGGGAAGCTGTGAAGGCCCTCGAAACCATCAGGGTGCTGGATGTCAGGCGCGGTGACGGGACCTATGTCACGAGCCTCGAGCCGGCCCTGCTGAAGGAATCCGTGGCGTTCATGGTCGACCTCAGCCGTGACTCCTCGGTCCTGGAACTGCTTGAGGTGCGGCGGATCCTGGAAGCCTCGGCGGCCTCGCTCGCGGCGCAGGCGATCTCGCCGGAGCAGTTGGCGCTGCTGCACAAGGAGATCGACGACGTCGACGTCGAGTCTGCGGAAAACCTCGTCGAACACGACCTGAACTTCCATGCGCTGATAGCCGAGGCCTCGGGCAACTCCTACCTGGCGAGCCTGCTGTCCGGCCTCAACAGCCGCACTGTGCGGGCCCGAGTGTGGCGCGCACTCACGGAGCAGGACGCCGTCCCCCGGACCCTCGCAGAACACCTGGCGATCGCGGACGCGCTGGCGAACCACGATGCCGATCTGGCCCGGGCGCTGACGATCGTCCACGTCAGCGGCGTCGAGCACTGGCTCAAGCGCTCCCTGCCGGCCCAACCGCAACAGCCCGGGTCCTAGCCGCCCCCCTCCATCCGCGCGGATTCGGCTTCGAAAACCTCCACCGCGGCGGCCGTCAGCGGGTCGGCAAAGAACTTATGCCACGTGGCCGGGCCGAAAGTGAAATGGGAGACCCCCAGCTGCGCCAGCGCCGAGATCTGGGCCGTCTCGCGCAGGCTTGCCACCAAGAGCTTCAGCGGCGAGGCTCCGGCGGTGATGCACTGCTGGATGGCGGCGATCTCTCCGGTCCCGTCGCGGCCGGCGTCGTTCATTCGGCCGAGGTACGGGGCCAGGAACTCTGCGCCGGCGGCCATGGCGGGCAGCGCCTGTTCCCGCGCATAGACGGCCGTGACCAGCACCCGCACGCCCCGGACCGCCAGCGCCCTGGCCGCCGCGACGCCCTCTGCGGTAGCGGGAACCTTCACCACGAGGTGGTCGCCGAGCGAGTGGATCCAGTCGCCGCGGTCCTCCAGTTCGGCCAGGGTGGAACCCCAGGCCTGGACGAATACCGTGCCGGCACCGGCCGCCCCCGCCCAGTCGACCAGCTCGGGGATCTGTCGGTTCACCACCCCCGCGCCGGCGAGGATGCTGGGGTTCGTGGTCAGTCCCGCGAACAGGCCGCTGCGCAAGAGCGGTTCGGCCTCGGCCCGCGTGGCCGTGTCCAAGTAGAAGTGCATGGCCCCCCTAGTCCTGGCCCGGGCCGTAGGCAACGCCGGCATGCAGGATCACGTTTGCGTAAGGGGTGAACTCGCCCGAGCGCACGGCCGCGCGGGCTCCGGACGTCTGTTCCTTGAACTCGGTGTGCGGCACGAACTCCGGCACGACGCCCGCCGTTTCGAGGCGTTCCAGGACCTGCGCCAGCATCGCCGGGCTCGCCTCGCGGAGCTCCTCGGCCAGGGTCGCACCCTCGATCACCACTTCCGCCAGCACGGCATCGAGGACGTTGAGGAAGGGCGGTTCGGAGGGGAAGTAGGCCAGATCCACGCGCTCGACGCCGGCCGGGATGGGCAGGCCCGCGTCGGTGACCACCAGAGTGTCCGTGTGGCCGGTTTCTGAAACTATGCGCGACAGCTGCCCGTTCAGGATTCCTTGGTTCTTTCTCATGCGGGTACTCCTAGTAGCTCGGGACGTTGTCGGAAAGGAACAGCTCGACATCTGCCGCAGAGGGCAGGCTGGGTGACGCCCCCTTCTTGGTCACTGCCAGTGCCCCGGCCGCCATGGCGCGCCGGATCGCGTCGTCAATGGGCAGGCCGGCGGCAAGCGAGGCGCCAAGGTAGCCGGAGAACGCGTCCCCGGCGGCCGTGGTGTCCACCGCAGTAACGGGGAAGGACTCGAAGGCGGCCTGCCGTTCGGCGGTGACCAGGACCGCGCCGGCGGAGGCGAGAGTGATAATGGCGCCTCCGGTTCCCTGGGCCAGGAACCACTCCCCGGCGCGGATGGCGCTGGCCTGGTCCGTGACCGGAATCCCGGTGATCAGGCTCGCCTCGGTCTCGTTGGGGGTCACGAAGTCCACGCTCGCCCAGGTCTGCTGGTCCAGCGCGGCGGCCGGCGCCGGGTCCAGGATGACCGTCAGCCCGGCCGCCCGGGCCGCCCGGACCGCGTGCGCGGCCGCTTCCCGGGGGATCTCCAGCTGGGTCAGCAGCACCGACGCCCGGGCCGCCAGCCGGGTGATTGCGGCGGTGATCTGTTCCGGCCCCAGATAGTCATTGGCGAGCGGCACCATCACAATGTCGTTTTCGCCGGAGTCGTCCACCCTGATGTGGGCGATTCCGGTGGGAGCCTCGACCACACGCAGCTCGCTGGTGTCGACGCCGTGGTCCTCCAGCCCTCCCGTGACCAGCGGCCGGAAGAGGTCGTTGCCCACGCACCCCACCATGAAGGAGGGTGCGCCGGCGAGGCCGCTCGCGACGGCCTGGTTGGCTCCCTTGCCTCCCAGCAGCAGGGTGAACTCCTCGCCGAGGATGGTTTCCCCTCTTTTGGGCAGTCGTTTGGAAAAAGTCGTGACGTCCGCAGTGATGCTGCCGACGATGATGACGCCTTCTCGGCCGTGTCCGCTGTCGTTTGTCATATGTCAGTCCTTATAGATCAGATGTTTAGTGCTTTTCGATGGAGGCGACCGACGCCAACTGGCTCCGGATGAAGTCGTTGGCGTGGGCGCCCAGGTCGGCCGAATCGTCCCACAGGTTGCGCCACACGCCCAGGGTGTTACTCAGGTGGTCGTCCACCACGGCGGAGGAGAAGGATTCGAAGACCACGGGTCCGTCGTAGCCGGCGAGGGCGAGGCCGCGGAAGAAGGCGCCGAAGTCCACGCTGCCGGAGCCGAGGTAGCCGCGGTGGCTCTCGCCGATGTGCACGTAGCCCAGCTTGTCACCTGCCGCCAGCACCGGGCTCAGCAGGTCCGGCTCCTCGATGTTCATGTGGTAAGTGTCCAGGTGCAGGTAGACATTGGGGTGGCCGATCTCCTCGATGAACCCCAGGGCCTGCCTGCCGGTGTTGAGCAAGTTGCTCTCGTAACGGTTCACTACTTCCAGACCGAGGCGGATGCCGAGTCCGGCGGCGCGCTCCGCGAGCCGCCGCAAGGCCTCGGCGCTGTTGCGCCGGCCTGCTTCAGTGGCGGGTCTGGAATACTTCTGCATGGCACTGTAGATCACACCGCACAGGTAGTCCGCTTCTAGATCGTGCACGATCTCCAGGCACTTGTTAAGGGTCTCTTCGCCCCTGGCGACCACGGACGGATCCTCGCTGCTGAGGTCGGTCTGCGCCGTCAGGCCCAGCGATGCGGTGGCGGCCAGCCCCTGTTCCTTGAGGGAGCGGGAGGCCTGCTTCGGGTCGAAGGACCAGGGGTCCATGAGCGGGATTTCCAGTAAGTCGAAGCCGGCCTCGGATGTCATCCGTGCTGACTCCGCGAAAGAAATCGGGTCCAGCGAGCCGTTCCAGACTAGGCTGTGGCAGCCAATCATCATATGTTTCTCCCATAACGATTTCTAAACATCCGACCAAAGGGTGTGTTTTAGGTCATATTTGACCTTACTCTAGTTATGGACCAAGGATAGATACATCGAGATACAAGTTGAGGGTCGACAGTGTTGCCGGCCGTCGCCCGAAATCCACCGAGTACCGGCCGCAAGGCGCCAGCGTTATCTCCGAAGAAGTAGGTGAGACAGTGGGTGAACCACTACTGAAGGTCGAAGGGATCAGCAAAAGCTTTCCCGGCGTCCAGGCTCTGAGTGATGTCCACTTCGACGTCCATAAGGGCGAGGTTATTGCCCTCGTCGGCGAGAACGGCGCGGGAAAGTCCAGCCTGATGAAGATCCTGTCCGGCATCTACCAAAAGGATGCCGGGACCATCTACCTCGAAGGCGTTCCGGTTCAGATCGACGGCCCGCGCCATGCCCAGGAACTCGGCATCATCATCGTCCATCAGGAAATGAACCTGATGTCCCACCTCACGGTGGCACAGAACATCTACATCGGCCGCGAGCCGCGGCGCCTCGGCGGCCTCCTGCTGGACGAAAAGAAGCTGAACCGGCAGACCGCCGAACTGCTTAGCCGGCTTGGGATCAAGGAATTCGCCCCGACCGACCTGGTCGAGAACCTCACCGTCGCGAAGCAGCAGATGGTGGAGATCGCCAAGGCGCTGTCCTTCGACGCGAAGGTCGTCATCATGGACGAACCGACGTCGGCCCTCACCAGCTCGGAAACCGAGACCCTGTTCCGCCTGATCGGGGACCTCCGCGACCGCGGCGTCGGCGTGATTTACATTTCGCACCGGATGGAGGAGTTGAAGCGGATCACCGACCGCATCACCATCCTGCGCGACGGGAAATACATCGCGACCATGGACACCGCCACGGCCAGCCAGCACGAAGTGATCAAGCTGATGGTCGGCCGGGAGATCGACGAGAACGCCCGACCGGAGAACGTCCGCCGGGACAACGTGGACGACGTCGTTCTGCGGGTGGAAAACCTCAGCACCCGGAAACTGCTCAAGGATGTCAGCTTCGAACTGCGGCGCGGCGAGATCCTGGGATTCTCCGGACTGATGGGCGCGGGCCGGACCGAACTGGCCCGGGCCATCATCGGCGCGGACCGGATGACCGAGGGGCGGATCTTCGTCAACGGCAAGGAAGTCAAGATCGGCCAGCCCGCCGACGCCGTCAAGCACGGGATCGGCTACCTGTCCGAGGACCGCAAGAGCCTGGGCCTGCTGCTGGACCGGGACGTGAACACCAACATCCTGCTGTCCTCGCTGGGCAACTACACGAATCCCGTCGGGTTCATGAAGTCGGGTTCGGGCAAGGGCACCTCGCAGAAGTACATTGACTCGCTCCGGATCAAGACGCCGTCGATGTTTGCGACCACGAAGAACCTCTCGGGCGGCAACCAGCAGAAGGTCGTCATCGCCAAATGGCTGGCCCGCGACTGCGACATCCTCATCTTCGATGAGCCGACGCGCGGCATCGACGTCGGTGCGAAGGAAGAAATCTACCGGTTGCTCAACGACCTGGTGGCGCGGGGCAAGTCGATCATCATGATCTCCTCGGAACTGCCGGAGGTCCTCCGGCTTTCCCACCGGATCATGGTCATGGCCGGAGGCCGCATCACCGGGGAAATCGACAGCGACGGTGCTGATCAAGCAACAATCATGGACTACGCCACACGTGTGGAGCAGCAGGGAGCGGAAAAATGAGCGAAGTAAAGTCTGAACCGCGCACGGAGGCGCCCATGGGCGCGATCAAGCGCGACTCACCCAGGGGATCCTTCCTGCGCCAGCGGCTGCAGCAGTCGCTGGCCTTCGGAACCCTGATCGTCCTGCTTGCCTTCTTCTCCTTGGCCAGCGGCAACTTCTTCACGTGGACGAACATCTCCGGAATCCTGCTGTCCACCGCGGTGATCGGCATCCTGGCGTTCGGCACCACACTCGTGATCATTACTTCCGGAATCGACCTCTCGATCGGAACGGGCATGACGCTGTGCTCGGTGGTCACTGGCCTGTTGCTGGTGAACCTGCAGCTCCCCCTGTACGTCGGCGTGGTGGGCGGCATCGCGACGGGTGCCTTGATGGGCCTGATCAACGGACTGAATGTTTCCATCCTGAAGCTTCCGCCGTTCATCGCCACCCTGGCCATGATGCTGATCGCCCAGGGCCTTGCCCTGGTCCTCTCGGGCGTACGGCCGATCTACTTCAGCAAGGTGCAGGGCTTCAAGGACATCGCCCTCGGCCAGTTCATCCCGGGGCTGCCCAACGCCGTCTTGATCCTGGTCCTGGCCGGCATCGCGGCGTACCTGGTGCTTGGCAAGACCCTGCTGGGCCGCTACATCTTCGCGATCGGCAGCAACGAAGAAGCCACCAAGATTTCCGGCGTCAACACCGGCAAGTGGAAGATCCTCGTCTACACGGTCGCGGGCATCTTCACCGGCGTGGCCGGCGTCGTCATCGCCGCCCGCCTCGACTCCGCGCAGCCGCAGCTGGGATCCGGCTACGAACTGCAGGCCATCGCAGCCGTCATCATCGGTGGAACCTCCCTCCTCGGCGGCCGGGGCTCGGTCCTCGGCACCCTCATCGGCGCCCTCATCATGAGCGTGCTGATCAACGGCCTGCGCATCATGTCGGTGCAGACCGAGTGGCAGACCGTCGTGGTCGGCATCGTGATCCTCGTCGCCGTGTTCACCGACTCGCTGCGCCGCCGCCGGGAGGCCTAGGCGGGGGCCCGCCGCAGCCCACCAGGCCGGCGACCGGGCGAAGTAAATTAGTTCCAAAAACAACATGTATCTACCTGTACTTAACCTTCGAAACCAACAACAATGATCAAGGGCCCGCAATGTTGCCGGCCCGCTCACTGGATGGAGATCTACATGAAACTCGGTAAAAAGACCCTCGCGGCGGGCGTCCTCGCCGCAGCTCTTTCCTTGACCGCCTGCGGCGGCTCCGGCAGCGCAACCCCCAGCGGCGGGGGCGATGGCGGTACCCCGTACGTGGCCATGATTTCCAAGGGCTTCCAGCACCAGTTCTGGCAGGCTGTGAAGAAGGGTGCCGAGGATAAGGCCAAGGAACTTAACGTCAAGATCACCTTCGAGGGCCCGGCTGCCGAAACCGAAGTCGATTCGCAGCTGCAGATGCTCCAGGCGGCCATCGACAAGAAGCCGACGGCGATCGCCTACGCCGCACTGGACCCGGAGGCCTGTGTCCCGGCGATTGAGCAGGCCAAGGCAGCCAACATCCCCGTGGTCCAGTTCGACGCCGGCTGCAAGAGCGACTACCCGGTCAACCTGGCCAAGACCAACAGCATGGATGCCGGCGCTATGGCGGCCGACCACATGGCTGAACTGATCGGCAAGAGCGGCGAGATCGCCGTCGTCGGCCACAGCCAGATCAACAGCACCGGCGTGGAACGCCGCGACGGCTTCCTGAACGAGATGAAGGCCAAGTATCCGGACATAAAGGTTGTCGACGTCCAGTACGGCGACGGTGACCACCTGAAGTCCGCGGACATCGCCAAGGCGATGATCCAGGGCCACCCGAACCTCAAGGGCCTCTACGGCACCAATGAGGGATCGGCCGTCGGCATCGTCAACGCCGTCACCGAACTCGGCCTCAAGCCGGGCAAGCTCACCGTCATCGGCTTCGACTCCGGCAAGGCCCAGCTCGACGCGATCCGCAGCGGTCTGATGGCAGGCGCCATTACGCAGGATCCGATCGGCATGGGTGCCGCCACGGTGCAGGCCGCGATTGACGCCTCCAAGGGCAAGTCCATGGCGAAGGTTACCGACACCCCGTTCTACTGGTACGACAAGAAAAACATGGACGACGCCAAGATCGCAGCCGTGCTTTACCAGTAAGCTGCTCCACGAGTAAGCAGCGGCCGCTGCGCCTGGCTGGGAGACACAGAGAGAGGCCCCGGATCCGTCCGGGGCCTCTCTCTGTGGGTGCTGCGGCCGGCCGGAGGGCCGGCGTTGCCTAGTCGGGCTCGGGGCCGGTGCGCCACTGCAGCACCCGGGCGGCGTTGCCGACCAGGATCCGGTCCACCGCGGCAGCGCCGACGCGGTCCGCGAGCCGCGGAACGAAGCGCTCGGAGAGGTAGGCCAGGCCGGGCATCCCGCCATAGGAGACGTACCGGGTGCGCCGGGCGACGTCGCCGCCTAGGAGCAGGCGGCTTCCGCCGCCGCCGGCGATGACCTGCTCGGCGAGGGTGATGATCTCTGCGTCCGTGCGGCCCTTGGGCCGGGCCATGCCGTCGTAGCCCAGGTAGGCGCCACGGGAGGCCAGCTCGAGGTGCAGCCCGGCGTCGGGGTTCCGGTCGGCGTGGGCCAGGACCACTCGGGACTCCGGGACCCCGGCGGCGGCCAGGAGGTCGAGCAGTTTGTGCGCTGCCGTGCAGAACTCCAGGTGGACCATGACCGGGGCGCCGGTGACGGCGTGGGCCACCGCCACGGCCGCCAGCACGCGGCGTTCGAAGGCCGTGATGGACCAGTAGCCGATCCCGGCCTTCAGTAGCCCCGCGCGCATCGGCGCCTGGCCGGAGACGGGCGCGCCGGCCTCTGGCCCGGAAGAGTCCGCCGATGGCTCCGCGGATTCGTCGGGTGATCCGCAGCCGGCCGTGAGCTCAATGGTGAACCGCCGGGCTAGATCGTCTTCCCGTTCCCCGCGCAACCAGTGCCCTTCGGGGTAGTGTGCCTCCCGGTGGGCACCCGTGGTGGCGACAATGTGCAGCCCGGCGGCGGTGGCGATGCGTGCCGTCGCCGCGGGATTGCGCCCCAGCCCGAGCGGGGTCGCCTCCACCATCGCCGCCATGCCGGCTCCGCGCAGCAGGGCTGCTTCCCGGCCGGACAACGTCTCGTCGTCCAGCTCGTCCCCGGGCAACAGGGGAGAGGACTGGAACAGGTGCTCGTGGTAGTTCGTCGGCCCGAGCGACGCCGGTTCGATGTCGCCGAGGACGGTGCGGACGAAGTTCATCTTGCGCTGGCTGCGGCTTCGGCCAGCTGGTCCAGCAGTTGGTCGGTGAGTTCGACGTCGAACACCTCGGCGATGACCTGGCTCCAGCCGTGGATGAAGTAGCGCCAGCCGTCTACGACGGTCAGCTGGCGCCGTTCCGCCTGTTCGCGGGCCTGGGCGAGGAACTCGAGGGAGCCGCGGTAGTTGAACTCCCACACGATCGCGTCCCGGGGGAAGTCGACGCCGACCGGGAGGGGGGATCCCGGCCGGTCCTTGCCGAGGCCGCTGGCGTTGACCACGAGGCTGCCGGCCGGGGCTTCGGCCATCACCCGCGCGGTGTCTTCGGGGCCCTCGATCAGCCGGTAGTCGAAGAGGCCGGCGGGGAGCTGGCCCCGGGCGTGGACGTCGGCGAGGTGCTGGAGGCGGACCGGGCTGGTGTCGGTGCAGACAATCCTCTCCGGCGCGTCGGCGTGCCCGGCCAGGCACCAGCTCAGGGCGGTTCCGGCGCCGCCGGCGCCCAGGCAGATGACGTGGGCGCCGGTCTCCTTGAAGTGGCCCGGCGGCAGGAATTCCCCGAGCGCCAGGCCGGCGGTGATGGGGTCCTTGGCGTGTCCGATCAGCCGCCCGTCCCGTTTGGAGATGCTGGAGATCTCCCCGCAGAGCCGGCCGAACTCGTCAACCTCGTCGAAAAGGTCCTGGGCGGACTGGTACAGGTCCATCTTGTGGGTGGTGACTAGGGCGCCACGGTGGTCCTTGTCGTCGCGGATCCGGGTGACGAGCTCCCGGTACTGTTCCCGGCTGGCCCCCAGGGGGAGGTCGTGGCCGGTGAGCCGGTCGGTGGGCAGCTGGAGGATCCGCGCCCACTCCGGAAAGATCTTCATGATCGAGGACCCCGAGGTGGTCACACCGACAAATCCCATGTAGCCGTTCATGCAAGCGTCCTTTCCAAGGCGGCGCTGAAGTTGAGGGCCTTCTCGCGGACCACGTCATAGCGTCCGGCAGCGAGGTCTGCGGTGGAGCAGAGGTCGCCGCCGGCCCCCACGGCGACGGCTCCGGCGTCGAACCACTCACCGATGTTGCCGGGGGTGACCCCTCCGGTGGGCATCAGGGGAACGTCCGGCAGCGGGCCGCGGAGCGCCCGGAAATAGGAGGGTCCGCCGAGCGAGGCAGGGAAGATCTTGACGACGTCGGCGCCGAGGCCCACCGCGGTAAGAACTTCGGTGGGCGTGAGGGCGCCGGCCATAACGAGGGATCCGGTGGACTTCATTGCCGTGACGGTCTCGGCGACGGTCCCGGGGCTGACCAGGAACTCCGCACCGGCGTCGACGGCGTCCTCGGCCTGACCTCGGGTGAGCACGGTGCCGGCGCCAAGGTAGACCTTGTCGCCGTATTCGGCCCGCAGGGCCCGGATGACGGCGGGGGCGTCGGGGGTGGAGTAGGTGATCTCCAGTCCGGTCACGCCCCCTTCCAGGAGGGCGGCGGCGCCGCGGATGGCGCTCTCGGTGCTTGGGGCGCGCACGACGGCGAGAATCCCGGCCTGCCTGAGCTTAAGAAGGTCGGCCATTAGTTCACTTTCATTGGAGTCGGGCTGACGGGGTTGGGCGGCGTCCGCCCTTCCAAGACGGCAAGCAGGTTGTCCATGGCGATGGATCCCATGCCGTCGACGGCCTGGACAGTCTGCGCGCCGAAGTGCGGTGTGATGACCACCCGGGCCGCGAGCTGCGGATCGAGCACGGGGGAGTCCTGCCCGCTTGTGTCTCCGCGCAGGGTGTCCGCGGCGAAGGCGGCGAGCAGTCCGGTGCGCAGGGCCTCGGCGACCGCCTCCTCATCCACGAGTTCCGGGCGGGCGGTGTTGACCAGGACGAGCGGTTTCGCCGCGCCGGCCAGCCAGGCCGCGTCGATGAGCTGCTGGCCACCCGGGGCGTGCAAGGAGATCACGTCGCAGGTGGCCGAGAGCTCCGCCAGGTCCAGCGGTTCGGCACCGAGGCTCCGGATCAGCTGGGGTCCCATAAACGGGTCCGAGGCGTACACGGTGGAACCGAATCCGGAGAGCAGGCGGGCCACGATCTGCCCGATCCGGCCGAAGCCCACCAGGCCCACGGTCAGCGAGCCCAGTTCGCGGCCCCGGATGACCGACCAGTCCCGGTTCCGCACCCGGCGGTCGCCCTCCGGTACGGTGCGCAGGACCGCGAGCATGAGAGCCAGGGCGTGCTCGGCGACGGCATTGGAATTGGCGCCGGGGGTGTTCGTGACCACCACGCCCCGCTCGGCTGCGGCCCCGACGTCCACGGCTTCGAAACCCACCCCGTAGCGGGCCAGGACCTTCAGCCGCGGGGCCGCGTCCAGGTGGGCCGCAGTGACCTCGCCGGTTCCGGCGATCCACCCGTCCGCCACCGCCAGATCGGCGCCGATGGCGTCCAAGGAGTGGTCCGCGCGGCCACGCCGAACGGTGTGGCCGCGACTTTCCAGGCGGGAGACCAGATCTTGTTCGCCGGAGGAGAAGGAGCGGGAGGTGACGAGGATGACCGGCATCAGTGCTTCCCCCGGCGGGTGGGGAACCACGGTTCCAGTTGGCCGTAGGCGTCGAGAAATATCTGGTGGCCGGCCGTGTAGCGCTCGTGCGCTTCGCGGTCGGGCTGGAACTCGGCCGTCACCCGGGACAAACCCCGGGCGACGCTGAAGTCGTCCACGAGTCCGAGTCCCACGCTGGCGGTCACCGCGGCGCCGAGGCTGTTGGCCTCTTCGACGATGCTCCGGCGCCGGACAGTTACGCCCCAGACGTCGGCCATGATCTGCAGCCAGGTGTCGCTGGCCGCACCGCCGCCAATGGCGTCGATGCGGCTGATGGCCGCCCCGGCGTCGTTGAAGGCGTTGACGCACGTCCCCAGGTTGAAGGCCACACACTCAAGGACGGAGCGGATCATGTTCGCACGGCTGTGGTGCATCTCGAGGCCGACGAAAGCGCCGGCCGCCTGGGGGTTCCAGTAGGGGGAGCGCTCGCCGAGCAGGTGCGGCAGGAAGTACAGCCCCGACTCGCTCGCGGTTGCCCCGGCCGCTTCGGCAATGAGCCGGTCAAAGCGGCCCTTCTCGCCGCGGTCGGAGAATAGCCCGACGGCCCACTGGAGGGACGCCCCGCCGGCCTGCATGGTCGCGGTCGGAACGTACTTCCCGTCGATGACATGGTCGAACGTCATGGTCCGGCGGAGCGGGTCGATCAGAGGCGCGGCCGTGACGATTTGAACCCACGAGGAGGAGCCAAGGTAGACGTACGCCTGGTCGTCCTCGGAGACGACGCCGGCGCCCACGGCCGCGACCGGGCCGTCACCGCCGCCCATCACCACCGATGTCGCGGTCCCCAGGCCGGTGGCCGCCGCAGCGGCGGCGGTGAGCGGGCCGACGACGTCGGTGGACTTGAGGATTTTGGGAAACAGTGCCGGGTCGATCCGGGCGGCGGTCAGCATCCGCTCGGACCAGGTTCCGGTGGTCTGGTCGTAGGCGTTCGTGGCTGAGGCGTCGGAGTGGTCCGTCGCGAGCCGCCCGGTGAGGCGGTGCACCACGTAGTCCTTGGCAAGGCAGACGTGGCGGACCCGGCTGAAGACCTCCGGCTCGTTGTCCCGGACCCACATGACCTTGCTCAGCGAATAGGTGGGGTTGATCCGGTGGCCGAGCATGGCGTAGGCCTCCTGCTCGTCGAAGGCCCCGGCCAGTTCGTCGGACTGGGCGACGCTCCGGTGGTCGGCCCAGATCAGGGCGGGCCGGACCGGCGCGTAGTTGCCGTCGAGGAGCACGGCCCCCATCATCTGCCCGCCGACCACCAGGCCCTGCACCGACGACGGATCGACGCCGGTGTCGGCCAGCAGTTTTTGCGTGGCCTGGACCACCGCGTTCCACCAGACGTCGGGGTCCTGCTCGGCGTGGCCGCCGGCAGCGAAGTGCGGCTCGTAGCCGATGGTGACGGCCTTCAGGAGGGTTCCGTCAGCCTCGTGCAGGGATGCCTTGTTGCCCGTCGTGCCGAGATCGTGAGCGATGATCATGGGACCGGTCCTTCCGTCCTAGGCCTGTGCTGCGAAGAAGGGTGCGAACTCGTGGCCGGACTCCGCGGAGTAGACGCGCTGGCCCATGCCGTATTCAAGGACCCAGCCGTAGTCGTGGCCCGCGCAGCCGGGGTAGACCGCGAGGAACTTGTAGGGCTCGGAGCCTACATTGATGCTGCGGTGCGCCCAGCCCGGCGGGATGTAGCCGATCACGCCGGGGGCCATGTCCACCCAGGAGGTATTCTCGCCGTCGAACATCAGCAGCCCGCCCTGCCCGGAAATGCCCAGGTAGATTTCGCCCTGGTGGTTCGGGTGCTGGTGTCCCTTGGTCATCCATAACTCCCCGGCAGTGGTGCCGGGCTCGATCGTGGTGATGGACTGCGGGAGTTCCCGGTCCGCTTCTGGAACCGGCGTGGAAACCACCGAGTAGACCACGGGGTTGCCGTTGGCGACGGCTTCGTTCCAGGCGTCCTTGTCCGCGAACAGTCCTTCAAGGTCCGACATGCGGCGTTCCAGCGCGGGGCCCTGCGGCGACAAGGTGCCTGCCTGCGCGTCGAAGCGGATGGACATGGGCGGAACGGGGGGTGCGATGAACTCGCTCACGGGCAGAAGTCTCCTGAAAATCAAAAAATGATCCGTTGCCGAAGCGGCAACCTGTAATTACAGGTTACATGCCCGGCCGGTCCTTGGGAATCATCAGGTGAAGCGGGCCTGCTCGCCCCGCGGAGCTCAGCCGGTGGTGACGCGGTGGAAGCCGGCCGTGCCGGAGCCGGCCGAGGCGGCGTCGATGACCACCTCAAAACGGCTCTGGTCCCCGCGGTGGTGGGCCACGAAGAATTCCAGCGGCCGGTCCGCCGCGTCGTAGACGATGCTCCGCAACTGCATGAGCGGGGCGCCCTTCACGATGCCCAGCGCCACGGCCTGCGTCCTGTTCGCCACCGTGGCCTCGACCGAGCGGATGCCGTGGTGTGCCCGGATGCCCTTGCTGGCCAGCAAGGCGTAAAGCGACTGGTTGCGCAAGTCGGCCCCAAGCACGATCTCGGCCATGCCGCCCGGAAGGTAGGTGGTGGTCAGCGACCACGGGGAGTCCTCCACGTAGCGGAGCCGCTCAAGGACGACGACGGGTTCGCCCGCCGGGATCCGAAGCGCCTCGGCCACCGTGTCGTCGGCCGGGACCAGCTCCTGCCGGCGCACATCGCTGTAGACGCTGCCGCCGCGGGATTCCACGTCCGCGTAGAGGCCCCGCAGGGTATGGACCAGGCTTTCGGAGACCTTGCGCGGGGCCACGAAAGTGCCCTTGCCCTTGACCCGTTCGATCACGCCGTCGTGCTCGAGCTGCCCGAGCGCCTGCCGGACCACGGTGCGGGAAACCCCGTAGAGCTCGCACATTCCATGCTCGCCGGGAAGGCGGTGCCCCGGGGCCAGCTTGCGGGTCGAGATTTCCAGGATCAGCTGGTCGCACAGCTGCTTGTACATCGGCAGCGACGCGTCTTTGACCATTTTGGCCGGGGCGGTGTCGCTCAGCACCGCAGTGTCCGCGGTGGTTGGGGCTGGGGGGTTTGTCATGGAAAGCGCCATTCTGTGCATCCGGCGTCGGCACGCCTGAAAGACATCTTAGACCCCGTCATTACAGGCCCTGCGCAGGAGGAATCAGGCTACCGTGCTGCGGCCGTATACCCGGTGTGCCGTGGCGGCCAGGACATCATCCTGTTCGGCCGGGCTAAGGGTTGCGATTAAATCTTTCAGCACGCGCCAGGTCTGCTGATAGCCGCCGGAGAGGACCGACACGGGCCAGTCGCCGCCGTACATGAGCCGTTCCGGTCCGAACAGCTCAAGGGCCGCGTGGAACACCGGCGCCAGGGCGGAAGCGTTATATTCAGCACCGGGAATATGAAGGCCGGAGAGCTTCGCCACCGTGTTGGGGCGGTCCGCACACACGGTCAGTTCGCGGCGCCATCGCGCCATCGCGTCCGGGTCGGTGAGCGGCGGTTTGCCCAAGTGGTCCACGACGACGGTGAGCTCCGGCAGGGCGCCGGCCAGGTCGGCGGCGGCCCCCAGATGGCGCGGGAATGCGTCGGGGACGTCGAAGGGCAGGCCGGCTGCGGCGAGCAGGGAGAGCGATTCGCGGACCGGGGCGAGGGCGAGGAAGCCGTCCCGCGGGTCGTCGTGGACCAGGTGCCGGACCCCGCAGAACTTGTCCGATTCCAGCCACCGGTCCAGCTGGGCCCCGGCGCGGGCGGGTGAGTCTAGCTGGATCCAGCCGACCACACCGCGGATCCACGGCTCCGCGGCCGCCGTTTCCAGTAGGAACCCGGTGTCCTCCAGCGCGTCGTCGGCCTGGACGAGGATCGCCTCCGCCACGCCGGCCGCATCGAGCTCCGTACGGGCCTGCGCGGCGGTGAAGTCCCGCTTCAGCTCCGGCACCGAATCCAGCCAGCCGTACCGGCTGCGGCCCAGCCGCCACAGGTGCAGGTGCGAGTCCACCGTGGGCAGCCCGCTCACCGGGGAATCAGCCCCTCCGCTTCGAGCGCGTCCCAGAGGTCCCGGGGGAGCGGCCGGTCCATGCCGGCAATGTTGGCACTGATCTGCTCCGCGCCCCGCGCCCCGATGACCACGTTGCACACGGCCGGGTGCCGCAGCGGGTACTGGATGGCGGCGTCGGGCAGTTCCACCCCGAACGAGGCGCAGACAGCGGCGAGCCGCCGTGCCCGGGCCAGCAGCTCTTGCGGCGCCGGTCCGTAGTTGTAGTGGGCGTCCGCCGGGACCTCGGCCGTGGCAAGGATGCCCGAGTTGAATACTCCGGCGGCGACGACGCCGACGCCGCGTTCGACGCACCGCGGCAGCAGGCCGCTCAGGGCGGGCTGCTCGAGCAAGGTGAAGCGGCCGGCGAGCATGACCAGGTCCAGTTCGGTGCGGTCGACGAGCGTGTGCAGAGCGTCCGCGGAGTTGGATCCCACCCCGATGGCCCGGACGAGGCTCTCGGCCTTCAACCGCTGCAGGGCCGGCAGGGCCTCACTGAGTGCGGCGGCCATGTCGTAGGCATCAGGGTCGTGCAGGTAGAGGATGTCCACCCGGGAGATGCCCAGGCGGTCCAGGGAGTCCTCCAGGCTTTGCCGGATGCCACGCTCGGTGAAGTCCCACCGCCGGGTGCTCCGGGCCGGGACGGCGAAACCCTCGGTGTCCCGTTCGCCGGGCCGGAAGGCCGGATTGGGCTCCAGCAGGCGGCCGGCTTTGGTGGAGATGACGAAGTCTTCCCGGGGGCAGGTTCGGAGGAAGTCGCCGAGCCGCCGTTCCGAGAGCCCGAGTCCATAGTGCGGCGCCGTATCGAAATAGCGGATCCCGCCAAGCCAGGCGGCCTCCAGGGTGCGGCGGGCGTCGTCGTCGTCCATGCTCGAATACAGGTTCCCGAGAGCGGCGGCACCGTAGCCCAGCCGGCCGAGGGGCAGTTGCGTCATTGCCGAGCAAGCTCCCACACCATCGGGATGCCGCGGTCCTCGCCCGAATAGTCGTCCTCGACCTCGAGGAGCTCGGCCATTTCCGCCTGCCAGGGAACGTTCGCAGGGTGGTCGGCCAGGAACTTGCGCATGGTGGCGTAGTCCTTGACCTCCACGACGTGGAAAAGTTCGCGTCCGCTCCGCCAGATCCGCCAGCTGTGGACGCCGATCCCGCGCATGGCCGCCGCGAGCTCGGCGGGAATCCGCGCATGGATCCGGTCGTAGTCGGCCTCGCGGCCGGGCTTGAGCCGGGTGTGCAGGGCGATGCGTTCCGGGGTTGTGCTCATCGCATTAGCCTGCCACAGCTTCAGCCGGAGCGGACCACACCGGACCGGCCGGGAAGGAGAACTCGGCGAGCGAGTGCGCTTTCATTTCGCTGCCGCCGCCCGGGGCGTCCGGCGGCCAGTAGCGCCCGGCATGGACGTCGACAGGGACGACGAAGTGCTCATGGAGATGGTCGACGAATTCGATCATCCTGCCCTCGAGCTGCCCGGAAACCGCCACGTAGTCGAACATCGAGAGGTGCTGGACGGCTTCGCAGAGGCCTACGCCGCCGGCGTGCGGGCAGACCCGGACCCCGAACTTGGCCGCGAGGAGCAGGATGGCGATGTTTTCGTTCACGCCGGCCACGCGCGCCGCGTCGAGCTGCAGCACCTCGAGGGACCCGGCCTGCAGCATCTGCTTGAACACCACCCGGTTCTGGACGTGCTCCCCGGTCGCCACCGGAATCGGGGCGATGGCGCGGGCGATCGCGGCATGGGCCAGGATGTCGTCCGGGCTCGTCGGTTCCTCCACCCAGGCGAGGTCGGGGTCGCCGAGGCCGCGGATCCATTCGATGGCCTCGGCGGTGTCCCAGCGCTGGTTCGCGTCCACGGCGATCTTGATGCCCGGTCCGCAGGCGTCCCGAGCGACGCGCAGACGCCGGACGTCATCCGCCAGGCTGGCGCCAACCTTGAGTTTGACCAGCGGGAAGCCGTCCGCGACGGCCTCGCGGCACAGCCGGGCGAGCTTGGCATCGTCGTAGCCGAGCCATCCGGGGGTGGTGGTGTACGCCGGATAGCCTGCACGGAGCAGCTCCGACTCGCGGCCCGGACGGCCCGTTTCTGCGCCGCGCAGGATAGCGAGGGCCTCTTCCGGGGTGAGGGCATCGCTGAGGTAGCGGAAGTCCACCAGGTCAACCAGCTCTTCGGGCGACAGTCGGGACAGTAGCTGCCACAGCGGCAACCCGGCGCGTTTTGCCTTCAAGTCCCACAGGGCGTTGATGGCCGCCCCAATGGCCATGTGCATGATCCCCTTCTCCGGCCCCAGCCAGCGCAGCTGCGAGTCGTGCACCATAGAGCGCCAGGTGCCGCCCATGTCAGCGAGGAGCTCCTCGGCGTTCCGGTCCTGGAGATAGGGGACGAGGGCCGTGAGGGCGCTGGCCACCACTTCGGTGCCGCGCCCGATGGTGAAGACGAAGCCGTGGCCCTCGAGGTCGTCGCCGGCGTCGGTGCCGATCACCAGATAGGCCGCTGAGTAGTCCGGGTCGGGATTCATGGCATCCGAGCCGTCCAGGGACGACGACGTCGGAAAGCGGACGTCACTGACCGTGATGGCGGTGATGGTACTCACGTGGGAACTCCTCATGCTCCGGGCAGCCCCGGGATCTCGCGTCGCCCGGTCGGGCGGTGAGTTCGACAGTAAACATCGGATGTATGGCTTGTCAACGACGGTGTGGTCTGTATTGTGGTGTGCGACACCTTTCCGCGCGGCCGGTCCGGCCGCCGGTTTAGCGGCGGGCAGAGTTGCCCGATTGGAGGAAGTGTGAAGTTGGTTCGCTTGGGCGCCGCTGGTGCGGAACGCCCCGCCGTGATTGCTGCAAATGACGCAGGTACGGAAGAGACATATGATCTATCTCCCCTGACTTCGGACATCACCGGTGAGTTCCTTGCCGGCGGGGGAATTGCCGCCGCGCGGAGCGCCCTGGAGCGCGGGGAGCTCGAGCCGCTGGATCCCGCCGGCCTCCGGATCGGCGCCCCGATTACCCGTCCGTCCGCGGTCATCTGCGTGGGGATGAACTACGCCGCGCATGCCGCCGAATCCGGGGCGCTCCCGCCGGAGGTCCCCATCATCTTCCTCAAGACGCCCAACACGGTCGCTGGACCGGATGATGGGGCGTTCATCCCGCGCAATTCCACCAAGACCGACTGGGAGGTCGAACTCGGGGTCGTGATCGGCCGGCGCGCCAGCTACCTCGGCTCGCCGTCAGACTCCGCCGCGCACATCGCGGGCTATCTGGTTGCCAACGATCTGTCCGAGCGCGCCTTCCAGATCGAGGAGTCCGGCGGGCAGTGGTCCAAGGGCAAGTGTGCGCCCGGATTCTCCCCGCTCGGGCCGTGGCTCGTGCCCGCCGACGAGGTCGATCCGGGCAGTCTCCGGCTCCGCAGCTGGGTCAACGGCGAGCCCCGCCAGGATTCCAGCACGGCCGACATGGTCTTCCCGGTCGACTTCCTGATCCACCACCTGAGCCAGTACCTGACCCTCGAGCCCGGAGACGTCGTCCTCACCGGCACCCCGCAGGGCGTGGCGCTCTCCGGCAAGTTCCCGTACCTCAAAGCCGGTGACGTCGTGGAGGTCGAGATCGAGGGTCTTGGCCGACAGCGGCAGGTCTTCGCGCAGTCCTGAACAGCCGGCCGCGCCAGCCTGCCTGCCTCACCGGGCCGGCCCGGCCCCGCAGGCGGCGAGAAAGCAAGTAAATTTCTTTGGAAAGGACAAACATGACAACGGAGATGGATGGGCTGGTCGCGATTGTGACCGGAGGTGCTTCCGGCATCGGCGCCGCGGCAGCCGCCCGGCTCGCCGCCGCCGGAGCCTCGGTGGCGGTCCTGGACCTGAACCCGGAGGACGCCGCCGAGGGGCACTTCGCGGTGCCCTGCGACGTGGCCGACGATGCCTCCGTGGTCGCGGCAGTCCAGGGGGTCGCCGAACACTTTGGCCGGATCGACGTCGTCGTCAACAACGCCGGGATCGGCGCCCAGGGCACCATCGCGGACAACGACGACGATGAATGGCACCGCGTCCTCGACATCAACGTCCTCGGCATGGTGCGCGTCAGCCGGGCCGCACTGCCGCATCTGCGCCGCTCGCCGGCCGCCGCGATCGTTAATACGTGTTCCATCGCGGCTACGGCGGGTCTGCCGCAGCGGGCGCTGTACGGCGCCAGCAAAGGCGCGGTCCTGTCTCTGACGCTGGCGATGGCCGCGGACCATATCTGCGAAGGCATCCGGGTCAACTGCGTAAACCCGGGCACCGCTGACACCCCGTGGATCGGCCGCCTGATGGCCCAAAGCGACGATCCGCAGGCCGAACGCGCCGCCCTCAACGCCCGCCAGCCCCACGGCCGGCTGGTCACCGCGGACGAGGTGGCAGCCGCCATCGCCTACCTCGCCTCACCGGCCGCCGGCTCCACGACCGGAACCTCATTGGCGGTCGACGGCGGCATGCAGGGCCTGCGCCTGAGGCCGGCACAATGACGGATCAGCCAGTCCGGGCGGTGCTCGGCGTCGATATCGGCACCAGCAGCAGCAAGGGCGTCGTCGTGGACCTGGAGGGCAGGGTGCTCCGTTCCGCCGCGCGCAGCCACAAGGTAAGCCGGCCCCGGCCGGGCTGGGCCGAGATGGACGGGGACCTGTGGTGGGAGGAGTTCACCGCGATCAGCCGCGAACTGCTGGCCGGCGCGGACGCGGACGAACAAATCGTCGCCGTCGGCGTCAGCGGCATGGGCCCCTGCGTCCTCGTCACGGACCAGGGCGGCACCCCACTGCGCCCGGCTATCCTTTACGGCATCGACTCCCGGGCTACCGAGCAGATCGAGTCCCTCACCGTTGAGCTGGGCGGCGACGAGGTCATCATGGAGCACTGCGGCTCCGTGCTGTCCACCCAGGCCGTCGGGCCCAAGCTGGCGTGGCTGGCCCGGCACGAGCCGGACACCTTCGCCAGGAGCCGCCGGCTTTTTATGCCCTCGTCCTGGCTCGCCTACCAGCTCACCGGCGCGTACGTACTGGACCACCACTCCGCCAGCCAGTGCACACCGTTGTACGACACCCGGACGCTGGAATGGTACCCGCCCTTCGCGAGCAAGATCGCTCCCGGGCTGGAACTCCCGCCGCTGCTCTGGCCCGGCGACACCGCCGGGTACGTCAGTACGGAGGCCGCCGCCGCCACCGGGCTTCCGGCCGGAGTCCCGGTGATTGCCGGAACCATCGACGCCTGGAGCGAAGCCGTCAGCGTGGACAGCCAGAACAACGGCGACTTGATGCTGATGTACGGCACCACCATGTTCCTGGTGAATACCGTCCCGGACCGGGTCACCTCACCCCAGCTGTGGGGGACGGTCGGCGCGTTCGAGGGAACCCGCAACTTGGCCGGCGGGATGGCCACCTCCGGGGCGGTCACTTCCTGGCTCAAGGAACTCTTCGGCTCCCTCGACTTCCCGGAACTGCTGGAGCTGGCTGCCGCCTCCGGCCCCGGCGCCCGCGGACTCCTGATGCTGCCCTACTTCGCCGGCGAACGGACCCCGGTGGCGGATCCCCAGGCCCGCGGCATCATTGCCGGGCTGAGCCTCTCGCACACCCGCGGCGACCTGTACCGAGCCGCCCTGGAGGCCACGGCACTGGGCGTCCGGCACAACATCGAATCCATGGAACTCGCCGGCGGAAACATCCGGCGCATCGTGGCCGTCGGCGGCGGAACCCAGGGCGAGCTGTGGACCCAGATCGTTTCCGACGTGACCGGGCAGCCGCAGCTCATCCCGAGCCAGACCATCGGCGCCAGCTACGGCGCCGCGTATCTGGCCGCGGGCACGGTTGCCGAGGTCCGGATCAGCGAGTGGAATCCGCCGGCCCGGACCGTCCACCCCAACCCTGCCGTGAGCGCGGACTATGAGGAGCTGTACGACCTCTACTTACGCCTTTACCCGGCCACCCAGGACATTGCCCACGCCCTCGCGGGACGCGAGGAACGTCTGAGCCCCCAAAACCTTGAAAGGGAAACCACACCATGAGCAGCTACACCTTCCCGGCCGTCGCGGAAACCCCCGACGCCGAGGCCAACACGGTCTACACCATCAGCAGCGGCGACCTGCGGCTTGCCGCCAACACCAAGTGCTGGCCCACCCAGCAGCAGCTCGAAGGGCACTTCGCGGCCGCCGTCGAGTCCCTTGGCTACCAGGTGGTCCGCGCGCACGGCATCAACCCGGACACCGGGCACGGCTTCATCGACAGCCAGCGGATGGGCATGGAGGTCTTCAAGAACATTCCGCCGACGGCACCGGTGGTGGTTGTCGAGGCCGTCTGGCAGTACAGCCACCACGTCCTGGCCGGCCTGCGCACCCACCGCGGCCCGATCCTGGTTGTGGCGAACTGGGCGGGCGACTTCCCGGGGCTGGTGGGGCTGCTTAATCTCACCGGAAGCCTGACCAAGGCCAAGGTCGACTACTCCGCGCTGTGGAGCGAGGACTTCACCGACGAATGGGCGGTGGGCAAGCTCAAGTCCTGGCTTACCTCCGGCAGCATCACCCACGACACGAGCCACGTCCGCGAACTGCCACCGCTGGCGGATACGGAGGAGGTCCGGCTGGGACGCGCGCTGGCGCAGCAGCTGATGGCCGAAAAGGCCATCATCGGCGTCTTCGACGAGGGCTGCATGGGCATGTACAACGCCATAATCGACGACGAAATGCTCAATCCGCTGGGCATCTACAAGGAGAGGCTCTCGCAGAGCGCCCTCGTGGCCGAGATGCTGAAGGTCCCGGACGCCGAGGCGGACGGGGTGAAGAGCTGGCTCGACGAGGCCGGCCTGACCTTCCACTTCGGCACCGATCCGGCGAGGGAGCTGACCCCCGACCAGGTCCACAGCCAGCTCAAGATGTACATCGCCGCACTGAGGATCTCGGACGATTACGGCGTCGACGCCGTCGGCATCCAGTACCAGCAAGGCCTCAAGGACACCGTCCCGGCGTCCGACCTGGCCGAAGGCCTGCTCAATAACGTCCAGCGCCCGCCGGTCTACTCCCGCGACGGCGGCCGCGAACTTTTCGCCGGAAAGGCGCTCCCGCACTTCAACGAGGTGGACGAGGGGGTCGCCGTCGACGCCCTCATCACCAACCGGATCTGGACCGCGATGGGGCTCGATCCTGCCACCACGCTGCACGATGTGCGCTGGGGCGCCGACTACGACGGCGAGTTCGTCTGGGTCTTCGAGATCTCCGGCTCCGTGCCGGCCTCCCACAACGGCGGCTACGACAAGTCCTACTCCATGCGCCAGCCCGAGATGTTCTTTCCGCTGGGCGGCGGCACCCTCAGCGGTGTCTCCAAGCCGGGGGAGATCGTCTGGTCCCGGGTCTTCATCATGGACGACCGGCTGCACGTGGACCTGGGCCGCGGCCACGTCGTCGAACTCCCGACGGAGGAGACCCAACGGCGGCTGGACGCGACCGACTCGCAGTGGCCGATCATGCACGCCGTCCTCGACGGCGTCAGCCGAGACCAGATGATGGCCCGCCACAAGGCCAACCACGCCCAGGTGGTTTACGCTCCGGACGCTGGCACGGCAGACAAGGCGCTGGAAGCCAAGGCCGCTTTCTTCGCTGAGCTGGGGGTGGAGGTCCACCTCTGCGGCGACGTGGCGCTCTAGGCACATACGCCGGTGATGCTGCTGGGGACGGTGTGATGTTGCAGGCGGTAGTGCCGGCACGCACGTCGACGGTGAAAGCGTCCGGTCCGATGACACGTTTGCCGAGGCGATGGAGCCGTGTAACAGAGCTTTGCCGGCCCGGTCCAAGCAAAACGTTTATGCGCGGCGGTACGCTGGGTTTCCTGCACCCTGAGCCGACACCACAATCGCCTGTCGCTAAACCAAAAAAGCCACTTTGTCTGGCCCGAGGAGCAGTAAGAACAGCTCAGGAGGAATCATGCCCAAAGACATTTATACGGAGTACACGGCGCTACCCGGACACGAGCAACAAGTAACTGCAATGATAAACGAACTCACCTTGGCCGCCATCTTAGAACCAGGAATACTCCTCTGCGCTGCCTACACTCTCGACCATGCGCCGCAGAAATACCTTATCTTCGAGAGGTATTTGGATGAGCAGGCCTTCGAATCCCACATCACCTCCGAATGCCGGCGACAATTCACCGCAAAAATGAGCCACCACATGGAAGACGAGCAACCCGCCATGACAAGGTTGAACGCCCTCCCATAATCAGCCCGACCAGATTCGTTGGAGTCGCATCGCACTGACTGGGGGAGTTTCTGGACATCGCTCGGGTTTGGTTTCGATGAGTCGGCAGCCAGTTCGGCATTAACCAGCCCCTCTACGTACACGGCAGGGGGCGTGCCGGGTTCGTCAAGTTCCTGTATCGATGCTTCGAAGATAAAGGGGGCGTTCCCCAGCATCCCATTGTCGTTGCACGATCGCGCCGGCAGGTGCGGCAGTTGCGCAGGACTGGAGTCACACTGCAAATATGGCCGTTTCGTTGGTCTTCCTATTCATGCACTCCATCAGCCTAGTGGACCAAACCAGCCGCTAATTCTTCTAACGGTCCACATAGTGGAGGCTAGCATTCAGCGGCTTCATCATTTTCCGAGCCGCTGGACTAAAAACATGGCGAAGACGACGTAACTAGTACGCGAAACCGGCGCCTCGTTGGGGGCGAACAACAAAAGGAGTAATCATGAGGGTCGTAATTACTGGAGCCCACGGTAAAGTCGGTCGCCCAGCGACCCGGGCTCTACTGGATGCAGGCCACGATGTGCTCGCAGTGGACCTGACCCTTCCGGGGTTTGAACGTCGTGCTAACGGAACCGCCAGCTACCAGAAGGCAGACCTCACAGACGCCGGAGAAGCATACGCCGTTGTACGTGGCGCAGACGCGGTTGTGCACGCTGCCGCGATTCCCGAGCCCACCGGAAACCCAGCTCAAGTTGTGTTCCAGACGAACATGATGGCAACTTTCAACGTTATCGAGGCAGCCGTCAGATTCGACGTGAAGCGTTTTGTCAATATCTCGAGCGAGACCGTCCCCGGCTTCTTCTTCCCGGAGCGCGACTTCCTACCGGAGTACGCTCCCGTAGACGAGGCACACCCAATCCACCCACAGGATCCGTACGCACTTTCAAAGCACTTCGGCGAGCAGCTGATGGACGCGGCAATCCGGCGATCCGACATCCGCTGCATCTCGCTGCGGCCAAGCTGGGTCCAGTACGAGGGAAACTATGAGCAGAACCTCGGCCCACAGATTCGCGACGCCTCGGTCCTCAGCCCGAACCTTTGGAGCTACATTGACGCCTATGACCTTGCGGACTCAATTGTGCTGGCAACGGAGTCTGAGCTGCCCGGACATGAGGTGTTCTACATCGCATCGCCGGACAACGTTGGTGGACGAGACTTCGGTGAGATCGTGCAAACCTACTACGGCGACAAGATCGAGCTCCGCCCCACCGCGCGCGCGGACTCCTCAGGAATTTCCAGCGCGAAGGCCCAGCGCATGCTCGGCTGGACGCCGAAGCGGTCCTGGCGCGACTACCTAGATTCCGACGGCAACGCTCTTCCGCGCGGCTGAGGCAGTTCTCCCCGTTGGGCGTGCACAGGTGCGTACGCACAGAAACGATCTGGGCTTCGAGGACGAACGAGATCCTTCTGAAGTGTCAGTTCGTTACGCAGCAGTAGTCCCCATGGACGGCTTCCACCTAAGAAACGCGGATATCGAAGGGGTAGCGCTGAAGTCGCGCAAAGCCCGGGGGCAAACGTTTGCTGGGCTCGGCCCGGGCTGCGGAGTATCAAACGGGTTCGATGGGATGCAGGGTGGGCTCGCGCTCCTACCACTTCCTTCCGAACACGAGGCACACTCTCACGCCGAAGTTCCGCCTTTCAACCGTTCACGATTCCTAGGAGCATTGACATGAAAACCACGGGCGAAAAGCACGTAGTCGTCGGGGCTGATTTCGCTGGCTTCCGACTCAAAGAAGGGGTGAAGCGCCACCTCGAGGAGCGTGGCTGGACGGTCACCGATCTGACTCCAACAGACGATGACCTGCCCATGTATCATCGGGTCGGCTTCCTGGTTGGCTCCCGGATCTCGGAACGGGAGTTCGAAAAGGGCGTTATCTTTTGCGGCTCGGGCATGGGTATTCACATCGCGGCGAGCAAGTGCCCCCATGTACACGCGGCCGTGTGCGAGAGCGTGCCCACTGCACTTCGAGCCGCAACCGCGAACAACGCCAACGTGCTCGCCATAGGAGCGTTTTTCACGGCGCCGCGGCTGGCCAGCGCGATGGCGGACGCGTTTCTTGAACATACGCTTGGTGACGGCTACGAGAGTTGGGAAGGATTCCACGAGTACCACAAGATCGGTTATATCGAGTGCGAAAACTTCGATTACGAGACGTTCAAAGCGAACGGATTCCGCGTGGTCGACCCGCAGGAAGCAGATCTCGGCCCCGAGCCGTTTGGGCTGGCGTATTGAAATACGGGCCGGAATGAGCGTTCAGGGTTTCCGCGACACGGAGGCTTCCGGCGGGGTTCGTTGGGCTGACAGCGTGGCAGAGCTGGCCGCCGCCACCGGTATCGACCCCGCGGGCCTTGAGGGCACACTGACCGAAACACGCCGCTATGCCAACGGCGAGGCCAAGGATGTCCGTGGACGCACGTTCTGGGGAGCGCTGTTGGCCGGCAGGGTGGGAGCCATCGCCGTTCGCACTGCCCTCTTCCGCATCCAAGGTGAGCTGCGGGTAAACGGGGACGCATGTGTCCTTCAGGAATCCGGGGACCCCATCATTGGGCTGTATGTCTCGGGCGGAGCCGCCATGGGAATTTCCGGACACGGGGCGGCCGGCTACTCGGCCGGCAACGGGCTTCTGCCTGCCCCGGCCTGGCCTTTCTGGCGGACG
The DNA here is from genome assembly GCF_040137805.1 of Pseudarthrobacter sp. B907. Classification (NCBI taxonomy): domain Bacteria; kingdom Bacillati; phylum Actinomycetota; class Actinomycetes; order Micrococcales; family Micrococcaceae; genus Pseudarthrobacter; species Pseudarthrobacter sp. B907. The sequence goes on along the minus strand of NZ_JBEEQE010000002.1, from coordinate 166,327 downwards.
AACCCGTCGCCCGGGAAACTGCCGGATCCTGAGCCGTCCCTCGGATTATCCGCCAGTGAGATGTGGTCGCTGGGGCGCCGGGTCCGATGCGGCTGTTGGTGTCGCGTGCTCACTCTACGGAGGACAGGGTTGGGTTCGTTACGGGCCGGGACTGGCGTCAGTGGAGGTAACCCAAGTGTTGTGGTTCTTGATATGGCGGTGGTTCTTGGCGCTGCTCAGGGCTCGGCTGGTTGATGCGCGGGTGAACGCGGAGGGCAGGGTCTCCGGTGGGGCGAGCGCGAGGTTTTCCAGGGCGAGGGCGGTTTCGATGATCTTTAACGATTTTTCGCCGAGGCCGGTGATTTCGGTTATGAGGTCTTCCCTTGACCGGCTGATCAGCTGTCCAACGGAATTGATGCCGCTCCGCAGGAGGGCATTGGTGATCCTCGAGGGCAGGGCCAGGGCGGAGAGGGGGCGAACCCGGGTGAGTTCGCGGTCCCGGAGCACACGGGCGTTCACCTGCCGGTGGCCTGGCCCGCTGAACGGTTCCGGCGGGAATGGTCCGGGGGAGGCTGAGGAGCCAGCGAGATGCGAGGTGACGTCCGGGATGTCAATCGCGTCGTGGCGGGCTGGCTTCATGTTGCTTCTCTCGGGGCAGTCGTGCACTCGCGCGCGTCCGTTGCTTGTCAGTGTCGGACCTTGATTGGATGCGGTACATCCGGCGCGGTGAGCCGGTGCACCGGAGTGCGTTTGGATTGACATTTTGGCAGCATCAGCGGCTTCAGGACGCCAACGGCAATGACAGGTTCGACTCGAGCTGGGGGACGGGGCTACCGGCTCGGCGGCCGTGCGGCCCTGGGCACGACGTTTGCCCGCGCCGTCTTCTCGTGACCGCAGCACGGTGGAGACAATCGATCCTGTGCGGCCATTGTGAGGTCGCCTGGTGGGCATGTTCCCCCACGGCTCTGCTGCGCCTTGCCACTGTTGAGCCCTCAGCCAGGCTGTGTTAGGGGCGGGGGTGGTGCCCGGGCCTGCTGCGGTGACTGCAGGCCCGGGGGTTTCTAGGGGTTGAGGCGGACGGGTTCGGGGAGGTAGACCTTCCCACCGGATTCACGGAATTCGGCGGACTTGGTGTTCATTCCGGCGATCGCTTCCTGTTCGGACATGCCTCCGAACTGGTCGCGGATGTCCTGGGAGAGCCGCATGGAGCAGAACTTGGGTCCGCACATGGAGCAGAAGTGCGCGGTCTTGGCCGGTTCGGCGGGCAGGGTCTCGTCGTGGAAGGATTCGGCTGTTTCCGGGTCCAGGGAGAGGGCGAACTGGTCCCTCCAGCGGAACTCGAAGCGTGCCTTGGACAGGGCGTCGTCGCGTTCGTGGGCGCCGGGGTGGCCTTTGGCGAGGTCGGCTGCGTGGGCGGCGATCTTGTAGGTGATGACTCCGGTCTTGACGTCGTCCTTGTTCGGCAGCCCGAGGTGTTCCTTGGGCGTGACGTAGCAGAGCATAGCGGTGCCGTAGCGGGCGATCTCGGTGGCGCCGATGGCAGAGGTGATGTGGTCATAGCCCGGTGCGATGTCGGTCACCAGCGGCCCCAGAGTGTAGAAGGGGGCGCCGTCGCAGAGTTCCTGCTGGCGTTCGACGTTTTCGCGGACGAGGTGGAAGGGGATGTGCCCGGGGCCTTCGACCATGACTTGCACGTCGTACTTCCAAGCACGCTTGGTAAGTTCGGCGAGGGTGTCAAGTTCGGCGAACTGGGCGGCGTCGTTGGCATCGGCCGTCGCGCCTGGCCGCAGGCCGTCACCGAGGGAGAACGCGACGTCGTACTTGGCGAAGATCTCGCAGAGTTCATCGAAGTGCGTGTAAAGGAAGTTCTCCTGGTGGTGGGCCAGGCACCAGCCGGCCATGATCGACCCTCCGCGGGAAACGATCCCGGTAACCCGGTTGGCGGTCAGCGGCACGTAGCGCAGCAGCACCCCGGCGTGGACGGTCATGTAGTCGACGCCCTGCTCGCACTGCTCGATCACGGTGTCCCGGTAGATCTCCCAGGTCAGGTCATTGGCCTCACCATTGACTTTCTCCAGCGCCTGATAGATCGGCACGGTGCCGATCGGTACGGGTGAGTTGCGGATGATCCATTCGCGGGTGGTGTGGATGTCATCCCCGGTGGAGAGGTCCATCACCGTGTCGGCTCCCCACTGGGCCGCCCACTGCAGTTTGTCCACTTCCTCGGCAATGGAGCTGGTCACGGCCGAGTTGCCGATGTTGGCGTTGATCTTCACCAGGAAGGCCTTGCCGATGATCATCGGCTCAGATTCGGGGTGGTTGATGTTGTTGGGGAGGATGGCCCGCCCGGCAGCGACCTCGGCGCGGACCAGCTCGACGTCACAGTTTTCCCGCACGGCGACGAACCGCATCTCGGGGGTGATCACGCCCTGGCGGGCGTAGTGCATCTGGGTGACGGTCTTACCCTCGAGGGCGCGGCGGGGCACCGGCTGCGCACCCTTCCATTCAGCAGAAGCGGCACCCCGGCGCACTGCGGACTTCCCGTCGTCGAGCAGGTTCCGTTCCCGGCCGCCGTAGGGCTCGGTATCGCCCCGGGCTTCTATCCATGCAGACCGGAAAGGCTCCAGCCCGACCACCGGGTCACTGCCCGGACCGGCGGTGCGGTACACCGTGAACGGTGGATTCTTCACCCCGTTCGGGGAGTCCTCCAAGGCGATCGCCGTGACAGGGACGCTAATGCCGTGTTCCGGGTCGCGGGCGTACGCGAGGGAATGCGAATTCATGGAGCTCATCGGTGGTTTCCTACTTCCTTCGCCGGCATGACCCGGACAGGTTCAACGGTCGCAGACTGCATCAGCCCGATCTCAGCCCCTGCAAGGGCACCCGTGTGGATGTGATCGATCCTACAGAAGCTTCGCCGGAGGTGGAAAATCCCTTGGACCGGTAACGACGGTGCCCCGCATGCGATCCGCCGGCTGGCGGCGGCGCGGCGCAGGCTGACGGGCACTATTGGCTCTGCCGAAGTTGTCGAGGTCTCTGTGTGGGAGCTTCCGTCGTGGCCCGACGGAGGATGCGTCGAGTTTGTTGATGAACTTACCCGGCCAGCGGGCAACGTTCGCCTATTCGGAGATGGACAAAGCTTTCCATTCCTCGATCCGGGCTTGCTGTAGCGGCGCCTTGCGGTTGAGGTACCAGGCTGCGCCGAGCAGAAGAAACCAAGCAGGTGCCACCACGAGAGCCATCCTGGTGTCATCTGCCTGGGCCAGTGCCACGAGCATGAAGCCGAAGAATGTCAGCACCACATAGGGCATGAAGGCGGAGCCGGGCATCTTGAACGTTGAGGCGGCGTGCAGGGCCGGGCGGCGCCGGCGGAACACGATGTAGCTGACGAGGATCATGGACCAAACGAACATCGTCAGGACGGAGGCCACGGACGTGACGATCGTAAAGGCGCCAATAACGGAATCGCCGGCATAGAGCAGGACCAATCCGGCCAGCAGGAAGATGCAGGAGAACAGCAGGGCGTTCTGCGGGACCTTGCGGACGCTCAGCTTCCCGAATACCTTCGGCGCGTTGCCGTCCTGGGCGAGGCCGTAGACCATGCGGGAGGTGGAGTAGATCCCGGAGTTGGCGCTGGAGGCCGCGGAGGTCAGGACCACAAGGTTGACCACCACCGCGGCGATGCCCAGCCCGGCCAAGGTAAACATGCCGATGAACGGGCTGCTGGCCGGATCGATGCTGCGCCAGGGGTTGACGGCCATGATGACCACGAGGGCGCCCACATAGAACAGCAATACCCGGATGGGGATGGAGTTGATGGCCCGCGGGAGGTTCTTTTCCGGGCTCTTGGTTTCCGCGGCCGCGGTGCCCACAAGTTCGATGCCCGCGAAGGCGAAAATGGCGATCTGGAAGCCGAGGATAAAGCCGAATGCGCCGTGCGGGAACATCCCGCCGTCGTTCCACATGTTGGCCAGGTTCGCCACAGCGCCGCTGGGCGACGTGAAATGCGTGGCGATCATGACAACGCCCGTCGCTATCAACGCGATGATCGCGACCACCTTGATGATGGCGAACCAGAATTCCGTTTCACCAAACGCTTTTACGCCGGGCACGTTCAGCAGGATCAGGACCAGGGGTGTGATCAGGGCCGGGATCCAGAGCGGGGTGCCAGGCGCGAGCTTGTCGACGTAACCGGCAATAGCCACGATGTCGGCCACTCCGGTGACCACCCAGAAGAACCAGTAGGACCAGCCGGTGAAAAAGCTTGCCCACGGACCGAGAAGGTCGCCGGCAAAGTCGCTGAATGACTTGTAGTTCAGGTTCGAAAGCAGGATCTCGCCCATGGCCCGCATGACGAAGAACAACATGGAACCAATGATCATGTAGACGAAAATCACGGACGGTCCGGCGAGGGAGATAGTTTTACCCGACCCCATGAACAGGCCGGTGCCGATTGCGCCGCCGATGGCGAGCAACTGGATATGGCGGTTCCCCAGGGCACGGGCGAGATGTGGTTCGTGGTTGTGTTCGGAGGCGCTGGTCCTGGTCTCCGAGATGGTGCGTTCAGACATGAGCTTCTTTCCTTCTTACGGCCGGCGGTGTGGCGGTAACCGTGGCGCCGCGACACCGACCAGGCGGCTCCGTCGAGGATGTGACGGAGATAACAGCGGGGTGGTGAATTAAGACTAGGGGTATGTTTCCAGCGCGAGGCGGGGAAAATTGCTCGGGCTTAAGTCTCTTCCTCGTGCACTTACTGGCGGTGTCGGCGGGTCGCGGGCTGCTGCGAGGTCCCGTAAGGGATCTCCTCCGGCTTTCTGCCGCGCTTCGCGACGCATCCGGGCCCTTCCTGTAAGAAGGACCCGCATGAGCTGATCATCGCTTGCGGTCCGGAAGTTACGCGACAAACGTCGACCATGTGAACTACAAAAGTCGTCCAATGTCACATGCTGGTCACCGAAACGACCATGCTCTCCTTCGACATCCCCGCCGGCGTGCCGGGGGACCCCCTGCACGCCGTCGTCATCTGGAGCACCCTATTGGGAGACACGCCCTAGCGGCGGCGGTCCAGGTGAAGCCGGTTCCCCACTTCGGGACTGGCGACGTCGATGCCTCCCGAGACTGGGGCATCATCCCCGGCCGTTGCAGGTTCCGCTTTTCTGAAGCCAGCTCAACGTAGATGGCCTCGCTCCGGCGTTCAGCCGCAGCTCAGGCGGTGCTATCGAGGATCAGCCGCGCCGTCTCCGTTGGTTGGTCCCAGTGCGGGAAGTGACCGCAGTTTTCGAACCAGTGGAGCGTTGCATCCGGGAACAGCTCCGTGGCCCGCGCCGCCTCGCTGGGAGCGGTGACCTTGTCCTTCCGCCCCCATCCGATGACCAGTTTGCCCTTGAGTGAACCGGCCGGTGCTCCTTCCTGGCGGGGTCCGTGAATCAGTGCGTTGAGGGCCGGGTCCAGACTGGTTGATGTCTTGAACCCGCGAAGTTCATGTAGGACCAGGTCCTGGGGCAGCTTCCATGGGTGGGCGGAGAACTGAGCCAACAGGGCCGTGCGGCCTACGGGGTTGCCCGTGAGGAAGGGGAGCGCCGGTTGGATGCGGCGCACCAGTGCGACGGATGCTTTGATGCTTGCACCAAAGATCGCTGCCTGGCGGTTATTCCAGAATCCCCCAGGGTCGAGTGCGATTGTCGTGCCGGCGTGCCCTCTCCGTGCCATTTCCATCGCCATGCGGGCGCCCATGGAGCTGCCTACCAGATCAAGGTCACCCAGTTCCCGGTCGCGGATAAAGGCTTCGACGGCATCGGTCAGCGTGGCAATGGTGGTTTCGCCGGTCAGCGGCGCGGATTCGCCGCAACCGGGGAGGTCGATGGCGATGACGTCGCGTTCAGCGGCCAGCGCCGGGATTATCGGGTTCCAGTTGCCAATACTGGAACCGAGCCCGTGGATCAGCAGGAGTGGCTTACCGGAGCCTTGCCGGGTTGAGTGCAGCATGACTTCACTGTAGTGGGCGGCGCAACATCTCTGGCCAGGGGTCATTTGTTGAAAGCCCCGACGGTGCAGCGATACGCGGTTAGGCGGCGCGTCCAACACGACTCAGGGCGAACACATCGACAGGCTCAACGAGCTTGGTGCTGGTCCTGAACCGGTGGACACATTATGGAATAAACAGCGTTCACACGCGCCAGGTGGGCGACGAGTCACGCCAGGCGGCCGGCGTCCAGCGAGGAAAATGGACCATCGGGAAGCCCAGGGCAAGACCATCGTGGAGGAGGCAGGGCACTACGCCAACGAAGAGAACCTGTACGTCTCGGCCACAAAGCGGGCCAATGGGGAACCGGCCACCGACGAGGACGCCAACGCCTGAAAAGGCGGACGTTTCACGGCAGGACCAGGTGTGTTTCAGGGCAAGGGAGCGCCGCGCTCTGGCGATGCGGGGTGCGGCGGTTTGGGGGAGGCCTTTGGTGGGGAGAATTTGGGGTGTGGACAGTGTCCACACTTTGGGTCACGGACTGGGCCGTACCGGTGCCGGACTGGCCCGGATTCCCTGTTTTTAGGCGGTAGTCCAGTGTTTGCAGGGGCTGGAACCCGGTTCGAGTCCCACCTCGGGCACGTGTTTTCCCTGTTCAGGGGCTTCTTGGTGTTTTTTCGTGTGCACATTGTGCACACTCCCGCCTCTGATCTGTGGCTCGGGTGCGTGGTGTCCCGGGCGGCCTATTTGGTTGTGTGTGGGAGCGGCCGTTTACGGCGGTATCGCCCTGTGGTGTCTTTGGTGGGCTTTCATCCTCGTTCGTCCCTTCCGGTGGATTTACTCGATCAGCACTTCATGGTGGTTGGGGCCGCGTACAACATGATTGCTGATTGTTCTTTCGATCGCATGGGGCGAACGGCATGACATGGCTACCGATCCGGAGCCGGGACCTTTGACTTCGTCCCGCACGTCTTCCCTGGCCTGACCCGCAGCGAGGTGTCCTGGCGGACCTCGGACCCCACCCGCCGCCCTGCTGCGAGTTCCTGCTGGGCTGAGACGTCAGGGGCCGGCCGGTGGCCTATTGGTAGACGCAGACCTGGAGGTAGGCGCGCGCGGCCGCGCCGTTTTGCCAGGAGGCTGCAGTGACCGTCTTCTTGGCTTTGCCGACATAAGTGGTGGCTTTAGACAGGATCTGGCTCGACAGTCCGCTGAGGTTCGCGTACTGCTGGACCGCGCTCAGGTTGAGGTTGGCTGCTGTGATGGCGTTGGTGAGAGCACTGTAGACACTGGCGGGGGGCAGCACCGGTACCGCACCGGGGCGTGGCGGTCAGCCTGTTCATCTCGTCGGAAAACTGGCCGCACTCGGTGTCTTTGAGGATCTTCTCGGCCACCGTATCAAGCTTTGCCTCAAGCTCCGGGCTGCGCTGGCGAAGGAACGAACCGCGAACCAGAGCGACCGAGTCAGAGGTGAACAGCGCTTTGATCTCCGCCGTGGCGCCAAACAGGTCGACGACCTCCTGAAGGGCCTGAGCGCGTTGGGCGGCCGTGTCGAAAATTACCTTGTCGTCGGCTTTCAGGCTGCCCGGGTTCGGCACCTCGGCGGCCATCTGCTTCAGCCGGCCGGAGAGGGCGGAGTATTCGGCGGGCTTGCCCTCGCCGGCCAGGAGCCCCATGGCCTCCTCTGCCGCGCTCTTTAGTGCGGTGACGGCGCTGCCAGTCTCCCCGCCGCCGCTGCAGGAAGTGCCGACGCACAGGAAGCCGGCAAGCATGAGCGCAATGAAACGTACAGGTTTCCGCTGAATCATCGGATCCCACCTTCAAGTCGCTGTTGAAGGCTGGTATACACCCGGGCGCAACCCGCGTCCATACGTTCCCGGTGGACCCCCGGAGTCTCGCGAACTCATCCGGCTGTTGGTAATCGTGCTCATCATGGCCGACGCCGGGAACCGCTAGCTCCAAAAGCAGGAGGGGCTCGTCCGGCCCCTGCTGTCATGGCTAGATACGGGCCGCGTCGCGCCGGACTTTCCGTGCGGCACAATCCCTGGTGCGATCCGCGCCAAGCACCCCCAACGCTCCCATAGGGACCGTTGGCAGCATCACTGTCACAATTCGAGATCGATATCAATGTTGGTCTGGAGGCATGGGGGAGCGTTTTGACCGTCCGTTGGAGGTGTCGCTCCCAATCACAAGTCAGGACCACAACTGGCTGCCAGCTCGAGGGGCTGTGGCTTTTGGGGTCATGGCCACCCGGAAGCAGGGGTCTTCGGGTAGAACTTGAGACGTTTGACTCAGTCGGGTCTTGAGGCGCTTTGCCTGCAGTTTGGCCTGGCTCCTTGACGGCCGGCAGCAGCCGCCCACCTCCCACGAGGTGGCGTGAACAGGGTGATCAGAGCCAAGGTCCACCCTGATGAGTACTTACTCCCCGAGCCGGGTCAACATTTCCGTTAGTTTCTTGAGGATCTGTCCGCGCCAGCCGCCGCCCATGATGCGGTGGGCAACTACGTGGCTTGGCTCCTCCGGGTCGAAGCCTTCGTGGGTCAGGAAAAGCCGCGTGCCCGTGCCCTCCTGAACCAGAGTCCAAGTGACGGTGCTGCTCAAGTTGTTTCCGGCGTTTGCGTCCCGCCAGGAGATCCGCAGAAGCCGTTCTGGAACGATTTCGAGCACTTCACTGGCGACAAGACCGCTGAACCCCACGGCCGGAACCGGAGTCCCGCGCATGGTGTAGCGGTGCCCAACGACGGGTTCAAAGTTGTTTTCCATCAACCAGGTCGCGATGAGGGCGGGTTCGGTGAGTGCCCGCCACACCATTGCGGGCGGGTGGGGGAGGAATTCGTCGAGCTTTATAGCGGTCAACGTTAGTGGCATCAGGTGTCCTTCATGTTCTCGAGAGTATGGTTCAGGTCTTTCAGGCGTGCGCGCCAGTACTTCTCAAACGGCGACAGCCACGAGGCGACGGCGGCAAGAGGCTGGGGAGCCAGTTGGTATCGAATTGTCCGTCCCCGCCGCTCCTCCGAGACGAGGTTCCGGTCGAGCAGCACCTTCAAATGCTCGGAGACGCTGGGCCGGGCCATCTCGTATCGTTCCGCAATCTCACCGGCGGTTCGGGGACCGTCCAGGAGAAGCATGAGAATGTCTCGCCTGGTGGGGTTAGCCAACGCTCCGAAGAGCTGGTCCGCGGGGGAATCCTTCGTTCTGACTGGCACAGGCATATGATACGTAGGATATTTCCTACGCGTCAATTTGCTGACTCTCTCATGAATCCCTCCCGAATGCTTCACTCATTGAAAGGCGAAAACGCTGCGTTTGAAGGTAAGGGAGAGATCTAGTTGGGCCCAGGATGATACGTCCACGCGGAGGCATCCGTGCCCGTACCTATCGACTAAATCACAACCAGCAGCTACATCGCTGCCCAACAATGGGCCGGCTCATTGAGCAGGTGCTCAAAGAGTCCTCTGACTTGAGTAAGGACATCCAACAACGGGGTGTGGTCGTAAGCCCGGCTGCCGGACGACTGTTCCGAGGCCCATCCCACTGCACGGCGGGATGAGACTCATCGGTGCAATCATCGACTACCCCTTCCACCGCCGGCCGATATGCTCGGGGGCATGGAATTTGTCGTGTTATACAGCCTGCGCGAAGACGTTGACCGCTCGCGCATTCTGCAGACGTACCCCCGCCACAAGGATTATTACGAGGCCTTCCGTGCCTCCGGCGGTGGCCTTGTCGCTCTAGGGCCGTTTCAGACCCCCGATCCGGCCGCCGGGTCGATGGGGATCTTCACCTCGCGGGAAGATGCCGAGCGCTTCATTGCCGGTGACCCGTTCACCACCGAAGGGCTTGCGGACCCGCGGATACTCGAGTGGAACGCCGTGCATTTCGTGTAGGAACCCCCTCTTGGGACTAATGCGCTGTCGGCGTTCACATCTTTGTGACCACTGAACCGTCAGCGGTCCCCGTCGACCACGCCGCGACGTCCAATGGTCGCCATTTGTTTTAGCTCCTTCAGAATCTGCAGCTGCTGGCTGTTGATCGCCATCAGCAGCTCGATCTCTTCCTTGGCTTTCACATTCGTGTCGTAATCGTGCTGGGCCATCGCGGCGGCAATGGCGTCCTGCCGTTTGGCGGCAATCAACAAGATGGCGCCCTGGAGCCCGGCCAGCATCGATAGCAGGAGGTTCAGAAGGATGTAGGGATACGGATCCCACGAATTTGTGGCCAGGGCCCAGGTGTTGATGGCGGCCCAGATAAGCATAAAACCGATGAAGCTACCCACGAAAGGCCAGCTTCCCATCCCGTTTCGCATGACGTCGGCGGCGCGCTGGCCTCTGGTGAGGGTGGCTCTGTGCGCCTCGTGCCAGGTTTTTTGGTGGTCGGTCATGACTCAGAGTAGCCGCGAAGGCGGGGGGTTACCGACCGGTTCCTGCTACCGGGGGACTCAAGAGCGATAAGCGCGCTGATGTAAGTCAGTTTCAGCGGGTGCGGTCCCCGAGGTCGGGGAATCATGGCCGTAATCTGGCTACTAGAACCCAAGGGAGACAGACCATGAACCAGACGGAACATACGGCCGCATCGGGCGTTCCCCGCCCGAAAGCATGGTCGCTGCAGGCGACCGAAATCCTTTGGGGTGACGTCAGGGCTGAATTCGGTTTGTTGACTGCGACCGAGCTCTCACTGCGGATCGGACCAGGGATTGAGGATCCCGTGCTCGTCCACGGACTGTACCGGGAAGGGCAGTTGATTGCCATGCACCGGGCAGGCCAGATGCTATTCCCTGGTTTCCAGGTCCAGCGCGGCACCGGCGCTGTGTACACCGTCATCCGGGATCTGCGGCAGACAGCCGGGTCGGCGGGGGCAGATCAGTCCATGATCAAGTGGTTGATTACTCCTTCAGTGAATCTGGACCAGGCCCGTCCCGTGGACCTCCTTGATCACTCTGAGCTCGTCCTCGCAGCAGCGCGGAAGTCTTTTGGCCGCCGCTGATTCCCGCTGACCGTCCCTGAAGCTGACTTCCATCCGGCAGGGGCCGCTGGAGCGGCTGGCAGCGGCGGTCAGCTCGGAAACAAGATACCGGACCTCCCACGGCCACCGTCATGGACGGGCCCACGTTCACAGACGCGAACTACTGACAGGGTTGAGCCCTTGGGCGAACTCTGGTCAGAGGCAAGGGAATCCCTCAGGAACGGCATCCGTTCTCAGATGGCTCTGGCAGCAATGGCTATTGCGAACCGCAGTTCCGGAACACGTGTGAGCAGCAAGGTGTAGCGGCGGCGTTGTACGGCGGAGTTTCCTGCATGCTGAGGCGGCGGCCCGTGTGCTGGACTAGTGGTTAGGCCGGAGCAGCTTCAAGACGAGCGATGATGGAGATGAGTGCATTCCGTAGAAGCTGATCTGCAGGTTCGACTGGCGGTCCGGCTAGGTGCTCAATGCGCCGGAGTACCTTGTTTCCACGCTCCGTGATGCGGGTGCGCTTTGATCGCCCGTCGTGGGTAGTACAGCGTCTGGACACCAGCCCTTTGCGCTCGAGATTCTCGAGGACTTTTCCCATGGTTTGAGTCTGGATATGAACCAGGGCGGCAAGGCGGGTTTGGTTGATGGGGCCACTGTCGGAGAGCGCTCTCAGCGTGGTCGCACCACTATGGGTGACATTCAATGTCTTCAACCGTAGGTTTTGACGCTGTTGGTTCATTCGGGCGGCAGTAGTTAGCAGGCGGCTGGTTGTCCAGAGTGCGGTATTCACCTAAACCTTCTTCCTTCCCCCGATAACCACCCTACGGCCGTGTGGTCCGAACGAAGACCACTAGACCGTTGGTGACTCTCAACCGACGACGATCCGCCTTCCCCCGTCCTCGGTCAGGCGATGTTGCGGTTAGGCTTCGGAGCATGGACCCCTCCTCTCAAGACCGCCCACAGTCTGATGCTGAAATTGGTGCCAGCGGCGCCACCCTCCGCTGCGCGCAATGCAACCTGGGGAGGGCCAGACAGGCTGAAAAGGCGGCACTCCTCATTGCGGAGAGGGCGGCCAAGCAGGCACACCGTGATGTCCTGTCAGCGGCCCGTCTCGCGACGCAAAGAAGAATCGCCAGGCAGTTCCGGATGCCCGTTGACGGGAGCTGCTGGCCGATGGAACAGCGAAAGCCCTCACCACCCAGCGCCGGTACGTCCGGAGCGAGGTGGCCTACGAAACGGGGATCCGACCGGGCATCAAACATCTAACGATCGGGCAGGCAGAGTCCATTGTCCATGCCTATGGCCTGGATTCGGCACCCTTGTGGGCGGACGGTCGCGCAAGCGTCGACAGGAATTGGGTGAGTGTGGTCTGCTGATGGCTTTTCGGCATTCTTGGCCTCCTCATTCTGAGTCTGATCCCGGTCCTCGGATGGATAGGAGCGGCGGTTTGGCTCGTGGCAAAGGTCATCAGCCTGGTCCGTATCAGCAGACGTCGGTCCTCGAGAACAGCCTAATGGCGGGATTCCCGGAGTCTTCCAGCAGCTCGAGGATGTGGTGCTGAATGCCGATTCACCGCATCAGCCTAGTGTCGACTGATTTGTCGCAACGTGTCCGAAGGCTGTGAGGCGGCTACCGCCCGGATTAACGTCCGTGCCACATGTTTACCCTCGCCCCGGACACAGCGAGAGACTGGCCGGCCGCATCGGCTGACCAGTCTCTCGGGGACTGCTAGAGCGGCTGGATGTTCTCAGCCTGGGGGCCCTTGGGGCCCTGGGTGATGTCGAACTGAACCTTCTGGTTTTCGTCCAGGGACTTGTAACCGCTGGATGCGATTGCCGAATAGTGTGCGAACAATGGCAAGCCTCAGGCCTTTGGAAGCTTGGGAGACGAACGTCTGCGCCCGCTCCAATGCCACGGCATCGAAGGACCTGGCCTTCTCCGAGTACAAGTTGAAGCAAGCCTGGGTGGAGTTGTCCGGCAAATGGAAGGGCACGGCAAGCACGGAGCGGATGCCATGGGCTACCGCAATGTCGTTGTACTCGGGGAAGGTGTCATCCCCAGTGAGGTCAGGAATATGTACGAGTAGTTGCCGCCTGCTCGCCATCAGACACGGACCTTCATCAAATTCGTATTGCAGTTCGTCCAGAATCAGTGCCTTGTGGCCGCTACTCGCCACAGTGCCCGCAGAGCCGTGGTGAAGCAGCGTAATCCCGCAGAATACCTCGCTCGTTTCCGACGATAGGTTCGCTGCGGCGTAGCAGGCCAGCTCGTCGAGAAAGTCCGCCACATCCTGGGTCTCGAGGAGCAGATCCTGCACTTCGGCAATGATCGGTTCCGCCTGGATCTCCTTCATCGGGCACACCCCTCGTACGTCATCGACTCCATACTCCAACTATGTACCGGAGGCGACGGATGGGGTAGGTGGCAAAGTGAAAGAACGCCCGACGGCGGCGAAGGCGACACGAGTGCTGCTAACGGCGGGCGCGGTCCGGTGAACCCCGGGTACCGGGCTCTAGTTTGTTCAGAACGTCCCCGACGGTTGCACGGATGTCAACAGACCCACCGCCGTTATGATGGGCCCATCAATTCTGAAGACACTGCATGAGAAGGACGACGGCCGCATGTCAGAAAACCTGTATCTCACCCCGGAGGAATCGTTCCCGGAGGACCTGAACGGGATGTCCGACAACGAATTGCAGGTACTGGACAGCAAGGTCCAGCGCCAGCTCGACCGCGAGATCATCGTCGACGGCGAACCGAATAGCGAAACAGAGTTCCGCCACTACGTGATGGACGACGAATTCACAGACCGCAAAGAACGCTGAACCTCCGCCCCCGCTAGTTGCCGCGCACCGCGCTGCCTGGTTCCTACTGCCCCGAACCGGGAGCACCGGCCCGGGATGAGCGAGCGGCAAAACGCGGAGTGCCGTCCTGTTGCGCCCGATGTGATCTGGGATATGCTCCGAAGATGGCACCGCGAAGTTTTCTTCAATGGCCGGTCGTCCGGCAGCTGAGCACCGGCGATCTGCTGGGCCGTGGTCCGTCGGTCACCTCGGCCAAGACCCAGGCCATCGTCCCGCGGACGGCGACGGCAGACCGCGTCGTTCAGAGTGTGTGTCCCTACTGCGCCGTCGGATGTGGTCAACGGGTCTACGTCAAGGACGAGAAAGTAGTCCAGATCGAGGGCGATCCTGATTCGCCCATCTCCCGCGGCCGGCTGTGCCCGAAGGGCTCCGCCAGCGAACAGCTGGTCAATTCTCCGGGCCGGCAGACGAAGGTGTTATACCGCGCGCCGCGCTCCACGGAATGGCAACGTCTGGACCTGGCAACCGCCGTCGACATGGTGGCGGACCGGTTCATCGAAACCCGCCGCAGGACCTGGCAGCAGGAAGACGACAAGGGACGCCTGTTGCGGCGCACCATGGGCATCGCGTCGTTGGGCGGGGCGACCCTCGACAACGAAGAGAACTACCTGATCAAAAAGCTCTTCACGGCAGCCGGGGCGGTGCAGACCGAGAACCAGGCCCGCATTTGACACTCCGCCACGGTTCCCAGTTTGGGAGCCTCGTTTGGACGCGGTGGTGCAACGCAATCACTGCAGGACATGGCCAACGCCGACTGCATCGTCATTCAAGGCTCCAACATGGCCGAATGCCATCCCGTCGGATACCAGTGGGTGGCGGAAGCCAAGGCGCGCGGCGCGAAGGTCATCCACATCGACCCCAGGTTCACGCGGACTTCGGCGGTAGCTGACAAGCACATTCCCGTTCGGGCCGGTTCCGACGTCGTGCTGCTGGGTGCCCTTATCAACTACGTCATCGGCAATGACCTCTGGTTCAAGGAGTACGTCGGCGCGTACACCAACGCCGCCACGTTGGTCCATACCGACTATCGGGACGCCGAAGACCTGGGCGGTCTGTTCTCCGGGTTCGACCCGGAAACGGGAGCCTATGACACGTCGTCGTGGTCTTACGCGGAAAAAGGGGGCGGCACCATTGGTGAGCCCGCGGGACCGGAACACGGCGCCGATGCCGGCGCCCGGGCTGCCGGAGACCTCTTCGGCAGCGGCGGGCCGTCCCTGGAGCACGCAGAAGTGCAGCGGGACGACACGCTCCAGGACCCCCGGACCGTCTTCCAGATCGTCAAGCGGCACTACGCGCGGTATACCCCGGAAATGGTCCGGGACATGTGCGGCATCAGCGTCGCCGACTTCGAGTACCTGGCCAAAACCATTACGGAAAACTCCGGACGTGACCGGACCACCTGTTTTGCCTACGCCGTGGGCTGGACCCAGCACACCCTGGGGGCGCAGTTCATTCGGGCTGCGGCCATCCTGCAGCTGCTGCTGGGGAACGTGGGACGCCCCGGCGGCGGCATCATGGCCCTGCGCGGCCACGCCAGCATTCAGGGCTCCACGGACATCCCGACCCTCTTCAACTTGCTGCCCGGCTACCTGCCCATGCCCAGCGCCGGCCGGCACGACACGCTGCGGGAGTACCTGGAGGCCAACGCGTCGAAGCAGCAGAAGGGTTTCTGGGCCGACGCCGACGCCTACACGATCAGCCTGCTGAAGGCGTGGTGGGGTGACGCCGCGACCGCCGACAACGACTGGGCCTACGACTACCTCCCGAGACTGACGGGAGCGCACGGCACCTACGAGACGGTCATGAGCATGCTCGAGGACGAGGTGGAGGGATACTTCCTGCTCGGGCAGAACCCCGCCGTGGGCTCGGCCAACGGCCGGATGCAGCGACTTGGCATGTCGCATCTGAAGTGGCTGGTGGTGCGTGACCTGAACATGATCGAATCGGCCACCTGGTGGAAGGACGGCCCGGAGATCGAATCCGGGGAACTGCGCACGGAGGACATTGAAACCGAGGTGTTCTTCCTGCCGGCAGCAACCCACGTGGAGAAGGCCGGGTCGTTCACGCAGACCCAGCGGCTGCTGCAGTGGCGGCACCAGGCGGTGGCACCGCCCGGTGAGTGCCAAAGCGAGCTGCAGTTCTTCTTCGAACTGGGCCAGCGGATCCGGGAGAAGCTGGCCGGTTCCGAGGAAGAGCGGGACCGTCCGCTGCTGGACCTGACATGGGACTATCCCACCGATGAACACGGCGATCCGGATCCCGAGGCGGTCCTGGCCGAG
Source organism: Pseudarthrobacter sp. B907 (assembly GCF_040137805.1). Classification (NCBI taxonomy): domain Bacteria; kingdom Bacillati; phylum Actinomycetota; class Actinomycetes; order Micrococcales; family Micrococcaceae; genus Pseudarthrobacter; species Pseudarthrobacter sp. B907. The sequence continues at coordinate 150,296 of NZ_JBEEQE010000002.1, read as the reverse complement.
ATCAACGGCCGCCACCTGGAGGGCCCGGATGCCGGCAAACCCCTCTCCGCGTATACGGAGCTGCGCGCCGACGGGTCCACGACCGCGGGCTGCTGGATTTACACCGGCGTCTACGCCGACGGCACCAACCACGCCGCCAACCGCAAACCGGGTCAGGAGCAGGGACCCGCGGCCCCGGAATGGGGCTGGGCCTGGCCTGCCAACCGCCGGATCCTCTACAACCGTGCGTCGGCCGACCCGGCCGGCAAGCCGTGGAGTGAACGGAAGAAGTACATCTGGTGGGATGAGGAACAGGGCAAATGGATCGGCGACGACGTGCCCGACTTCCCGCTCAACCTCGCGCCGGGCACAAGACCTGACCCTTCGCTCGGTGGTCCGGCCGCCCTCAGCGGAGACGATCCGTTCATCATGCAGGCCGACGGCAAGGGCTGGCTGTTCGCGCCCAAAGGACTCTTGGACGGGCCCCTGCCCACCCACTACGAGGCGCAGGAGTCACCCGTCGCCAACGGGCTCTACCCACAGCAGCAGAGTCCAGCCCGCCTGACGTATCCCCGGAAAGACAACCTCAGTGCACCAAGCGCCGGCACCCCCGGAGCGGACGTCTACCCGTTCGTTTTCACCACGTACCGGCTCACCGAGCACCATACGGCGGGCGGTATGAGCCGCTGGCTGCCGTACCTGTCGGAGCTGCAGCCGGAAATGTTCTGTGAGGTCTCGCCTGAACTGGCCGCCGAGCGCGGACTGGAGCCCTACGGGTGGGCGACCATCATTTCGGCCCGCTCCGCCATCGAGGCAAAGGTGCTGGTCACGGAACGGATGACACCGCTGAAAGTCGGCGGCCACACCGTGCACCAGATCGGGCTGCCCTACCACTGGGGCGTCGGGAGCAGCGCCGTCGTCAGCGGCGACGCGGCGAACGACCTGCTGGGCGTGACCCTGGACCCCAACGTCCAGATCCAGGAATCGAAGGTCGCCTCCTGTGATATTCGCCCGGGACGCCGGCCCCGCGGTCCGGAGCTGCTTGCCCTGGTCGCGGAGTACCAAGCGCGCGCCGGGGTGACGCCCGAGACCGGGAACCGCGCGGTGACCGATCCTGCGGCGGAAGGCGTCGACCACGGCTCCGGCAGGGACCACCCCACCGACCGGGAGACGCCGTGACCGCCAAGACCGCTGCTGCGCCGACCGCGGCACACGTTGCCCCGTCCGGACAGCCGACGCCTGATGGCAGCTTTCCGGACACCGACCCGACGTTGGAGGACTAGATGGGCCAGCTGGCCGGACCGACCGACCCCACCGCCGATGCCCACTGGGAGCACAGCTATCCGCGCAAGGGGTTCTTTACCGACACTTCCATCTGCATCGGCTGCAAGGCCTGCGAAGTCGCCTGCAAGGAGTGGAACCACAACCCGCAGGACGGCAACCTGGAACTCCTCGGGTCCTCCTACGACAACACCGGAGCGCTGGGCGCCAGCACCTGGCGGCATGTCGCTTTCATCGAACAGGGCCAGGAGCGGATTGTTGAGGCGCGGGAGTCCGGCCGCGCGCTGGTGAGCCTTGGCATGCCGCGCATCGGCCCGCCCGCCCCGGCGGCGGCTGCCACGACGGATCTCGCGGACGCGGATACCACCCCGCCGGACACGGCAGACTTCCGTTGGCTGATGTCCTCTGACGTCTGCAAGCACTGCACCCACGCCGGATGCCTCGACGTCTGCCCCACGGGAGCGCTGTTCCGCACCGAGTTCGGCACCGTCGTGGTCCAGGATGACGTCTGCAATGGCTGCGGGACCTGTGTGGCGGGGTGTCCCTTCGGCGTGATCGAGCGCCGCAGCAACGGCACGGTGAAGGTCGCCACCAGCCGGGAAGACCAACACGCCGGGCACCCCGCCGTCCCCAACGCGGGCGTCGCGCAGAAGTGCACCCTCTGTTACGACCGACTGGTGGCCGACGAGACGCCCGCCTGCGCCAAGGCCTGCCCGACGACGTCCATCAAGTTCGGCGACCACGACGACATGGTGGAGGCGGCCCGGGAACGGGTCGCCGACCTGCACGCGCAGGGCATGACCGAAGCGCGGCTTTACGGTGCAAACGAACACGACGGCGTCGGCGGAACCGGTTCCGTCTTCCTCCTGCTCGATGAACCCGAGGTGTACGGACTCCCGCCGGATCCGCGTGTCCCCACCGCGGACCTGCCCACGATGTACCGGCGGGCCGGTCTGGCGGTAGCGGGCATGGCCGTTGCCGCTGCGGTGGCGTTCCTGGGAGGACGGGAGTGACACTCTCAGAGTTCGACAGTTTCCGGCCGTCGGAACCCGGCCGGCGCCGCCGGACGGGCGGTAAGGGCGGCAGCGGCCGCCGCCGCGACAACGGGGACGGCTCCCGGGAAATGCCGATGGTGCCGGAGCCGGACTTCACCTCGTACTACGGCCGTCCGGTCGTCAAGCCGGCACCATGGGGCGACGACGTCGCCATCTACCTCTTCCTGGGCGGGGTCGCGGGCGGCTCGGCCATGCTCGGCCTCGGCGGCCAGCTGACCGGTCGGCCGGCGCTGCGCCGGAATGCCCGGTTGAGTGCCCTGGCCGCCGTGGGCCTCGGCGCGGTCGCCCTGGTAAAGGATCTCGGCAGGCCGGAACGTTTCCTGAACATGCTGCGGACTTTCAAGGTGACCTCGCCGATGAGCGTCGGGTCATGGATTCTCAGCGCCTTCAGCGCCGGGACCGGCGTCGCCGCGGTGGCGGAAATCGACCGGATGAGCGGTGAGCGATTGCCGCTGGGTCCGCTGCGGACCGTGCTGCGGGCGGTCGAGGGGCCGGCCGGCTTTGAGGCTGCGCTGTTCGCCGGACCGCTGGCGGCCTACACTGCCGTGCTGCTAGGCGACACCGCGACCCCGACCTGGCACGCTGCCCACGAGGAGCTGCCGTTTGTGTTCGTGAGCTCGGCCAGCCTCGCGTCCGGCGGGCTCGCGATGGTGACCACGCCGGTGCGCGAGGCGGGGCCCGCGCGGAAGCTCGCGATACTCGGCGTCGTGGGCGATGTGGTCGCGATGAAGGTGATGCAGCGGCGGATGGACCCGGTGGCAGCAGAACCCCTGCATCAGGGCAAGGCCGGCGCCATGCTGAAATGGAGCGAGCGGCTTGTGCTGGCGGGGGGACTGGGGACGCTCCTGGGCGGCCGCAACCGCGTGGCGGCGGCAGCATCGGGATTGGCCTTGCTGGCCGCGTCGGCCCTAACCCGCTTCGGGGTGTTCGAGGCCGGCCTCGCCTCGGCCAAGGACCCCCGGTACACCATCGAACCGCAAAAGAACCGGCTCGCGGCCCGCCGTGCCGCCGGCATCACCGGCGACGGGATCACCACCGGCAGCTGACCGGCCGTCCCGGTCCTAGCGGATCTGGATTCCCCGGCCGGCCGTGGTGTGGCCAATGACGGGGTAGCCCGGCAGCTCGCCGACCACCAGCAGGCCGCCTGAGGTCTGGGCGTCGGCCAGCAGCAGAAGATTGTCCTCGGTAATGCCGGCGGTGGCGCTGAGGTGGGGCCGAACCCAGTCAAGGTTGCGCCGGGTCCCGCCGGAGACGAAGCCATCGCGCAGCGCCTCCCGGGCGCCGTCGACCAGGGGCACCGAATCGAAGTCGATGACGGCGCCCACCTCCGAGGCGCGGACCATCTTGAAAAGGTGCCCGAGCAGGCCGAAACCAGTCACATCCGTTGCCGCCTTGACCCCGGCGGCCACCGCGGCATCGGACGCGTCCCGGTTGAGGCTCGCCATCGTCTCGAGCGCCTCGGCGAAAACTTCGCCGGTCTGTTTGTGGCGGTTGTTCAGAAGCCCGACGCCGATCGGCTTCGTTAGCGTAATGGGCAGCCCGGGCCGGGCGGCGTCGTTGCGCAACAGCCGGTCCGGATGGGCGACGCCAGTGACTGCCATGCCGTACTTCGGCTCCGGGTCGTCAATGGAGTGGCCGCCCAGCACCGGGCACCCGGCCTGGGCTGCCACGCTCAGCCCGCCGCGGAGCACTTCCGTCATGAGTTCCATCGGCAGCACACCCCGCGGCCAGCCGACAAGGTTGATGGCCGTGACGGGCCGGCCGCCCATGGCGTAGATGTCCGAGAGGGCGTTGGCCGCCGCAATGCGGCCCCAGTCGTACGCATCGTTGACGACGGGAGTGAAGAAGTCGGCGGTGGTGAGGACAGCCAGATCTTCGCGCACCAGAACGGCGGCAGCGTCGTCGCCGCTGTCGAGGCCGACGAGTACCTCCGGGCCGGGCTGTCCGATGAGGCCCCTGACGGCATCCTCGAGTTCGCCGGGAGGAATCTTGCATGCGCACCCCCCGCCGTGGGCAAAGTCGGTGAGCCGAAATGTCCCGGTGTTGCCGTCCTTGAGCTGCCGGACCGACGTCTGAGCCTCATTCACCCGCTTAGCGTACCTCCCAAGGCAACCCTGCTATATTGATGCGCGGTGGCGTCCGGGTCCTGGTGGGCCCCCCGGTCTTCAAAACCGGTGCGGCTGAGCATCTCGGCCTGGCGGGTTCGATTCCCGTCCGCCACCGCCAACTTCAAGCATCACCGCCGGCACCGGAGGAGGAGGGCTGTGGACCACATCGACCCCCGGCGCCTGATACCCCGGACCAATGATCTCCTGGCGCTGCCAGCCGTCCGCGAGGCCAGGACCCGGCTCAGTGAGCGGGTCATCCGTGAGCTCATCAGGCAGGCCCAGGAGCGGGCGCGGCGCGGCGAACTTGCGCCGGGGCTGGTCGAGCAGACACTGCTGGCCGCCCTCTCCGCACGGCGGGCAACAACGCTGCACGCAGTGCTGAACGCCACCGGCGTCGTCGTCCATACGAACCTCGGGCGCGCCCCGCTCTCCGAAGCCGCCGTGGACGCCCTTGTCACCGCCAGCGGCTACGTTGACGTGGAGCTGGACCTCGTCGACGGGACCCGCTCTCGCAGGGGAGCTGGTGCCCGGGCTGCATTGCTCGCCGCCTGCCCCGCCGCCGAGGACGCTCTGGTGGTCAACAACGGTGCGGCGGCACTGGTTTTGGCCACGACCGCCTTGGCCGCCGGCCGGGAGGTGGTCATCAGCCGCGGCGAACTGGTCGAAATCGGTGCCGGCTTCCGGTTGACCGACTTGATGGAATCAACCGGTGCGACGCTTCGCGAGGTCGGCACGACGAACCGCACCCACCTGCACGACTACGCAGGCGCTCTGGGACCGCAAACCGGTTGTGTGCTCAAGGTCCATCCGAGCAACTTCCGGGTGGACGGCTTCACGTCGGCCGTGCCGCTGCACGAACTGAGCCCGCTGACCGTGTCCAACGGCGTGCCTCTCGTCGCTGACCTCGGCAGTGGGCTGCTGGGGCCGGACCCACTCCTGCCCGATGAACCGGACGTGACTTCGGCGTTGGTGGCAGGGGCCGACGTCGTCATCGCCAGCGGCGACAAGCTGCTGGGCGGCCCCCAGGCGGGCCTGTTGCTGGGCCGCAAGGAAGTTATCGCGCGGTTGGCCCACCACCCGCTGGCCCGGGCGGTCCGCGCCGACAAACTCGCCCTCGCCGCACTGGAGGCGACGCTCGCCGGGGGACCGCCACCGGTCCTCCAGGCCCTGCACGCCGACGTCGATCAGTTACGGCGGCGAACGGACAAGCTTGCCGCGGCCCTCGATCTGCCCGTCGTGGCCCACGACGGCAGGGTGGGCGGCGGGGGCGCCCCCGGAGTTCCTTTGCCGGGGTGGGCGCTGCGGCTCCCGGAACGCCTTGCACCCCATCTGCGCACGGGCGATCCGGCCGTACTGCCGCGCGTCCACGACGGTGCCTGCCTGATCGACCTGCGCTGCGTACCCCCTGCCGACGATGAACGGATTCTCGACGCGGTACGGCAGGCCCGGACAGCCCTGACGGTTGCCGATGCAGGCCGAGAGGGCTGAACAGTGCATGTCATCGCCACAGCCGGGCACGTCGATTCCGGCAAGAGCACCCTGGTCCGCGCCCTCACCGGCATGGAGCCGGACCGGTGGGAGGAGGAACGGCGCCGCGGCCTGACCATCGACCTTGGCTATGCCTGGACCACCCTGCCCTCCGGCCAGGACGTAGCGTTCGTTGACGTCCCCGGCCACGAACGGTTCCTCGGCAACATGCTTGCGGGAATCGGTCCGGCGCCGGTCGTCTGCTTCGTCGTCGCCGCGGACGAGGGGTGGCAGGCGCAATCAAGCGACCACCGCGACGCCGTCCTTGCCCTCGGCATCGAACAAGGCGTGGTGGTGCTGAGCCGGGCGGACCGGGCCTCGGGGCAGCGTCTGGCCGACGTACTCGCCAGGACCCGCGCTGAGCTGGCCGGAACGGGGCTGCAGGCCGCGCCCTCGGTTGCGGTGTCGGCCATAGAGGGAACCGGCCTGACCGAGCTGCGTAGCGCACTCGACGACGTCCTGGCCCGGGTAACTGCACCCGCCACCACCGGACGCGTCCGGTTGTGGGTGGACCGGTCCTTCACCATCACCGGTTCGGGAACGGTGGTCACCGGAACACTGGCGGCAGGGACGCTCGCCCGGGGTGACCGGATGGAGCTTGTCGGGCACGATAATTCCCGGCCGGTGGTAATCCGCGGCCTGCAGAGCTGCGACACTGCCCGTGACTCGGTGGAGCCGGTCAGCCGGGTGGCGTTGAATCTTCGCGACGTCGCCGCCGCCGAGATCCGCCGGGGAGATGCCCTGGTGACCCCTGAAGCGTGGCCCACCACCGGCGTCGTCGGTATTCAACGCACCTCAGGCGTCGCCTATACGGACGTGCCGGAGCAACTCATGGTGCACGTGGGAACCGCTTCGGTGCCGGCCCGGCTCCGGCCTTTCGGCGCGGACCACGCCCGGCTCGTCCTCGACAGGCGCCTGCCGCTGGTTCTCGGGGACCGCCTGGTGTTGCGTGACCCGGGGCGGCGCTCCGTGCTGGGCGGTGCCCGCATCCTCGACGCCGACCCGCCGGCGCTCCTCCGACGCGGCGACGGCGCCAACTGGGCGCAGCGGCTCGCTGGAATGGATCCCGCCGGTGATCTCCTGGGAGAAGTGGCAGCCCGCGGGGCGGTTCAGGCAGACCACCTTGGCCGGCTCGGGCTGCTGTCCGGCCAGGACCCGGCCCAGCTGCCGGGCCTGCGGGTGCTCGGTAACTGGTGGGTGCATGCTCCCGTCCTCGAGGCCTGGCAGCAGCGTCTGCTTGCCGCCGTCGAGGAGTTACAGCAACGGGACCCGCTGGCCCCCGGGCTGTCGATGGGGGCGGCCGTGGGCCTACTCGCCCTGCCCGATGAAAGGTTGCTGCCGCACGTCGTCGATGGTGCACAGCTGGAAGCTGACGGCGGCCACATCCGGGTTCCCGGCAGCCGCGACAACCTCGGACCCATCGAGCCGGCAATCGCCGGGTTGGAACACCGGCTTACCGCGCACCCCTTCCAGGCTCCTGAAGCTGACGAGCTGACCAAACTCGGCCTGGGCAGCCGGGAATTGGCCGCCGCCGAACGCGCGGGGCGCGTACTTCGGCTGCGTGACGGAGTGGTGCTGCTGCCAACGGCGCCGGCCCTGGCGATGCGAGCCCTCGCCGCCCTGGATCAGCCGTTCACTACGAGCCAGGCACGTCAGGCGCTCGACACGACGCGCCGGATCGCGATCCCGCTGCTGGAACATCTTGATTCCCGCGGCTGGACCCAGCGCCTTGATGCGGGCCACCGCACCGTTGTGCGCTGATCCCAGGCGTCCTGCGTCCCGGCCGGAAGCGTCCCGCTGTCTGCTGCCTGGTTGGCGGATCCGTCGGGACGTTCCTGAGGGCTGCCACCGAGGTGCATCCGGTAGCCTCTGCCTAGCATCACGAACCGAGACTGGTGGCAACGAAAGGTTGGACCCGGGTGTTCTCTCTCCAAACCGGAAACCCGATATGGCAGGCCGGGCCCCACTTTGTGGGACTCAAGATCGGCATAGTGGCCCTGGCCATCCTGCTGGTCCTCCGCGTCCGGCGGCGGGTGTGGGCCCGGCTGCGGGGCTTGGAGTGGCGGCGGATGGCCCTCGTCTTTGGTGCCGCCGCCGGACTGTTCTACCTCACGGGGGCTGGCGGAAGGATGTCGGCCATGTCGGTGGCTCATGGGGCGGAGTTCCGCAATGTGAGTTTTGGTCGCCGGCCGCTGGCCGGTTGCGGCGCGCCGTTGGTGGTGCGTGTTCACTTCGCATAATCCCGGCCCCTCGGTCGGTCATGCAGGTTACTGTTCGCTTCTCCATGAGGTGTTCGGAAAGGAGGACCCCGCCGCCATGAGGATTGTCGAATTTCAGCATGAGGGCCGCCCCCTGGTGCGGTGCTTGTTCGGGGCCGGTCCGGTTCCGAAGGTCAGCGCTTCATGTCGGAGCGAAATCGCCCGAAAGACACGGCTGCCCCACCTGGACGGCCGTTTATACAGCCGGGTTGGGGACGCCGCAGTGGGCAAGAAAGAGGGTGTGCACAATGTGCACACCTTGGGCTTCGGATCGTGTCGTACTGGTGCCGGACTGGGCCGGATTGCGGAGGTTTCCGGGGGAGTGGCGGAAATTCAAGTGCTGGAACCCGGTTCGAGTCCCACCTCGGGCACGTGTTTTCCCTGTTCAGTGGCTTTTTGGCCTCTGAGTGTGCACAAACTGTTCGCTTATGGGCCCCTTCGGGGCCTAGTTTTGTTGGTGTGCCGTTGCTGTGGCCGGCGGCTCCTTCTCGTGGTTTCGGGCAGCGGTGGCGCCGCTACCCGATCATGGCCGTGAGCTGCGCTAACTGCATGACTGGACGCTGGCCGGGGGAGCGTCGACGCCTTGCTGGGATGTCATGACTGTTCATGGCGACGTTGCTAGGTAAGTGAATGACCTGGACGGGTCTGTTGACGGTCGGGCGCTAGCGCGTCCTTGAGCCCGGGACGTGCCCGGTCGGCACGGGCGGGTACTCGGCTGGTGAGCGTCTTCTCCGCTGGCACTCCCAGAGCATCCAGTGCATAGTTCCTTGCGGTGAGGTCTTGGACGTCGGGGGATAAGCGGGCATATCCGAGGAGGTGCCTGGTCATTGTTTTGGACGTCCCGTTTAGCCTCCCATCACCGGGCAATTTTGCGGGCTGGTGTTACGAGGATCCGCCGGCCCGCAAACGCGGCGATTGTGATCCGGAAAGCTTGGGTAGTGATTGCTCCGGCGTGGGACCGGCTCACGGGCAGTCGATGCGTCTTGAAGGCCCGGGAGAAGAACATTCGATAGGGCGTCCTCTCGCAGCTGCCTCAGCCTAGGACGGCCCACCCTCGCGGTGGCACCAGGGCGGCGTTCGCACCGTCATTGAGTGTCGCTTGTCCGGCTACGACGATGGTGGCGCCCGCGGCCCTGATCCGCTGGGTATCGTGCGTGAGGTTCAGTGCGACCACGAGCGCATCGGCGCCCGCCGCGATGCGGTATACAAGCACCTCATTGGAGAGCTGGAGGACGTCTGTGCTCGCACGGTGAAGCCACGGGTTCCGCCTCCGCACCCCAATGAGCTCCTGGTGCATGGCGAAGGTGGGGCCTCCCGCGGCCGAGAGCTGGTCGGGGGAGGAGGGGAAGACCGGCCTCACTTCGTCGTCGCCCCCTGCCCTGTCCTCCTTGATGCCCCGGTAGCCCTGCTCGTCGCCGTAGTAGATGGACGGCGTTCCGCCGACCGTGAGCAGGACGACGACGGCGTGCGGGACGAGCGCTGCATCGGTGAGCTTGCTCGAGATGCGGGTCACATCGTGGTTGCCGATGAAGGTGAGCGGTGCGTAGGAGCCCAGGAGTGCGTTGTGTCGTTCCAATGCGGCTGCGAGTTCGAAGAAGTTCGCGTCGTTGAGCGAACTCCAGACAGCCTTCCAGAGCTCGTACTGCGTGGCGGAATGGAGGCCGCCGGACCGGACCTCCGATGCATAGTCGCCGTGGATGTACTCGCCCACGAAGTACGCGTCCGGATGGGATGACCGGACGTGCGCCGTGACCGTGGCCCAAAACGCCGACGGGACGGCATAGGCGGCGTCGAGTCGCCAGCCGTCCGCACCCCGGCGCAACCAGTACTCCATGACTTCAATGACGAAATCAGCTACTGCCGGCTCGTCATGGTTGAGCGCCACGAGGTGGTGGTGGCCCTCAAAGTCGCGGTACGCGGGTTCGCCGCCGGGAGCGGCGCCGTCCGGCCATTCCAGCGAGAACCAGGCGGCGGTGTCCGCTTCCGGCCCGCGTGCGAGGACATCCTGGAACGGCGCGAAGGAGCGCCCGGCGTGGTTGAAGACGCCGTCGAGCAGTATGCGCAGTCCGCGACGGTGTGCCTCGGCCACCAGGGTGCTGAAGTCCTGCTCGGAGCCGAGCCTGGGATCGATTCGGAAGTAATCTGTGGTGTCGTACCCGTGCGTCTCCGATTCGAAGATGGGGCCGAGGGCCAGCCCCGATGCCCCGAGTTCCACCGCGTAGTCGAGCCACGGGACAAGGTCCAGCAGCCGGCGGTCAGCGGCAGGTTCCGGCGTCGCGGTCTTCTCCGCGCCGACGAAGCCGAGGGGATAGACCTGCCACCAGATGGCGTGCTGGACCCAGCCAGGTTCGTTCATGGCGATGAGACTCTTCTCTTCGTTCCGGGCCGACCCATGAGGGCGGCGGGCCGGCCCGGCGGGACCAACGTCCTGTCTAGGCTATATCGGCCCGGATGTTGAGGCGGTGTTGAGCTGTGGGACCGATGATCACGGTCCTTACGCCCAGGAAGGCTTCACCGAGCTGACTGAGCCATAAGAATGATGGTTCGCGTCCGTTGCGCCATCCCCCTGCTGGCTGAAGGGTGACAAATAGGACTTCGAAACGACCGCCATTTCACACTGGGAGGAACACGCTCGTTGGCGTGGCCCGAGGGTGTCACGGTGGGGGCCGGCTTACGGGCGTTCCGATCAGCGGAGTAACGTCTGTGCCAGGCGGTCCGGCCGCTAACTGCTTCCGATTGAAAGGGAAACAATGACTGGGAAGTATGTCGCCACTTCGACCATCATGATCGAGGCGCCAACAAGCCGTGTATGGTCCGTGCTCACCGACCGGGACGCAATCCGGGAATTTATGTTTGGCGCGGACGTCGTGACCGACTGGGCAATCGGCGGCCCGATCGTCTGGCGAGGCGTATGGAAAGGCAAGGAATATGAGGACAAGGGCACGATCCTCGAGTTTGAACCTGGACGACGGCTCGTACATACGCATTTCAGCCCGCTCGGCGGCCGCGAGGATAAGCCCGAGAATTACCACACGCTCACGTGGACTCTGGAGGGCGAGACCGACTCGACGGAACTGACGCTCTCACAGGACAACAACGCAACTGCCGAGGAAGCTAAGCACTCGAAGGGCATGTGGGACATCCTTGTGGCGGGTGTTAGGGAAATCGCCGAGCGAGAATAGACCAAATTCCGGCGCCGTTGAGACTTCCGCCTGCGCGACTCCAGGTCCCGACTCGGGGCCGCCCGCCAAGGTTCCCCGTTCGGGACCTCACTTCGTCGAATCTTGCCGTGGGGGTGTCGGGTCACGGGCGGCGACCAGCGGGTTGCCGCTCGCGGCAACCCATAAGGTAGACGCCAAGGCGTAACTGCCCAGGGCAATGGCGAAGAGCGTCGCAATGATCATGCAGCTGTAGACCTCACCGTAATCCACTGAAATCTCCACGAGATGTTTGGACCGTAGCGATTCCGGACGGGTCCTGACTGAAGTTCATCGCGGCGGTGTTCCAGTGAAGCTCGACGCTCGGCTGGTGGTCGAGCGATGCCGCGCTTCCGGGCGCCGCGCGTCCTCCGCGGGCACCAAATGGTCACGCGTGAGTGGCCTTCGATGCGCCGCCTGCGGCCATGGCGGAGGCGGTTACGCGGTGCCCCTCGTGGAACCCGTCGGGGTTATCCGCCCAGGCCTGGATGGCCGGGTAGAGGGCCGGGAAGTCAGGGCCGCGCAAGGTGGAGGGACCGCTCTGGTGGTTGAAGCGGTCGATGTAGGCCGTGGCGCAGCCGGCTTCAAGGGGGAGCCGGAGGTCGTTTTCCCAGATGTCGCCGACGCTGAGCAGTCGGCGGGGTGCCCGGTGTCGGAGCATCAGGGGGAGCAGGGTGGCGAAGCCGTGCGGTTTTGAGGCGTCGGCTCTTACCACGTCTACGTGGTCCTGGAGGCCGAGTGTCCGGAGGCTTTCGAGCACGCCGACGTGAGGTGCATTGGTCACTAGGACACGGAGCGCACGGCCGGTAAGGCCGTCGAGGAACCTGGCGAGGCCGGGCGGGGCCGTAATTGCCACTTCGCCGGCGGCCAGGCGCTGGCGGCTTTCGGTAAAGGCGGCACTGAGCTGATCTTGCGGAAGGTAGGCGCCGAACAAGTCCGCAACGGCTGCATATCCGTCCGGGTAGGCCCTGGAGCCCGGTGCGCTGTTGAGGAACCGTTGCAATGTAGTGAGCAGCGGTGCGCTGGTGCGTGCGGGCAGACGTCGCGCTGCGGCGTCTGCGTAGGCATGCACCGGCCCGTCCCCGAGACAGACGGTGCCGTCAAAGTCTAGGACGAGCAGAGGCAATGGTGAGTCGAAGGCCGTATCGTGGTCATCTTCGGCCGAGGGGAAGGGGCTCACGGGTGACTCTCGATCCAGGGGAACGCGTGTTCCGATGTGATGTTCAGTTTGGGGAGTAGCGGGCCGCGGCGGGCCCGCAGCTGCGCGGTCGGGGTTCCTGCGGCCGGCGACGTGCCTAGCGGAGGGCACGGCCGTTAAGAGTGTACGAGGTGCCGTATTCAGGGAGGAGTCTGGGCACGTCCACCTGGAGGGCTTCGGGCCGGAATCCGTGGATGGGCACCACAACACCCGGGTGGATGTCCATGACCATCTTGTGCAGCGCTTCTCCGGTGGCATGCCCGGAGGAGCCGATGCCGACAAAGGTGACATCGAGCCGTTCCAGCCATTCCATGTAGGTGTGCCAGTTGGCCATGAACGGGCCCAGCGGCTCGCCTTGGGCGTGGATGAAGGGCAGAAACGTTCCCGGCGGCCGATGCGGGGCGGCAAGCGGGAGGTCCAGGAGGCTGGGGACGTCCGAGACGTCCGGTTGGATCAGGAACGAGGAGGGGGAAGCCCGGACGGCGTCCAGGCTGACGGTGCGGATCCTTCCGTGGCCGGAGGCTTCGGCCCGGGCCACGGCTTCGACATGGCAGCGGGTCTGTGGGCGGGATCCGTCCCACGTAGTGACGCCCTCGACCCCGAGGTGGTGAAGGAGCGCCGCGGACTGCCCGGGCCACACCATGGTGCGGCCATGGGCGGCTGCCCGGGCCATGAGGCGTTGGGCGCGGTCGACATCGCGGACATACATGCTCACAAGGGCCAGTCCGGGCGCCCTGCTCATAGCCTCTTCGGCCAGATCGAGTACTTCCGCCTCGGTGCGGGGTTCCCCTGCGCCGGCGGGGATGTCGAAGGAGAGCATGGTCGTTTCGGTGACCAGCATGTCTACGCCCGCGGCGCGGTCTACGAATCCTTGGCTGAACCGGGCGCCGTCACGGTGGAAGTTCAGATCCCCCGTGTACGCCAGCGTCCCGTCCGGTGTGGTGACCAGGAATCCGCAGGCGCCAGGGATGTCGTGGTCCACCGGGACGGCCTCTACGGCGATGTCCCCGACGGTTACGGTTCCGGTCATGGGGGTCAGCTCGGGTCGGTTGCCGGGGCCGCCCGTCCCGGACACCGCTATGGCGGCCTCCAACAACACCGTGTCCGGGTGCGCGTGGACGGGGACGTCGGGCCGGAGGAAGCCGAGCGCGCCGTCGTGGTCCAGATGGGCGTGCGAGAGGAAGACCGCAGTTGATCGGTGATGGGGCCGGCCCAGGGTTGCGCCCGGATCCAGTTGGGCCGGGTCGTAGACCCCCGGAATTTCGGGTGCGAACCCGACGGCGAGGCGGTCCCGCAGTTCGAAGCCGGGGCGTTCGCGCACCGGCGCGCGGAAGAGGTCACGTTCGGCCGGGATATCCAGCCCCATGTCCAGCAGCACTCGCGCAGTGGGCGTCGAGATCATAATCTTGGAGGATCCGATCACCCCGATCCCGCCGAAGAATTCAATCGTTGTCATGCCAGGCCCCGTTCGTGGGTGTTGATCTTGTTGTGTTTCACTAGCCGCGGACGCTGCCCTGCGTACCGTAGGTGCCGGTGACAAAGTACTTTTGCAGGAACAGAAAGAGCACGATGATGGGCAGCGTGGTGAATGACACCGCTGCGCACAGTCCTGTCCAGTCGGTTCCCTCGGTCCCGTAAAAGGCCTGAAGTCCCACTTCGATGGGCCGGACCGCGTCCGACTTGGTCATGATGTAGGGCCAGACGAACGCGTTCCAGGAGCCCATGAAAGAGTTCAACCCCACCAGGACAAGGCTGGGAGCAGCAAGCGGCGCGGCCACCGAGAACAGCATCCGGATCGGTCCGGCTCCGTCAATCTCCGCCGCTTCGAAAAGTTCCTTGGGAAGGGTGAGGAAGAACTGGCGCAGCAGGAAGATGCCGAATACCGACGCGCCCCAAGGAATGATCTGGATCAGGTAGGTGTCGTACCACCCCAGCTTCTGCGCAATGATGAAATTGGGAATCAGGAGTACGGTCTGCGGCACCATCATGGCGCTCATAACCAGCAGGAAGAGGGCCCCCTTGCCGCGGAACCGCATGAGGGCGAAGGCGAACCCGGCAAGCAGCGAGGTGATAAGGACCAGCAGGACGACGCAGCCGGCGATCAATACGGTGTTCCCGAAGTAGGCCAGCCAAGGGCTCTTCCCCCACGCCCGGGCGTAGTTGGAGAAGTCCCAGGCCGGCCAGAGCCTGGGCGGGAAAGTGAAGACGTCCGCATCGGACGCGACGCTGGTGATGAGCATCCAGAGTATGGGGACCAGAAACAGGAACCCGACGGCGGCCGCGACCCAGGGCCGCAACAGCGGTCCCAGCCGTACGCGGTGCCGCCATCGAGTCAGGCCCGGCCGCCCCGGGCCGGAGCGCAAAGACCTGGGGGGCTGGCCGGTTTGTTTGGCCCGGGCGTCCTCCTGCGCTGGAGTGACCGCGGTCCTCTTGGGTGTTTTCGTTTCCACGGGAACTACTGGGAACCCTTCATGGCCTTCATCGCCGAGTCCTGGGCGGCGGCCAGGGCATCCTTCGAGCTCGCCGTCCCGTTCACAGCGGCCTGGATGGCCTGGGCCAAAGCACCGGAGGCCTTGCTGATCCACGCCTTCGGCGGCAGCGGCGTGGCCGAGTCAAGCTGGGTGGCGGCTTCGGTCACGAAGGGTGTCTTGGCGGCGTAGTCCTTGAACACGGGCTGGTCCATGGCGTCCTTGCTGACCGGCAGGTAGCCGGTGGTGGCAGACCAGTAAGCCATTTCCTCCGGGG
This sequence comes from Pseudarthrobacter sp. B907, assembly GCF_040137805.1. Lineage (NCBI taxonomy): Bacteria > Bacillati > Actinomycetota > Actinomycetes > Micrococcales > Micrococcaceae > Pseudarthrobacter > Pseudarthrobacter sp. B907. The sequence goes on along the minus strand of NZ_JBEEQE010000002.1, from coordinate 134,948 downwards.
AGGTCAGGAACTGCATGTATTTCCACGCGGCGGCTTTTTCCGCGTCGGAACTCTTGGCGAAAAGCGCCATGTTGGTGCCGGCCAGCTGGTTGGCGGAGCCCTTCGAGCCAGAGGGCAGCGCAGCGACGCCGAGTTTGAACTTGTCTCCTACGGCCTTGAGGTTATACGGGTAGCTGGCCACGGAGGACAGATCGAACGCGCCCGTCCCGCCGCCCAGTGCTGCCTGGCCGGGGTAGTTGGTCCCGAGCATCAGCGATCCGTCTTTCTTCATCTTGACCAGGTAATCCATCGCCTTGACGGCCCCGTCTTTGGTGAACTGCGGTGTACCGTCGGCTGCGAAGACGGTGTCGCCCATCGACTCGGCGAGGATTTCAAAGAAGGCCGTGCCGCCGGCCGGTCCCGAAGAACTGCCCGGGTCCATGGACAGGGCGACAGTGTTGCCGGTGGAGGCTGTCTTGGCGGCAGCAGCGAACTCGTCCCAGGTCTTGGGCGCCGCGGGCACCATGTTCGGGTTGTAGTACTGGACCACGACGGACTTGTTGAACGGCCACATCCACGTTTTGCCGTCGGTGAGCTTCATGTCCTTTTTGATGCCGGCAAAGAAGCTCTTGTACTGATCGCTTTGCGCTGCGTAGTCATCGAGCGGGACGATCACCTGGCTGGCCGCGAATTCGTCGGCCCAGTTTCCGTACACCTGGGCGATCGTTGGGGGCGTTCCCGCCGCCGTCTGGGCGTTGATTTTGGTCTGCAGCGTCCCGTAGTCGGGTTGGTCCTGCAGCTCGACCTTGATGTTGGGGTTCTTGTCCATGAAGTCTTTGGTCATTTTGGCCAACGCAGTTTTCTGCGCCCCGGATGACATCGCTTCCATGAAGGTGATCGTTGCCGGCGCGCCGGTGTCCGCCGGCACGGAGCTGCCGGACGCCGCGGTGTTGCTGCCGGTGCCGCAGGCGCTCAGCGTCAGCCCGGCGGCAACCAGAACCGTCGTCGCGAGTGTCCGACGTCGGCCGGCCAGGGGGGCAGGTTTGATGTTTCGCGTCATTTTGTACTCCTGTGTGTAAGGGGTGGTGTCTGAGAACTTCTCAGCTGGTCCGGTCCAAAGACCGGGTCGTGCGCAGCTGAAGGATCGAGAGCGCTACAGTGATGCCGAACAGGACGACAGCCAGCGCGGCCGCGTACCCGGTTTTCCGGAATACGAACGCCTGTTGGTAAAGCTGGAAGCCCAGCGTTGCCGTGTCGAATCCCGGGCCCCCGCTGGTCATCATGAAGAACTGGGTGAACGCCTGCAGGGAAGCCACCGAGGAGACCACGATGACGAAGATGACGACCGGACGAAGCTGCGGGAACGTGACGTTCCAAAATTCTTGCCAGCCGTTGCAACCGTCGAGCCTCGCCGCCTCGGAAAGCTCCGTGGAAATGGTGGTCAGGCCGCCGAGAAAGATCACCGTGGTGAAGCCGATTTCATGCCACAGCGAGTAGATGATCACGGCGGGCATGGCGTAGCGGGAATCCCCGAGCCAGTCGATATTGGCGATACCGAACCAGCTCAGGACCAGATTGGCCAAACCGAAGCGGGGATTGAAAATCCAGACCCAGACAATCGACGTCGCCACCAGCGGGGTGACGTGGGCCAGGAAGGCCGCGGTGCGGGCGGCAACATTGACTCTTCCGGCTCGCCGCAGCAACATTGCCAGGCTCAGCGAGATCGCCGTTCCACCCACCACCATGGCCACAACGAAGTAGGCCGAGGTCAGCAAGGTACCGGTAAACGGCGGATCCTGTGAGCCGTCGACCAGCATCTGATAATTGGCCAGGCCCACGAACTTATTCTGGTCCGGGTTCAGCCAGTTCCACTTGAAAGTACTGACCACAAACGTGAAAACCGTTGGCCCGATGGTGAAAACCAGGAAGATCGCCAATGCCGGGAGAATCAACAAATACGCCACGGGGGACCGGAGCCCGGACCTGCCGCGGGAGGCTACAGGCCGGCCCGCGGGCCTGCCTTGAACGATCGCCTGCACCATAACTCCCAACATCACGCAAGACCTGTCCGGCCCTTGGCGGGTGACCAAGATCCCTACCTTGAGGCTGCAACATGACCGAATCTGAACTCCCCAGTGAATCGAGGGCGAACAGGGAGCGGATTCTCCGCTCCACCCCTTTGGGGCACCTTGTCCGGGACGAAGCGGCGAGGCGCAACCGTTGATGCCCTGTGACGGACAGATGCGCCGCCGGCACAGCCCGCCAACATCGACCGTTGACGTTGACGCTCATAGCGGCATCGTCTTAGGCAAACCGGGCATGCGTGGCCGGATCCCCTGTGATTGACAGCGCTGGCCCAAACAGCTGACCGCCAGCCGACGCACATGCCACCACTTCGCAGCCGCCTCTTCGGATTTTAGGTCGTAGATGGTGTCGTGTATCTTCTTCCATAGGTAAGGCTTGCCTAAGCAGCAATGAAGCCCATTCTGCGTAATTGGGGGCCAGGCGCCCCCGGCATGTTCCCGACGAAGAGTCCCGTTCGAGCCTTTTGCCCACTGCTCGATCCCTCCCATCCGAAACCTTTTGGAGCACCACATGCACCTTGAAGACGCGCACCGGCCGCGCATCAACGGAAGGGTCTTGGCTGCGGTGGCTGCCGCAGTCGCTGCAGCCCTTCTCACGGCAGGAGCTGTCGCCGCCCCCCTGACCATACGGACCACGGCGGAGCAGGAGCAGGGCATGAGCCCTGGCGCCTCGCTTGCCGATCCGGGCGCCGTCAGCACAGACAAGATGGACATCACCCTGGACGCGGCGAAGACCCGCCTTACCGTCTCCGGCAAGGAGGTTTGGGGGCAAACCTATGGCGGAACCACACTTGCCGCCCCGACACTGCACCTCGAGCCCGGCACGACGTCCTCGATCACCCTCCACAACCGTCTCCGGGTCGCAACGAGCCTCCACTTTCATGGCCTTCACACGTCCCCGGAGGGCAGCTCGGACAACCCCTTCCTGTGCATCCCGGCGGGGGCGTCATATACGTACCACCTCGACCTCCCGGCCGACCACCCGCAGGGTACGTTCTGGTACCACAGCCACGCCATGGGTACCAGCTGCCCAGCAGAGACCGGAACTGGCGGCCACGCCCACCACATGCCTTCTGCCTCCTTCGTTCCGGGAGATGTTGAGAACCAGATCTCTGCCGGCCTGTCCGGTGAGCTGGTCGTCGGCGACAATCGAGCATCCCTGCCCGCCTCGCTCCGCGATGTTCCGGTCCATGACATGGTGCTCCGGGACGCGCAGATTGATAAGGCAGGCAAGATCGTGCAGAACACCGCGGCTACCTCGATCGACTCCAACGCCGACACGGTGCGTCTTGTCAACGGCCAACTCCGTCCTGTCCTGTCGATGCGCCCCGGCGAGACCCAGCTGTGGCGGCTGGCCAATATCGGAGCCGATATCTTCTACCGGCTCCAGCTCGGAGGCTACCGCTTCAGGGTGCTGGCCGAAGACGGCAACGAATACCCTGCCGCCGCCGATGCAGCCGAGCTTCTCCTTCCCCCCGGGAAGAGGTATGACGTCCTCGTCACGGCAGCTCAGACTGCGGGCACCACCTGGCTGCACACCCTTGCCTACAGCAACGGCCCCCAGGGCGACTCGTACCCGGACACTCAGCTGATGAAACTCGACGTCTCAGGTTCGGCAGCCGTCACAACCACCGATCCGCTGCCGGCAGGTACCCTGCTTCACGGCGCGGAAGCGGATCTCAGAGGAGCTGTGTCCGCTCAAAGCCGCACCGTCGTGCTCTCAGAGGATCCCTCCGGCAACTCGTTCGACATCAATGGCAGGCAGTTCGCCATGGACCGGCCAACCTTCGACACGGCGGCGAAGCTCGGGACGGTAGAAGAGTGGACGATCCTGAACACGTCGGGCGAAGACCACCCCTTCCACATGCACACGAATGCCTTCCAAGTCATGAGCACCAACGGCACCCCGCTCTCCGCCCCCCACAGACAGGACACCGTCATCGTCCCTCACGCTACGGACGGCACCCCGGGCAAGGTCGTGATCCGCCAGGCCTTCACAGACTACCCCGGACGGTGGATGTTCCACTGCCACATTGCCGCCCACGAGGACAATGGCATGATGGGCTACATCCAAGTCGTCCCCTGACCAGGACACGGCCTTGCCCGGAACGTCGGGACAAGCCAGGGGCTCGATCGGCGACACCATCGTGCCGGCGTCGTAGGGGGTCGCCAGGGCGGGGTGGTTGAAGGCGCCCAGGAACCGCATGTCCGCTTCGAAGCGTCGAGGGCCGGCCGCGTTCCCGGCATTGAAGAGCTTTCAGCGCGACGGCCCGACCCAGGCCTTGGAAGGGGCCGCTTAGGTAAAGACGTCACGCCTCGCCGACGAGTCGAAGTCGGTTCAGTGTCCGGACTTGACGGCCGCCAGCAGGGCTGCTCCGTCGGGGCTGCCTAGCCCGGTGCAAGGATCCCAGCCGGGTGCGGCATGGTAGGTGCCGTTGTTTCCGGTGGTGATGTCGTGGAAACCGGCCGTTCGGCTGTAAAGCAGGGGCTGGATTTGGCCGAAGCGACGGTTGGTTGATTGGGCGAGCAGAGCGACGAGTGCGGCCCAGAGAGGCGCGACGGCGCTGGTGCCTCCGATGACCATGTCCTTGCCATCAACTCTGACCTTGTACCCGGTCTGCGGATCAGCGACGGCGCTGACGTCCGGGAGGCCGCGCCCATGGCCGCCGGGTGCAGGAGTCGGCGCCGGTTTGTGGTGTCGTGCGTGGGGGGCCAGCCCGTTTTGCCATGCCGGGGTGGGGAGGGTATCGCTGTAGCCCCCTCCTGTGGAGGAGTGGGGGCCGTCGTTCCAAACGGTTTCGGACCGGATCTTTCCGAGGGCCGGGTCGGCGTCCAGGCGGGTACCTCCGCAAGCCAGCGCGTGCGGGCTGGAGGCCGGGAAATCTGCATGGTCTCTTCCATCGGTAGCCCCGTCGGCGCTGCCGTTGTCCCCGGCGGCCGCCGTGACGGTCACGCCGAGCGCGGAGGCGTCGGCGAGTGCCTGGTCAAAGACCGTTCGTGCCTGGACGGTCCAGGCGTCTTCGCTCTGGCCCCAGCTGATGCTGATCGAAGCCGGCGCAGGGGTGGTGTGGGAGGCGTTGATAACCGCGTCGAGGAACCCTGCGTCGGTGTTTGGGGCGAAGTAGACGAGGATGTCCGCCTTCGGTGCCAGAGCGCCGACCACCTCGATGTCGAGCAGCACTTCGCCATCCGCTCCTGTTGGGTCCTGCCCGGGCTGGTTGGCGGCGCCGTCAACACCCACCGCGGTCACCTTGGGTCCGGCGATTCCCAGACCTCCGAAATAGGTGTCGAGGTCCGCCTGGCCGAAGCCGCCGCCGAGCTCGATGATGGCCACGCACTGGCCGGTGCCGTCTGCGCCGGCAGGGAAGTTGTAGATCCTTGCCAGTTCAGGCGCGGTGTAGCTGGTGCTGGCTGCGGCCAGCGGGATGGCATGGAACTGGGCACGCGCCTGGGGGCGGTCGTCCAGGCCCAGAACGGCCGTGATGATTCCATCCAGCTCTGCTGGGATCTGCAGGGTTCCGGTCCGGTGCCGGTGGGTGATGTCGTGTCCGTGGGGCCCGCTGCTGGTCACTTCCTCCAGGCTGGTCCCGAAGACCTGGCTTAGCTGTTCGACAGTGCCGGCGAGGCGCAATCGGCGGGATGCGGGGTCGGCGTCGAGGATTTCGACTCCGAGCCGGGTGAACGTTTCGGTGGCAAGCCGCAGGTCTTCGGTGGAGGCTCCGTGGCGGCCAGCGAGTTCCTCGCGGGACATTGGTTCGGCGGGTATTTGCGTCAGCTGTTCCTGACGGCGCAGGATCACGGTCACTTCAATCCTGCGGGAAGGATCGACGGGCCCGTGGGTGGCTTGAATCCTTGCGGCGGCCGGGCGTTCCGAGCCGGCGAGGGGGACACTGCCCTGGCCGGGGTTAGGGGCGTTGTTGCTCTGCGCAGACATCAAATAGCTCCGTTCCTAGGAGGGTCATTATTCAGGGCTTCGCTGGTTTTAGGGGAACATTGTTCGGCGGCGGCAGGGTCCCGCCGCCACGTAGTGCCACCGGAGCCACCGGAGCCGATGCCGCCACGGGAGGTGCCGGCACCGGGTGGGGCTTGGGGGTCGGCTGAGGCGGAGACGGAAGCGTGATCTTTGTTCCGTAGGCGGGCGGTACCGGATTGTGGAGGGCGGGATCAATCAGGTCCTTGAGGCCGGGGTCATTATCGACGCGGTCCACGCCGAGCTTCGGCAGTCCGAGGAGCTGCATCACAGTTTTCGGGATGCCGGCGTGGTTGGACCAGCGGCTGTCGATGCCCGGTTTCACCGGGCCGCCGAATATGAGCAGCGGTACCCGCGGGCCGTAAGCGAGTTGCACCCCGTCGGGGGTGTGTTCGACGTTGGGGGTCGCGACGTGGTCATCCCAGCCGCCCCAGTCATCCCAGGTGAGCAGGAACACTGTCTCGTCCCAGCCACCTGATTTTACGACCGCGTCGACGGATTCCCAGATTTTGTTCATTCCGATCGTGACATCGGCGGTGGGGTGTTCGTCTTCGGGGGAGTTGTGCCAGAGATAGGTCAGCGGCGGCAGTTTCCCGGCGGCGGCGTCGGCGACGAAATGCGAGTTGGGGATCAAATTTTTGGAGCCGTTGAGTTGCTTGTAGAACCCGGCAGGGTAGTTGCTGCTGCCGGTGTAGCAGGCCCAGCCGACACCGGCGTCGGCCGCGAGCCCAGGCACCGAAGGCATGTCCCACAACGGAGGAGGCAGAGTCCTGGACGGATTGCGCAGAGTTGGTGACTGGCCGCCGATGATCAGCAGATGATTCGGGGTGGAGTTCGTGCCGAAACCGCTGCAATGGTTTTCAAGGAAAGCCCCGGTCAGCGCCAGATACGCGTAGAAGGGAACGTCCGTCACGGTCTGGAATTGGGTCCGCGTTGCCTTGTGCTGTCCGGTGAGCCAGCTGTAGTAGGCGTGCCGGTCGTGGGGCTGGTCCGACGCGGGAGGATTGGCCTGGATCGGCCAGTCGGTAGCAACGTTGGCCCCATACGGGCCAAGTCCCCGGAAGTAATTATCGGTCGTGTGGTTTTCCTGGACCATCACCACAACGCGTTTGACTCTGCTGTTCGCCATGACATCCCCGTATCCTCGGCCGGTGCCACCCGGGCGTCTTTCGGTCTCTAACGAGACTAGGCTGAAAGCCGGCCCGTTCCTCTGCATCGGGCCAGCATTAAGGGAATGTTCACCTCTGGGACCGCACGGGGAGAGGGAAAGCCTTCGGCGCACCAAGACGGCATGACTGCATCTGCCGGGTGGCAACGACCGCCATCAAGGTCGCCCGTCGACCCTTGGCAGCTTCGACGGCGTGGTGCCGCTGCATGAGGATGTTGGCGTCGGCGGGTTTTCGAAGGCGACTGTCTCAGGCTCGGAGTTCAGGTAGGACGGCGTGACGGGGGTGCGGTACTGTTCGATTGGCGCCACGAGGATGGCCTGCAGCGTGTCCCCAGAGGCGCACGGACCTGCTTTGAACCACCCGCCCGAAGGAGCAGACAAGGATCGGTGGTTGTGGCCGCCCTGTCCGCCGGTTTCGGTGGAGGTGACGGTGTGGTTGGCCCACCCCGGCCACGAACCCCGGGTAAGAGAGTTCTTTCTTCCCTGCGACGGTGAAGGCTCCGTCCAAGGGCGCCCGGACGGTGCGAAGGCGGAGCCCGCGGCAGGCGTGTTTCACGGCCGCGAGGGCGGCCTGCCCTGTCAGCCCGCGGCCGGGGCGTTAGTCACGAGGAATGGCCTCGTCGATGAGCGGCCGCCTCCACCGTTGAGAGCTCGCTCCTTGCGGACGTTCCCGGCCCCTCGCGGACCCAATCGGCCCTGTGGCGGGTTAGCCGGCAGGTGCTGATTCAGACCGAATTCGGGCGATTCGCAGGCCATGACCATTCTTCCGGGCAATGGTTCACCGTGACGGTCACTGGCAGAATCGCCTTGGTCAAGGACATGATCCCCGGACGATCCCGGCGCTACGCGCTCTGACCGGACGAGGCTGCCCACCTGTGGCTCCTAGGCATTGTTGGCACTGTACTGCCGGGCGTCGACTATCGGGGGTCCAGGACCGGTGAAGCTCCGTCGTCAGGCAGGCCCGCTGCGAGCCGCCCGGGGTGCTCCGGGCCGGGGTTTAACCGTCGTGGTCGGCCTGGACTCGGCCGGTGGTCGGCTTAGCCGATGATGAGCATCAGGGCGAAGTAGAGAACTCCGCCCGCCACGCAGTAAATGGCGAACGGCGTGAGGGTCCGGGTCTCGAAAAACCGGAGCAGGAACTTGGTGGAGAACCAGGCGGCGGCGGCGGAGCAGAGCGCTCCGATGAGAAACGCGGGGCGTTCATCGGCCATGGCGGGGCTGAAGAGCTCAGGCAATTTCAGGATGGCGGCAGCGCCGATAATGGGGGTGGCCAGCAGGAAACTGAACCGGGCGGCATTCTCGTTGTTGAGGCCCGAGAGCAGCCCGCCGACCATCGAGGATCCGGAGCGGGAGATACCCGGGACGAGTGCGGCTGCTTGTGCGGTGCCGATGCCGAGTGCTTGTTTCCAGGAGAGTTTGGCGATTTCGGCATCGGCGACAGCTGCGTTTGTCGCCGGGGCCTGGGCCGATGCACGATGGCCCTCCCTGCGGCGGAGCCGCTCGGCGGTGAAGAGGATGAGGCCATTGACGACGAGAAATACGGCGGACAGCAGGGGTGAAGCGAACAGGGCGCGGATCGGCTTCTCGAGGGCCAGACCCAGGATCCCGGCCGGGATGGTGCCCAGGATTAGCAGCCAGCCGAGTTTTGCGTACGTGTCTTCCGGTAGGACGTTCCGGTCGCGGATGGAACGACCGAGGCCTTTGAAGACCTCGATCCAGTCCTTGAGGAAGAACAGAAACAAGACAATGGCCGTTGCCAGATGCGTGGCGATGAGGAAGGTCAGGAACGAGGGCGCATTCTGATCAAGGTTCCAGCCAAAGAGTTTCGGAATGATGACGCTGTGGCCGAGGCTCGAAATCGGAAAAAGTTCAGTGATTCCCTGGATGACGCCGAGAATGACGGCCTGGATGGTGTTGATCATTCCCGGAGGATACCAACAAGAGAAGGCGGGAAGGTTTCCCAGCATCCGGACCGCGGTGGAGGCCGTAGCTCATACCATGGAATCGGGCGTCCCGCCGCGGGGTATCGGTCGACGATGTCCGCGTTGCTCTGCTGGGTGGTCAAGGGCCCGACGTCTGTCAGGGGGCGGCGCCTCAGCTTCGGGATGCAGACGGTCCGGCCCCATGGGTGCCTGTGTTGCGCGCGATGGTAATGAAACGAGGGGTTGGGGCACGTTCCTAATCGACGGTCAAGACTTCGGGGGCTGACGTTCCCGAGGCGACAGCCGGGTTCTGGTTGCGGCTCGGACTCCATGCAGGAGCGACCTTTTGCACGGTCTTGGATGCCGATGGGCAGAGGCCTGGAACGGCACCAGCGAGTTCGTCGGTATCCATGATGACGATGACGGATGGGCTTCCGAGTTCTTGACCGAAACGGTGGACAACCTTCGACGAGACGCCGGAGCAATCAAGATCGAGCTACAACAACTGCTTCGCTGCTGGGCCGGAGATTGACCACCTGCGCGTTCGGGATGCCCGCGCAAGCCTACGTTGACGACCAATGACGTACTTGGAAAGAAACTCTCGTTGGGGAACAACTCCCCATTTTGCGATCCGGGCGAGTGGGTTGAGTACGTCAGATGGGTCTTGAATCCGGGTGGCTTCCGAGAAACGCCAAAGCTCGACGCCGCGTGGTGAACCACAGCTCGGATCAACCGCAATCGAATATTCGTGGATGGGGCGCAGCGTCCCGGCGCCTTAGCTATGATCGGCCACGCGCGCATGGGGACCACGATAAACGACGGGATCGCCCATGATGCGGTAGCCCCCCCGGGGGCCTGTCCCGGGTCTGGGTGGGGGTGGCATGGTAGGAGTGGCGCTACGGGTTCGTAGACGCATGGTCCGTTCGCGGGTACTCTGGCCTCTGCCGGGCTGTGGCAGATCCCGGGCCACGCTGCGCCGAACCGCCGCAGTCGAATTCGTTCCCGGGGGACCGATGACCACGCAATTCCGAACTGCAACAAACCGCGCCCCGTCAGCCGCTGGGACCGCACCCGACGTGGCTGATGTGGCTGGCGGGGCTCCCCGGGCCGTCCCGGGTGCCGGCCCGGGTGCCGGCCCGGTCAATGTCACGGTCAATGTCACGGTCGACGATATCGGGGGCGGGATCATTTGGATCACACTATGCCCCGGGGCCACGATCACCGCGGAGGACGGAATCCGGGTCCGCGAGCGGAAAAGAGCGCAGCCGATGGCCAGGACGCCGAACACCACGGCAGACGCGTACTGACGCTGCCTGGTTCCTGAGGATGTCAGGAGCGCATTGGTGGGGCCAGTAACGCACGCTGAGACAGCCCCGCAGCATGCGTTAAGCAGCGAAAACGCGCCCGAAACAATCGCGAACACGTTGACCGGCGGAGTGTGGCCGGCCGCCCGGAGAACGGCGATGCCTTGGCCGTTCTGAACGAACAACACGGTAAGAGCCAGGGGAACCACAAGCTCGAGCTGGGCAGCCCAGGTGAACTCGGGAAGGGTGAAGGCCGGCGAGGCCAAAATCGGGCCCCCGTGGAATGAGAATTGACCACTGGCAGCCACGGCAACGCACCCGATCGCCAGGGTGCCGAGCACAGGCGGAAGGACTCGGCCGAGGGCTGGTACAGCGGTGAGGACCAGAAAGACGATCACCATGGGGGCTGCCACCACGGGGTTTGCTTGGGTCGAGGTCACGACATCTGTACCGAACTTTAGGAATACCGCGGCCACCATGGCCATGACGATCGGCATCGGGACGACAGCCATGATCCGGCGCACCACCCCGGTGGCGCCCAGCGCGAGGACGAGAATTCCGGACGTGAAGAAGGCCCCAACCACTTCCGGGAAGGACAGGTGTTGCAGGGACGGGCCCAGGAGCACAGTCCCGGGAATGGACCAGGCGAAGCCCAGAGGCTGTCGATAGAGGAGAGACATGACCAGGGTGGCTGCCCCGCCCGAAAATAGGATGCCGAACACCCAGGACGCGAGTTGGCCTTCGGTAAGTCCCCCCGCCGTTCCCACGGCCAAGGTTACGGCTATGGGTCCTGAGGCGGAAAAGATGAAGCCGATTACGCCGTTGGAAACATACGGCACGCCGAGGTCGCGGAGGAGGGAGCGCAAGCCGGCGGGAGCGACGCCCGGGCGTTCCAGCAGGCTTTGGCGTAGTGGAGCAGCAACGGCTTCTGCGAGAACGGCGGATGGGTCCTGACGGGATGGCAGCATTCGGGCTCCTGGCAACGGCGGCAAAAAAAGACAGGCGCCCTGGAGCCTGCACTCCAGGGCGCCGTCGGGCCGGAGCCGAGGCGCCGGCACCGATTATTGGCGGTGAGTCTTACTTGTGCTGGCCTTGCTTGGCGAGGACGTAGTCATAGACCACTTCTTCGCCAGCACCGCCATCCGTGCGTGGCTTGGGGTCCAGCATCAGTTCGGGCTTGACTGCCGAGGCGATGTCGTCGGCATTGTGCGGGTCGCCTGGGAAGTACAGTTGCTGGGTAACAGGCTGGAAGCCGGGCGCGGAAACCTTGATGTGGATGTGCGCCGGGCGCCAGGCATGCCAGCCTGCCGCGCTGATCAGCTGCCCGCACGCTCCGTCTGTGGGAATCTGGTACGGCGCCGGGCGCATCGTGTTGATTTCGAAGCGGCCATCGTCGCCTGCCTTCACCGTGGCCCGGAAGAGCCATTCGGGCAGGCCCGGCGCGTACTGGGAGTAGAACCCTGCACTGTCAGCATGCCAAATTTCCACCTGGGCGTTCTGGATCGGGTTACCGTCCGTATCGGTGAACTGGCCGCTGAAGTGCAACGGGACGCCCTCCTCGTCCTCACGCATTTCGACGGTGCCGGGGCTTTGGAGCACCGGGGAGCCTGGTACGTAGTAGGGCCCTTCGATGGTGCCGACGGTGCCGGGGCGGTCCTGGGAATTGACGTCCTCCACGGTGTGCTCCAGCCACACGTCGAGGAACAGCGGCCATTCCCCGTCAGTTCCTACCTTGATGAGCCAAGCCTTGAGTGCGTTGTATTCCTCATAAGTGACCTGGTGTTCTACCACGATGTCGTTGGCAGCTTTGATGAGTGCTCCCGCCAGCAGGCTTACTCGTTCCTTCGGCACATCCACGTGCGAGAGCTTTCCTGAGGCGGTGAAGCGTTCAGTGGCCTTGGAGCCGGCTTCGACGGCGGTGCCCTCGTCCTCTTTGCGGGTGTCTGCTTGGGTCTCGGTCATGGTGATGTCCATACTCCTCGTTGAATAGGGGACAGGTCCTGGTCCTGAACGCCGGTGCAAACCGGTGGGGGGGCGGGAACCCGTCGCGACGCAGATCGCGTGATGTCCGTCTCATCGTAGAACCGAAATAAGGACGCTACAAATATCGATTCGACCCATTTTTAGTCATGAAGCAGACATAAAGACACCCTTGGCCAAACCTAGGTGTTTGCCTGATGTGAGAGCCATCACGGTGGGCAAGACTTACGTGACAACATCCGCCTGGGCACCGCGGGTTGGCCCGGACCTCCCGCCCATCCGTCCAGCACTCTCCAATGAAGGAGCACGCCATGACCGACAACCTGGCCCATGTCCGCGAGGTCCTTGCCGACGCCGTGATCGACGACCGTGAGAACGGCGTTATCCGTGCCAAGCGCGAAATCTTCACCGATGAAGAGATCTTCGAGCTCGAGATGAAGCACATCTTCGAAGGCAACTGGGTTTATCTGGCCCACGAATCCCAGATCCCCAACGTGGGGGACTACTTCACCACCAACATCGGCCGCACTCCGGTAGTGATCACCCGCGACAAGGACGAAAACCTTAACTGCATCGTCAACGCCTGCTCACACCGCGGCGCGATGCTGTGTCGTCGCAAGACGGACAACCGCACCACTTTCACCTGCCCGTTCCACGGCTGGACGTTCAAGAACTCCGGCGAGCTGTTGAAGGTGAAAGACTCACGCAACGCGGGCTATCCGGAGACCTTCAACAAAGAAGGCTCCCACGACCTCACCAAGGTTGCCCGCTTCGAGTCATACCGCGGCTTCCTCTTTGGCTCCCTGAAGGCTGACGTGCTCCCGCTCGAGGTGCACCTGGGGGACGCCACCAAGGTGATCGACTCCATCGTGGACCAGTCCCCGGAGGGCCTCGAGGTGCTGCGCGGCTCGTCCACCTACACCTACGACGGCAACTGGAAGGTGCAGGCCGAGAACGGCGCTGACGGGTACCACGTCACCGCCGTTCACTGGAACTACGCGGCCACGACGGCCCGCCGCACCGCCGGCGACTCCGCGAACAAGACCAAGGCCATGGACGCCGGCAAATGGGGCAAGGTCAAGGGCGGTTTCTACTCCTACGACCACGGACACCTGCTGCTGTGGCAGGAATGGACAAACCCCGAGGACCGCCCGCTGTGGGACCGCCGCGAGGAGCTCGTTGCAAAGTATGGCGGAGAGATGGCCAACTTCATGATCAACATTTCGCGGAACCTCTGCCTGTACCCGAATGTCTACATCATGGACCAGTTCTCCTCCCAGATCCGCCACTTCCGTCCCATCTCCGCAGACCAGACCGAGGTTACGATCTACTGCATCGCACCCAAGGGCGAATCGCAGGAGAACCGGTCCAAGCGCATCCGCCAGTACGAGGACTTCTTCAACGCCACAGGCATGGCCACCCCCGATGACCTCGAGGAGTTCCGGTCCTGCAACAAGACCTACTGGGCCACCTCGGCGCCCTGGAACGACATGACCCGCGGGTCCACCCATGAGATCGCCGGCCCCGACGAGCAGGCCAAGGCGCTGGGCATGACCAAGGTCATCGCGTCCGGGACGCGCACCGAGGACGAGGGGCTCTATCCGATCCAGCACGGGTATTGGAAGGAAGTCATGGACCGGGCGCTGGCGGAGGAAGAGATCTCCGCACTGGATGCCGTTCCAGTCACCGCCTGACCCAGACCACGTGGAACCAGAGAGAGCGCAGAACCCATGATCAACCTGACTACGCCCGCTGCGGCGCTCAAGAGCGCCGAGGAGATCGCCACCCTCGAAACCGTCCGCGCCTTCCTGTACAAGGAGGCCCGGCTGCTCGATGACCGCCAGTTCGATGAGTGGCTTCAGTGCTACCACCCGGACTCCGAATTCTGGATGCCCGCCTGGGACGTCGATGACCGACTGACCGAGGACCCGCAGAACGAGATCTCGCTCATCTACTACGACAACCGCGGCGGCATTGAGGACCGTGTCTTCCGGATCAAAACGGACCGGTCCTCAGCCACCTCCCTGCCGGAGCCCCGCACCGGGCATAACATCACCGACATCGAAATCATGGAGCACGACGGCGACCGTGTAGAGGTGCGCTTCAACTGGTTCACCCTGTACTTCCGCTACAACACCACGGACACGTACTTCGGGAACAGCTTCTACACGATCGATCTTGCCGGCGGCGAGCCCGTAATCATGAAAAAGAAGGTCGTCCTCAAGAACGACTACATCCACCACGTAGTGGACGTCTACATGATCTGACGGCCTCGCGCCGGTGCCCGGCATGTGCCAGGCACCGGCCTTGGCCGTTTCACAACCAGTGCCCGCAGGGCACATCCGCACTACCAGGGTCGCGTCGGCGCGCCCCCAGCCAGGAGGAAACCATGGGCCACAAAGTAGCCCTCAGCTTTGAGGACGGCGTCACCAAGGTCATCAAGGTCGGCGATTACGAGACCGTGATGGACGCCGCGTACAAGGCACGGATCAACATTCCGTCGGACTGCCGGGACGGGGCGTGCGGCACCTGCAAGGCGTTCTGCGATTCCGGTTCCTTCGATCCGGGCGACTTCATTGACGACGCCATGACAGAGGACGAGCTCGAAAAGGGCTATCTGCTGACCTGCCAGGCGGTTCCGGAATCGGACCTGGCCATTCAGATCCCTGCCACGTCAGAATCCGCGAAAACCTCGGCCACCACCTTCAGTTCCACCATGACGGAGCTCAACAAGCACTCGGAAACGACGGTTTCCTTCACCCTGCAGGCGGAAAACCGGGACGGTCTGGCCTTCCTGCCGGGACAGTACGTCAACATCAAGGTCCCCGGAACCGACGCGGAGCGTTCCTATTCGTTCAGCAGCGGCCCCGAGGTGCAGGACGCGTCTTTTATGGTCCGGGTGACACCGCAGGGTGCAATGTCCGAATACCTGCGTGACAGGGCAGCAGTGGGTGACACCATCGAGTTCACGGGTCCGTACGGCTCATTCTTCCTGCGCGAGCCCAAGCGGCCCCTGCTGCTCCTCGCCGGCGGCACAGGCCTGGCCCCGCTCCTGTCCATCCTTGAAAAGCTGTCCGAGAACCCGCCGTCGGTACCGGTCCACCTGATCTACGGCCTGACCCGTGAGGCGGACATCGTTGGCCTGGACTGGCTGCGCGAGTATGAGGCGAAGATGCCGGCCTTCACTTGGGATTACATTGCCTCCGAGCCGGGGACGTCCGCCCCCCATACGGGCTACGTCACCCAGATCATTGCGCCAAAGCACCTGAACGACGGCGACGTCGATATTTACCTGTGCGGCCCGCCTCCCATGGTGAACGCCGTGTCGAAGTGGCTGGATTCCGAGGGCATCAAGCCTGCCAACTTCTATTTCGAGCGTTTTGCCCCGAAGGAAACCACCGGGGGCGACGCCGAAACAGGCGCTCCGGCACCGGCAGAGAAGATCCAGGCCGAAGGCGACACGATGAGCCGCAGCGAGGCGGTCTCCTCCTTGGAGACCGGCCGGCTGGACTTCCGCAAGGAGGACAGCTTCGCGCAGCTGGACGCGCGGATGGGCCTGGAGCTCGCGGTGAGCGAACTGATGCTGGGCCGCCTCAGCGACGAGCAGCTGCAGCAGTTCCGCCGGCTCGCCGAGGCCACCACCCGCTCGGTGGCTGCCGGCATCATCCAGGAACCTGAAGAATTCGCGCGGACCAACGAGGAGTTCCACGAATACCTCTTTGTGGTCTGCAACAACCCCATGCTGCTTGAGTCCTACCGCCGGCTCGACGTCCACGCGCAGATGGCAGCGGCCTTCGAGGCTGGAACCGCCATCTTCGAGCGGGTCACCCAGGACCATCTTGATGTGGTTGACGCTTTTGAACGCAACGATAAGGCGCGGGTGCGGGAGGTCATCATGGCCCACGCTCACGATGCCAAGGAAACCATGGCCGGAGCGATCGACGCCAAGGTGGGCCGCTGATGGCGCGGGCATATACGGGACAGTTCGTTACTCCCGGGCGGTATGCCGGCAAGGTGGCCGTGGTGACCGGTGCCGCCCAGGGAATTGGGCAGAAAGTGGCCGAACGGATCGGAGCCGAGGGCGGCACCGTCGTCCTTGTAGACCGGGACGAACTGGTCCATGAGGTGGCGCAGGGGATCGAGGAGGCCGCGCAGGCTTCCGGTTCAGGAGGCTCGGCCACTTCCGTGACCGCAGACCTCGAGGCGTTCGCCGGTGCACAGCAGGCAGTGGAAGCAGCCCTGGCCGCGCACGGTCGCGTTGACGTGCTGGTTAATAACGTCGGCGGCACCATCTGGGCCCGCCCCTACGAAGAGTACGACGAGGACAAGATCGAGAAAGAGATCCGCCGCTCGCTCTTTCCCACCCTCTGGGCGTGCCGCGCCGTGCTGCCGGCCATGCTGGAACAGGGTTCCGGGACCATCGTCAACGTTTCTTCCGTGGCCACCCGCGGCCTGCACCGCGTGCCGTACGCGGCCGCGAAGGGCGGGGTCAACGCCCTCACCCAGTCCTTGGCGATGGAGGTGGGCGGCCGCGGTATCCGCGTGGTGGCCGCAGCCCCCGGCGGCACCGAGGCGCCGCCCCGCAGGGTCAAACGCGGGCCCGAAGCCGAATCCCCCACGGAAAAGGCCTGGTACCAGGTGATCGTCGACCAGACCGTGGACTCGTCCTTTATGAAGCGTTACGGGACCTTGGACGAACAGGCCGCACCCATCGTCTTCCTCGGCTCGGATGAAGCGTCCTACGTCACCGGCAGCATCCTTCCGGTCGCCGGCGGGGACCTGGGCTGAGGACACCGTGATAGTTGGCCGCCGCCGGGCCCTGCAGGCCGGCTCCGGTAGAGTTGCGGCCATGACGGCGGCCTCCATACACGGTGACATGGCGGAGGGCTTACCGCTTGTGGGCCGGTCGGAGGTCTTCGAGGAACTGCTGGGGATTTTCCGGACCGCCCGCAAGGGCAAAGTGGGTGCTGTGGTGATCTCCGGCCCCTCCGGGTCCGGGAAGACCGCGGTTCTGGAGTTCTTTCTTGAGCACTGCCGCACCGGCGCCCGTGGTGTCCGGGTGCTGACTGCCATGGGCGACGAGTGGGAGGCGCAGTTTCCCCTCGCCGGCTACTCCCAGCTCATGCTCACGTTGCCGCTGCGTTCGGCAAAAGATTACGACGGCGGCCCTGCCCTGCCCGCAGGCCCCGTTGCGGCCCTCACTCCGGACCAGGTTGTTAATTACGCTTCCACCCTCAGCACCCACCTGGAAGGACTGCAGTCCCACGGCAGTGTGGTTGTCGCCGTGGATGACGTCCACAAACTCGACGTGGAGAGCCTGCGCATCCTCACCTTTGTGATGCGCCGGCTGCACGGAAAGCGGATTCTGTTTGTGCTCACCCTCAACCCCGACGACGCCTTACGCGTCCCTCCAGGCGCGTTGGACTTCCTGACCGGTCACCAGGTTGTGACCATCCCGCTGGAACCGCTCACCCCGGAGCAGGTGCAGGATCTCGCCAGGCGGATGCTCGGCGTCGACCTGAGTGCGACGGCGGCCCACGGCCTGGTCCGGCACACCCGGGGGCTTGCACAACCGATCGTGGAACTGCTCCAGGAGCTGCCCGCCGAAACCTGGCAGGCGTGGTTTCCCTCCCTCCCACCGACGTCCCGGGTGCGCGCCCGGGTGCGCAGTGTCCTGGCCGCGGCGTCCCCCGGGCTGGTCGCCGTCGCGGAGGCCGCGTCAGTGATCGGGAGGGCCGCAAACATGGCAGAGGTTTCGGCGGTCAGCGGGGTGGGGGCCGTCATGGCGGCACTCGATGAGGGACACCGTGCCGGGCTGCTCGGGCTGACCCTTGACCAGGCACGTTCCGCCGTCGTGTTCTCAGAACCAGGCACCGCGGAGGCCGTCTACGAACAGATCGTTCCCAGCCGCCGCATTGCGCTTCACCGGCTGGCCGCTGAAGCGGTCCAGCCCG
Source organism: Pseudarthrobacter sp. B907 (assembly GCF_040137805.1). Lineage (NCBI taxonomy): Bacteria > Bacillati > Actinomycetota > Actinomycetes > Micrococcales > Micrococcaceae > Pseudarthrobacter > Pseudarthrobacter sp. B907. Next base: position 116,587 of record NZ_JBEEQE010000002.1, on the reverse strand, counting down.
AGGCCGAACGCCTAGGCCACCGCGTCTCCGCCACCCCCGGTGCGGACGAGGCCCTGGCGGAGGAGCTGGAAGACTTCGCCCGGCGCCAGGCCCGGGTCGGAGCGTGGCAGGACGCCTCAACAGCCTTGTTCTCCGCCTCCCGCCTTTCCCTGGACATCCGGTCCCGGAACGACAGGCTCCTGAGGGCCGTGGACGCCCTGGTGGGTTCCGGCAACATTGCCCAGGCCCAGATGTGGACGGCGGCAGTCGACGCCCTGCCGCCGTCGCCGCTTCGCTCCTCCGTGCTGGGCTACCTCTCCACCGCGTCGGGACAGAACGACAGCGCGCAGACGCAGCTGGAGATGGCCTGGCGCACCTCCAACCCGCAGCGGGACCCGGCCGCCGCCGCGCAGGTGGCCCAGCGCTTCGTCCTGCACGGAGTGGCATCCTGGGACGGCCCGATGATCACCACCTGGGCCGAACGGGCCATGGAACTTACGCCCCCGGAAACGCCCGCCCACATCGAATCAGAGGCCATCTATGGCTTGGGTTTGTACGCGCAGGGGCGGGTTGCGGAGGCGGAGGCCTCCTATCACCGGGCGTTCGAACACGCTGCCGAGAACGCCCAGAAACAGCGGGTCCAGATGGGCGCGGGGTGGCTGGCGCTACGCCTGGACAACGTTGAAACGGCGCTCGTGAACTTCGAGTCCGCGGCACCCACTGAATACCGCGGCGGCTCGATGCGCATTTCGCTCTGGGCCGAGGCCTGGCTGGCGCGCACCCACCTGGTGCTCGGCAATTGGGATGCCGCGGCCGCCACCGTGGCGCGCGCATCCGTGCGTCTCGAGACCTCACGAATGCCGCTGATCCGCCCGCTGCTCTACTGGACTGCGGCGGAACTTTGGTCCATGCGGGGGGACTGGGAACGGGCCCGGTACTACGTGTCCCAGGCGGCGGTGCAGCCCGGAACTTACCGCGCCATGCAGGTGCCGGCGAGCCTCGCCCGTGCCCGCTTCCACGAGGCGAGGGCTGATTATGAAGGCGCTTTGGCTGTCCTGCAGCCGCTGACGGAACTGGACCCGTGGACTGAGCACCGGGTGTCCTTCTGGCCCTGGCAGGACACCTATGTCAACGCCCTGGTCATGACGGACCAGCTCGACGCCGCCGACTCGTTCCTCACAGCGTTCGAGCGCGTGCCGCGCGAACGGCAAATACCCTCGGATATGGCGCGTATGGCTTGGGCGAGGGGCCGGCTCGTGGCCGCGCAGGGAGACCCGGACACTGCCAGGGAACATTTTGAGGCGTCCCTGGGCCATCTCAGGGGGCTTAACCGGCCCTACCTGCGGGCGCGGATCAGCTTTGCCTTCGGCCAGAGCATGCGCCGGGCGGGCAAGCGGCGCCTGGCGTCAACCGTCCTGCGCGCAGCCCGCGACCTATATGACACCCTGGGGGCGGCCACGTACGTGGAACGGTGCGACCGCGAGCTCAAGGCAACCGGGCTCGACGTCGGGAACGTGCCGGACCCTGCCGACCCGGTGCTCACCGCCGTCAGCAACCACCACCTCCAGCTCACAGCGCAGGAACGGGCGGTGGCCGAACTGGTGGCGGGCGGCGCCACCAACAAGGAAGCGGCGCGGGCGCTGTTCCTTGCGGAAAAGACCGTGCAGTACCACCTGACCCGGCTTTACCGGAAGCTGGGAATCCGCTCCCGCAGCGAGCTCGCGGCCCTGTTCCGGGCCAAGGACTGACCCCGGAACACGGCCGGTCCTCCGCTTTTGGCGCTGCTGGTTAGCTATGCGAGAGCGGGTACGTGACGCCGGTGCTTACTTCACGTCTGAGGGGTGCTTCGCAAGCGGCACCACCGAGATGTCCATGTAGGGGAACAACGGCAGGTTCTGCAGGATCTCATGAAGTTCGTCGTTCGAATCGACGTCGAAGATCGAGTAGTTGGCGTACTCGCCCACCACCCGCCAGATTTCCGGCCACTTGCCGGAGCGCTGCAGCTCCTGCGAATAGGCCTTCTCCGTGGCCTTGATCTCCGCGGCCTTCCCGGCGGGCAAATCGACGGGCAGGTTGACGTCCATGTGGACCAGATACTTCATTAGTGTCCTTTCGGTCAGGGAGGTGTTATCGGTCGGAGCGGTAGCGCGAGAGTTTGTCTTCGTCCACGGCTGTGCCCACGCCCGGGACCCCAGGAACAAGGATGCGTCCGCCGACGATGGCCAAAGGCTCAGCCAGCAGGTCGTCGGCCATGTCCAAGTAGTTGGACAGCTCCGCTGCACGTTTGGCCGTGTGGGCGAAGGCGGCGCCGAAGGTCACCGAGGCGACCGTTCCGACCTGGGTGTCGATCTGGTTGCCAATGTAGACGTCAATGCCCATGCCCTCGGCCATACCAACGATTTTGGCGGCCTCTGTGAAGCCGGACCGGGCCGTCTTGACCGCCAGTAGGTTTGCACCGCCGGTGAGGATTTCCCTGGCGGCCTCGCCGAGGTTGGCGGCAGATTCGTCCGCGGCGATGGGGATGGGGGAGTTCGCCACCAGGCGGCGGCGCCCCAGGACCTCGCGGGCGTCGTCGGGCTCCTCAAGGAACTGCAGGCCCAATTCCGCCGTGCGGCGGAGTACCTCGGCTGCTTCGTTGGCCGACCAACCGCGGTTCGCGTCCATGTAGAGTTCGGCATCCTCACCCAGGCCCTCGCGCAAGACCCGGGCGGCCTCCACGTCGAGGTGGAGGGGACGGCGTCCGGTCTTGAGCTTGAACGTGTTGATGCCGTACGTCTCGCGGAACTCCAAGGCCAGCGCCAGCAACTCCTCGGCGGGCTTGAAGCCGAGCATGTGGGAGACACGCAGCGAGTCCGTGTAGCCGCCTAGCAGTTTCGTCACCGGCTGACCCAGGGTCTGGCCGATGACGTCCCAGAGGGCGATGTCCACAGCCCCCTTCGCGGTCTGGTTGTGCACCGTCCGGTCCAGGATTGCCTGGATCTTCTCGCGGTGAAATATGTCGACGCCGATCAGCTGCGGAGCAAAGATGTCCTCCACCACGGCGACGATCGACTTCTGCGTCTCGCCGTAGGTGTAGGGGCGCGGCGGGGTGTCCGCGGTGCCCACCACGCCGTCATCCGTACGAAGCCTGATCAGCACGTGGTCTGCCTCATGCACGGAACCGGAAGCGAAGTGAAGGGGATGAAGGTAAGGGATCGAATAGGGAATCGCCTCAATGGCAGCGATCTTCATGCGTGGGTAAGCCTTTCATCAGTGGGAAACTGCGCAGGGCCGCTGGCCGGGGCCGTCGTTTCCGCAGTTGCGGTCACCACGACGTCGAGAAAATTGTGCAGGAGCGCCGATTGATGCCCCCGCATCCAGGCGACGGCGAGCTCCACTTCCGGGACGTCTTCTATCTCCCGGTAGGCCACGCCTTCAAGTTGGAAGGCCTGCACGCTGGACGGCATGACCGCAACTCCGCCGCCCGCTGCAACGAACGCCAGCATCGTGGAGGTCTCCCCAACCACCTGGGTGATGCGCGGCTGGAAACCCGCTTGGCGGCACAGGTCTGCGGTGGTGCGGTAGAGAACGGACTCGGGTCCGTAGGCGATGAAGTCCTGGTCCTGCAGTTCGTGCATTGCCACGGGCTGACCCACGGCTAGGGCGCTGAACGAGGGAAGCGCGACAACGAGGGGCTCCCGGGTCACCGTTCTGTAGTCGATGTCCTCTGACGCGACCGGCGGCCGCAGTAAAGCTGCGTCCAGGGTGCCGCCCCTTAGCCCCGCTTCCATGGACGGCGTGAGCATTTCGCCGTGCAGCGCGAGGGACAGGCCTGGCAGGACCTGTTTCGCAAGGCGGGCGATCCGGGGCATGACGCCGTAGGTTGCAGACCCCGAGAAGCCCACCCGCAGGACGCCGGTGGCGCCCCGCCCCACCTGGTAGACATCGGCTTCAAGCGTCGCGATGTCGTTGACGATCTGCCGACCGCGGTCCAGCAGGAGCTGACCCGCCGCCGTGAGGTCAACCCTGCGGGTGGTCCGGTTGAGCAGCTTGACCCCCAGCTGATCCTCCAATTGGCGGATCTGCTGGGAGAGGGGCGGCTGAGCCATGTGCAGGCGCTTGGCTGCCCGGCCGAAGTGCCTTTCCTCAGCGACAGCGATGAAATAGTTCAGTTGGCGGATGTCCAATGTGGTCCCGTCCCTCCGCTAACCGGCCCCATCTGGGATGGGCTCGTGATTGATTCAAAGAATAACCATAATAAGCCCTACTAGGACAGTTCTGCGTCGTAATGTTGCCTGGGGCCAGCGGCCCGGGGAGCGCTGGCCCCAGGCGGCCGCGGGATCATGGGACGACGGTGAACTATTTGAACTGCTCGACAGGAATGCCATCCGTTGTCCGGCCTTCTGCGAGCTCCTCGACCTTGTGCCCGGCCTCCTCCAGCCTGCGCTGGCGAGGCACCAGCACGGTCACGAGCGCACCGACCAGTGCCACGGCTCCGTAGATGTAGAAGGCCGTGGATCCGCCGATGCCGGCGGCGGCCAGCCAGCCGCCGATGATTGGACCGAGCACGCCGCCCAGCCTTCCTACGCTGGCGCACCAAGCGACGCCGGCGGCCCGGGCATTGGTGGTGAAGTAGTTGGACTGGAATCCGTAAATCAGCACCTGGGTGCCCAGTGTTCCCACGCCTGCAAGGGCGATAAACGCAAAAAGCAGCGGCAGCGGAAAGCTGAACGTCATGAGTGCCAGGGAAATGGTCGCCAGGGCGAACGTGGCCGCGATGACCCGTTGGGGGCCGCTCTTGTCCGCCAGGCGGGAGGCGAGCAAGCCGCCAGCCACTGCGCCGAGGTTCAGTGCCAGCGGGAAGAACAGGGAGTACGTCCGCCCGTAGCCGTAGCCCTCCATGATTTTGGGCAGCCACGTATTGAGTCCGTATGTCAGCAGAAGACCACAGAAGGACATCATGCCCAGCAGGACGGCTGCCGCCGCGAACTGGCGGGAAAATACGGCTGCAAAGCCTGATTTCTGCGGCGCAGCGCCGACCTGCCGGATGATCTGCTCTTCGATGAGCGGGACGCCGGTGCGTTCTGCGGCGGCCATGGCTTCCTGTTCGCGACCCCGGGACAGCAGCCAGCGAGGTGATTCGGGCAGCTTGCGCCAGGCGATGGGCAGAAGAATGAGCAGCGGCAGGGAACCGATCATGAACAGGCCGCGCCAGCCGATGTTGTCGAGGAAAAGGATGCCCAGGATGGAGGCCAGGACCCCGCCTGCCGGGATGCCCGAATACACAATGGCGTTGTAGAACTGCCGCCGTCCCGCCGGGGCGAATTCAGCCATGGTGGCGCCGGCGCTGGCGATAACTATTCCCAGGCCGAGTCCGGTCGCGAAACGCAGGCCACCGAAGGCAGGGACGCTGGTGGCAAAGGCTGTGGCGAACATACCAATGGAGAACCAAGCTATGCCCATGAGCATCAGCCGGCGTCGGCCGAAAAAGTCTCCCACAGCGCCGCAAACCAGTGAGCCTACAAGTACCCCGATGAGGGCCCAGGAACCGAGGAGGCCGGCGGTGACTGAATCAAACGCCCCGATCTGGCCTGGGTCCGCGAGCAGCCCTGGCAGGACGGTGCCGTAGATGACGAGATCGTAGCCGTCAAACAGGAGCGCTACGCAGATAATGAAGGCGACCCAATTGGCGGTCCGCGCCTCCGTTTGTGGATTTTCCGCGATAACGGCATGCGGCTGTGTCATGTGCCCAAGTCCTCTCTAACAGAAGTGGAGGCTTGCGGCACCGGGAGGATCCGAGGGGCCGTCCTCCGAGTGCTTTTAGCCTGACAGAGGTGTGATGTACAACATATGAGGGGAATTCCCGGCTTTCCGCCCGGGGGGTATTCATATGCTGGTGATCTCAAACTGCCCGCATTTGGGAGGAAAGTTCGTGCAATGCTGCCCGTCTCAGTCGAGACGATCTGGGTATGGAACGGCGGGGTAGGGACGGTGGTTTGCGAACGGGCCCGTGGGTAGGCTGGCAAGATGATCAACCCTGCACGCCTTTACTCGGACCTGTCCCGCCTCGGCAGGGAAACGGACATGTTCCTGGCCACTGTTGAGTCCCTTGCCGATGACGAGATGACCGTTCAATCGCTGTGTGAGGGATGGAACCGGGCCGAGGTCATTGCCCACGTTGCCTCCAGCGGCCGTGCCCTCGTGAATCTCATCGACTGGGCAACTTCCGGCGCGGAACGTCCCCTGTACGCTTCATCCGAGGCCCGCGCCGTGGAGATCGCTGCCCTGGCGGCCCTGCCGCGGGAGGAACTCATTGGCAAGGTGCGGGAGTCTGCCCGGAACTTTGCTGAGCAGGCACAGCGGCTGAGCGGGGATCTCGTGGCGACGGAAGTGCAGGTAGGTGGCAAGGCGCTCCCCGCCACATCCATCGTGGCGCTCCGGATTGCCGAGGTGGTGGTGCACCACCATGACCTCGACACCGCCTGGACCATCGAGGAGGCCGATCCGGATTCCCTGTTGAACGCACTCGAAGCCGTGGTGCGATCCCTCCGTGCCAAGGGCGCTCCCGGCATGACCCTGGCGACCGAAGAACGAGACGAGTGGGTGATCGGCGACGGCGCATTGCGCGTTGTGTCCGACCGCGAGGGCCTGCTCCAGTGGCTGGCACGTGGGGACGCCGGGCATATTGAGGCGGATGGCCCGGTGCCTGCACTGCCGTCGTGGTGAGCGTCGCTGGGTTCGCCATGGGTATTGGCTACCTCATCGGAACCCTCGGGCCGCAAACGCCCCGAGTTCACGCGGGCCGACCGCTCTTTGTGGCGTGGGCAAATTTCGGTCACCGCCCAGATTCCATGGGCCCGGCGGGTCATCTGTCGTCGAAATAGCACGAGACTTGTCTGGCCAGCGCTGGGCGCAGCTGTATCCTCCTAGTCGTGGCCTACTACGTCAGAGCTTTTTGCACCCAGGGCGAGTCTCCGCCACTGGGGCCGATCCTGGCATTCTCCGCGGAACATGGAGCCCCTCTCGATCTGGACCCAGAGGTAGGCGGTCCGGCTCTTGACGATTCCCGCTGGGATCAGGTTGGCATCGTCTACAAGAACCACAAGCCATCAATCCTGCTTGATCTTATTGGCGGCGACGGGAACGATGAATCCCTAGTGCACGAAGAAATCGAGGAGTTCCTGGATCTCCTCGAGGACGCCCCGAGAAATAGGAACCGAAGGCGTGTCGAGACAAATCTACGAAATACGCGGTTCATCGTCGCGGCGCAACTGCCGACTTCAAGCATCGATGAGGACGGATACGTGGCCTTGGGGAATATCCTGCGCTATCTGATCAACAACAACGGCGCCATGATTCAGGCGGATGGTGAGGGTTTCTACGAGGGCGATAAGATCATCGTCGCGCTCGCTTAGTTGTAACTCCGGCACCCTCGTCTTTTGAAAACCACGAGCCCGGGCGGAGTTTCGTGAAGGAAACGATTGAGGCGGACGTCGAAGTACTGAACTTTGTCCCCGTTGACATACTCCGACTCTGGTAGAGCCTGAATCCACAGGACTTTGTCGACTTTCACATGCACGGTTGTTTCTTCGAACACCTCGCGCACCGCCGTTACGTCTGGGTCCTCTCCTGGATCGGAGAATCCCGACACCGGGGTCCACTCGTTGTTGTCACTTCGACGTACCAGCAGGACTTCGAGCTGTCCGTTCGAACTATCGAGAACAATCGCGGTAGCGCCGGGAAGCCAGAGCAGCTCTCGGCCAACTTTTTGACGTAGCTGGGCAATGTAAGGCGGCATGGCCATATTCGTCCCCCGTTTGATAGGTGGCTCTTCAGAATTGCGCGTGTAGTTTCGGTCAGATTCAGCAGGGTTCCGGCATCTGCCCAAGCATGGAGCGTAGCAGTGATATTGGTGTTCCCCGTCTCAGTCTTGATCGGAACTGGGCCATTGTTGGACTAGAGTCGGACCCATGGCCGGGCCGTCTCGCAGGAGGAACGTCGCTGCCCGAGACCGCGGCCGCATCGGGCGACTCATGGCGAAGGCCGCCGATCCTCGCGCCGAAACCTCGCCAACAACTTCACCGGGAAGAGCGCACCATGACCAGCACCGTCCTCGTCGCCGGAGCCACCGGTGACCTCGGCCAACGCATTGTTGGCGAGCTCCACCGGCACGACACCCTCGTCCGGGTCCTGACCCGCCCCGGCAGCGGCAAAGCCCACGGAATCTATGGCGGGCAGGACCGCGTGGAGATCCATGAGGTCGACTACACGGACGCTCCCGCCCTCGTCTCCGCGTTGTCCGGCGTCGACACCGTCGTCTCCGCCGTCAGCGGCGCCCGTCCGGTCATCGTCGACGTCCAGCGTGCACTTCTCGCCGCCGCCGTCGACGCCGGTGTGGCACGGTTCATCCCGTCGGACTACTCCGCCGACTTCCGCCGGATCACCCCCGGCAGCAACCGCAACTTCGAGCTGCGGCGCGAGTTCGCCGCGGACCTTGACGCCGCACCCCTTCGCGTGACGTCCGTGCTCAACGGCGCGTTCACGGACATGCTCACCGGGCAGGCGCCGATGATCCTCTTCTCCCGCCACCGGGTCCTGTACTGGTCCTCACCGGACCAAGTCCTTGACTTCACCACCAAGGACGACGTCGCTCGCGTCGTCGCGCTGGTGGCCCTCGATGCGGACGCGCCCCGGGTGGTCGAAGTCGCCGGGGACCGCGTCACCGCCCGCACCATCGCCCAAACCATGACCGAGCTCACCGGAACATCCTTTTCACCGCAGTGGGCGGGAACGGCGGGGACCCTGCTGGCGATGAGCAAGATCGGCCGCCGCTTGTCCAAAGACAAAGGCGAGGCCTTCCCCGCCTGGCAGGGCATGCAGTACTTCGTCAGCATGTTCAGCGGCGAAGCCCAACTCCGGCACGTCGACAACGACCGCTACGGGCCCCACGCATGGACCTCGGTCCGCGACGTTCTCGAAACGCACCTGCAGGAGTCCGTGAAGACGCGCTAATTGCGTGTCAGCGGGACTTGATGGCCGGTGTTTCACATCGGAACACTGCCCTCTGCGCAGCGCATCTAGCGTTAACCCAGACGCTGTGGCGGCCGTCACATACAATTGCGCGTGTTCCTCGCCGTGGCGGAGGAGTTGCATTTTGGGCGGGCGGCGGAGCGGCTCCATCTGGCGCAACCGCCGGTCAGCCGCATGGTCCGGCAGTTGGAGCGCGACCTCGGCACCGACCTCTTTGTCCGCAGCACCCGCAGTGTCCAGTTGACTGCCGCCGGAGCGGCCCTGATGCCAACCGCCCGGGAGGTCCTCGCCGCAGCGGACCGTGCCAGGGCCAGCGCGCACGCCGCCGGCCGCGGGGAGGTGGGGACGGTCAAGCTGGCCTACGCCGGTGCATCAACCCACGTACTTGTGGGAGTGCTCGCCCGGGAAGTCCGGAAAGTTTACCCGGGCATCGAATTCCGCCTGGACAGCCAGGACTTCGCCCTGCCGGCTCTCGCCCGGGTTCTGCGGAGCGACGTGGACATCAGCCTCGGCCGGTGGGATTTCGTTCCTGCTGGCGTTCAGTCGCGCATCATCGTGGAAGAACATCTGGTGATGGCGGTCCCGGCATCCCACCGGCTGGCCGGGCACGAGGAAGTGCAGCTGGCCGAATTTGCCGGAGAGCCGTTCGTGGCGCTTCCCCCGCACGAGGGCTCTGTCCTTGGCGACCGGCTGCGCAGACTCAGCCTTGGAGCCGGGTTCGATCCCGACATCGTGCAACGGGCCCCAGATTCCTGGACCGCGATGGCCCTGGTCGGAGCCGAAGTCGGGTGCTCGCTCACGGTTTCTTCGGTGGCGGAGAACGTGACGGACCCGCATGTGCGCTTCCTGCGGGTGCTCGACGAGACCCTGCCGATCTACCTGCGCATGGCCTGGCGCGGGGCCTCGGACAACCCGGCCCTTTTACCGGTCCTCGGACTGGCGGATCGCGTCTGGCCCGGCCGGCCCGACGAGGCCGGCGCCCGCGTCGGGGACGCTTAGAACTGTGGCAGATTTCACGGGCAGGCGCGGGTCATGGCAGGTGCCATGGCGGCCGCACGTTCTATGCCGACTCGGGCCCGTCCACCCGGACTTGGTCGCGCATCATGTCAGAGTCAGTGGCGTTGGAGGCTGCCCAGACACTTTGCGGATCGGCGCCGTCCTCCAAGGCCTCGGTCATTGCATCGTGCAGGTCCATCCTCGCTTGGTCCGCCGCAAAGTCCGCTGACTCACTGTCTGCGGAAGCAACCCAAACTCGCGCCAAATTCTCGTCCATATCCGCCTCCAAAGCATCAAGTTCAAATCCTCCCCAGCGGGGGACAAATCGAGTATAGCGATTCCCGACGGCGGCACGGGGTGTACTGGGTATTGTGAGCTGGGCGAGCCAGCCGGCGGTGGTGACGGCGCCCATGGGGTCATGGTTCCCTGGCCCATGAAGGGGCCCGGACGGCCCCGGGGTTCCACCAGGTGGACACCCCGGCGGTCCTCACTGCGGGTGCCGGAAAAGCTCCCTACGCCGAAAACTCTTTCCCTCGGGTAAACCCAAAGTGAACAGTCGCTCAGTATTGCCGAAGGAACACTGAAAACTACCGGCCGGTATGCCTACGTTGTACCTGGGTGTTCAAGCAGTTCGAACATGCGGTGAGGCAGCCGCAGCCCAATCCGAGAAATATCCAATGAGCAATCAAGACGAGAAATTCCGGAGGTCTCCATGCCTATTCTGACAGCGCTTGCCGCGAGCAAGACCGTCATCACCTTCACCGCCGCGGGCGCGATCGCCCTCGGCGGTGGCGCCGCCGCGTTCACAACCATCACCTCGGTCGACACGTCGCCGGCCGTCACCTCCCCGTCGCCGTCCGGCTCCCCGACAGGGGCACCATCAGAGCCGCCGACGGCCAGCCCGTCCGCCCCCGGGACCCCGGCACCTGCTCCGACGGCTTCAGCCCCGGCTGCGGCGCCTCCTGCCAGCGAGGGGCCGGCGCCTGAGGAGCCCGCAGTGCGTGATGACGGGAAGGCAGAGGGAGAGGCGGCGGAAGCCCCGGAGGACGAAACGGACACGGACGAGGTGAAGCCTGTTCCGGCTACGCCGGAAGTGCCAGCACCTGTCGCGAGCAAGTCCGACGACGAGGACGCCGTTTCGGCAGACAGCGAAGCCTCCGAACACGCCAGTGACAGCCGCCCGGGCTACCCGGCCCGTGACGGGCGGGAGCGGGAGCACCGTGACGGGCAGGACCGGTTCGGCCGCTAGCAACCGACATAGGGGGAGGGCCTTGGGGGCCCTCCCCCTATGTGTGGCCCGGTAAGTGCATGCCACAGTGTGGGAGGACCGCCATGCCTTGGGCTCAGCTAGCTAGTCTCCTTGGGAAGGGGCCGGAAGGTTTCGCCGCGGTCCTTCATTGCCGCCAGGGCGCGCACGAGGCCGGCGGCGGTACCGCCGCCGGGGCGGTTGCCGTGCAAGATGACGATGTCGCCGGTGTGTGCGCGGGAGACCTCGCGGGTGACCGTCGGGGCGGGGAAGGTGGCGCCGCCGTCGCCGTTAACGCTGAAGCCGACCGGCACAAGGCCCAGCGAGCGGACGATGTCGGCGGCGACTTCGTCCAGGTAGGCGGTTCCGGGTCTGAAGTAGCGGGGGCGGTGTCCGGTCAGTTCGGTGAGGCGGGCGTCGTTGGTCATGATCTCGTCGTAGACCTCGCCGGGGTTCGCGGTGCCGGTGATCCCGTAGGCGCTCCGGCCCGTGACGGACAGGGGCCGGTGGGTGGTGCCGTGGTTGGCGAATTCGAAGAGCGGGTCGGCGGCCAGGTCCTTGGCCAGGGAGGGGTTGGCGGTGATCCATCGCCAGTTAAGGAACAAGGTGGCGGGGACCTGCTGTTGCCGCAGAAGGGCCAGGAGGGCGAGATCGGCTCCAGTGCCGTTGGGGCCTCCGCAAAAATCAATCGTCAGCGCCACCCCGGGGGCCGTGGCTGGCAACCGGCTAAGTACCCCGGGTGCTTCCAGCCCCCAGTACTTAGGCGCGTGTCCGGCGAACGCAGTTGTCACGTCGGCGCGGGTCGGCATTGTCGCTGGCGGCGCCGGAAGGTCCGCCGGGTGTAAGTCTGCGGGGATGGCCGGAGCAGCGGCCGTGTCGATTCCTAATTCCCCGCCATCAGCGAGGGATGCCCCGCCGGGGGTGTGCGGAGCGGCACCGTCCGTCCCCGGGGTCCGGTGTGCCCCAATTTCTTGGCTGGCGGGCGCGCAGCCGGCCAGGGCCAAAGAGGCAGCAGCCAGTAGGAACGATCTCCGATTCGGGATCCCGGTCACAGCAATTGTCCGATCTTTATAGCTTGAATTTCGCACGTGCGGCCTGGGCCCGACACTGCTCCGCCGGGGGCGGGGCGCGGCGGTTGGACGGGCCCTTCCCGATGACGGCGGTTTTCCCCAGCATAGGGGCATCGGGTTAATCTCCGGTAAACAAGAACTCCCAGCGAGGGCCGATTCCGCGGTCGGACGACACAGCGGGGTGCATGGCGCTGCCGGAGCCGGGGCAGATGGGGCCAGCGTGCCAGCGGATGGGTATCGCTTGCGTAGGCGGAAAAAGAATTTCCGATTGGGGCGTAACCTTTCGGGGTTGCTCAACGATTACTGCTCCGGAAGCGCCGCTGTAGCCTGGACCCCCACCAGTGCTGGCGGCCGGGCTTCCGACATAGGCGCTGGCCGGTGCCTGTCCCCAAGCGGCGCCGGCCAGCCATAAACGCAACCCAAGGGTGGACGCTTCTTGTGATGAGTGTTAGCTATACCGCCACGTGCTGACCATGCAGGGAAACCGGCCCGGCCTCACGCTCCGCGTGGGCGCGCGGTTCGGCACCAACCCGCCGGCCTTCGCCCGGATACCGGCCAGCCACCAGGGCCACGACGCAGCCAGCTCAAACCGCCGCCGTCCGCATGCCGATCACGTCGCGGCACTGATTGGCGAGCTGGTCACCGCGGAAATGCCGCTCCCGGACGCATGGTTGGTCGCTTCCGAAGCCTGGATGAACTACCTCCGCCCCGACCTGGACTCTCGGACCGAGGGGCCGCTGGACCCGGTCATCACCAGCGCCGGACACGCCGGCCCGATCCGCGCCGCAAGCAACACCACGGGAGTCACCGCACCGGCACCGTTCACCGGGAACAACGGATCCGGCGTCGCCAGCGCGGATTCCCGCCCGGATAGATGGGCCGCCGGGCTGGCAAGTAGCCGGGAGCAGTGGGCACAGGTTCTGCGGACGCCCGCCACCCTGACCGCCCAGACCGCGGAGGAACTCGCGGCGGGATTTCAGCACCCCGTTATCAGGGACTGTCTCATGACTGATGTCATTACCGGTGCATCGGATCCATTCCGGTTTGTCATGCTTGGACTGTTCGAGGGCCGTCCGGACTGGGCCCGTGTGGACACCGCCCAGGAAGTCGCCTTCGAACTGATGAAGGCCACAAGCGAAGGACAGCGCGCCCCGATGCTCTGCCTCATCGGTTGGCTGGAATGGCTCAAAGGCAAGTCCGGATTTGCCGCCCGGTACCTGAAACTGGCACTGGAGGACACCGCCGACTACCGCCTCCCGGTGCTGCTGGCCGAGGTCGTGAACCGCGGGCTGGTCGCTGACTGCGCCCGGAATCCGGAGAAGTCCTACGCGCAGATGAGCGGCGACGCCGGCCGCCGGCGCGCTGCCGTCCGCCGGTAACGCTGGCCTGCTGACCGCAGGGCCGCCGGTTACCGGCCACCGAACCTGGATGGTTTGATTAGTCGGTGCTCCGCCTCAAACGTCTCTTGGTCTTCGGCCTGTTCGCGCTATGCGTCATCACGGCGTTCTCATTCTGGGCTGTCCGCCAGCCCGGTGCCGACGCCAGCGGGGCACTGGCTCCGCCGCCGCGGGCGGGGGCGAAACTCGCCGCATCTTCCGCAGGCCTCACCACCGCCGTGAACGTGACCCCCAGCACTGATGCCGAGTGGCTGATCCGGGCGGCCGGGCAGACCGGGATTCCGGCCCGCGCGCTCCGGGCCTACGTTGCCGCAGCGGCCACGGCCAACGATTCCGCTCCAAAGTGCGGGATCGGCTGGAACACCGTGGCCGCCATCGGCTTTGTTGAAACGGCCCACGGAAGCTACGGCGGCGGCAGCCTCAACGCAAACGGCGAAGCTAGCGGTCCGATCGTGGGCCCGAGCCTCAACGGCGCCGGGTTCGCCGCCATCGCCGACACCGACGCCGGAGCCCTCGACGGCGACGCCCGCTGGGACCACGCCGTCGGACCCATGCAGTTCATCCCCTCCACCTGGCAGCTCGCGGGCCGGGACGGGAACGGCGACGGAACAGCTGACCCGTTCAATATCGACGACGCCGCGCTTAGCGCGGCGGCCTATCTGTGCGCCCACGGCCGTGACCTTTCCACCGCGCAAGGCTGGACCGACGCCGTCTACTCCTACAACCAGTCCGGGTCCTACGTGCGCCAGGTGCGGGACCAGGCGGCCGACTACGCCGCCAAGACGGGAACCTCTTGAGTCGCCGGGTGCAATCACCATAAGGTAACTGCAACCTACAAGCACCCCAGGAGCTGATATGTCCCTCGTCCGCGTGCACAACTTCTCGATCTCCCTCGACGGCTTCGGCACCGGCGAGGGCCAGCAACTCGACGCGCCGTTCGGCCATGCAGGCTCGCGGCTGATGGAGTGGGCCTTCGAGACACGCACCTTCCGCCAGATGGGCTTCCACGGAGAGTCGGAGGGATCGTTCGGCGTCGACGAGGCGTTTGCGAGCGGCTGGGGCCCCGGGGTCGGTGTGGAGATCATGGGCCGGAACAAATTCGGACCGCAGCGGGGCCCCTGGGCGGACGAGGAATGGAAGGGGTGGTGGGGCGACAACCCTGTCTTCCACACCCCGGTGGTCGTCCTGACCCACCATCCCCGGCCGACCCTGGAGATGGAGGGTGGAACAACCTTTCACTTCGTCGACGCCGAGCCTGTCACCGCGCTCAAGCAAGCGCGGGCCCTGGCCGGTGACCTCGACGTCCGGATCGGCGGCGGCGTCAGCACGGTCCGGCAGTTCCTCGAGGCCGATCTGATCGACCACATGCACATCGTCGTCGTACCGATCATCCTGGGCCGGGGTGAACGGCTCTGGGATTCCCTCGAGGGACTCGAACAGCGCTTCGACATCGAAACGACTCCGTCCCCGGCGGGCGTCGTCCATATGGTCTTCACCCGTCGCACCCGCTAATAGGGCAGGCTGGTGGCGTGAGCGGAATCCGGTGGGTGCTGCACGTCGACCTCGACCAGTTCATCGCGGCGGTCGAAGTGCTGCGGCGGCCGGAACTTGCGGGCAGGCCCATCATTGTCGGAGGCCGGGGCGACCCCTCCGAGCGGGCCGTGGTGTCGACCGCCTCCTACGAAGCCAGGGCGTTCGGTGTGGGTTCCGGAATGCCCCTGCGGGTGGCGGCCCGCAAAGTGCCCGACGCCGTGATCCTGCCCGTCGATCAGGCGGCATACCTCGCCGCCTCTGAGACGGTGATGGCGACCCTGCGAGCCCAGCCCGGTGCGACAGTCCAGATGCTGGGCTGGGACGAGGCCTTCGTTGGCATCGAGACGGCGGATCCCGAGTCCTACGCCCGGCAGGTTCAGGCCGCCGTCCTGGAGCGCACGCTGCTGCACTGCAGCGTCGGCATCGGCGACACCCTGGTCCGGGCCAAGGTGGCCACCGGATTCGGCAAACCGGCCGGGGTCTTCCGGCTCACGGCCGGGAACTGGCTCGAGGTCATGGGCGCCCGGCCCACCAGGGAGCTGTGGGGCGTCGGAACCAAAGTCTCCGCACGGCTGGCCAAAATCGGCATCAGTACCGTCGCCGAGCTCGCCGCGGCCGACCCCCAAAACCTGGTCCCGGAGTTCGGACCACGGATGGGCCCCTGGTACGCGGAACTCGGACGCGGGGACGGCACCAGCGTTGTGGACGACACCCCGTGGGTTGCCCGCGGGCACAGCCGCGAGACCACCTTTCAACACGACCTGACCGACCCCGCGCAGGTGAACGACGCCGTCCGGGAGCTGGCAGCGCGGGTCCTTGAGGATGTTGCCGCAGAGGGCCGGCCCGTGATTGGGCTGACCCTGAAGATCCGGTACGCGCCGTTCCTAACCACCACCCATGCGCGGAAGATTCCGGAGACCTTCGACCGGAACGAAGTCCTCGCGCGGGCCGTTGACCTGGCCGCGGCAATCGAGGCGGGCCGTCCGGTCCGGCTCCTGGGGCTGCGGGCCGAGATGGCCATGCCCGACGATGCCCGAAATGGGCATACACCCACGCGCGGCGGCTGGTGACGGCGCCCTTCCAGTCAGGCGCGGTTGCCAACCAACTTCATCATTTCGCGTGAGAACGCTGCCAGGTCCATCGGCCATCGAGAGGTGACGAGATTTCCATCGACCACAACGTCCGCATCCTCCCAGATCCCGCCGGCACTGGTGATCTCCTCCGGAACGCCGTCGCCCCAATAGGAGGTTAGCCGCCTGCCTTTCACAAGGTCCGCGGAAACCAGGAGATACGGTCCATGGCAGATCGCGGCGACCGGTTTGTTGCCGGCAAAGAACGAACGGACGATGTCCACTGCCCGGCTGTTGTTCCTCACCGTGGTCGGTGCACCATCCGGTTTGCCGCCGGGGATGAAGAGAAGGTCGTACTCGTCAGGGTCGACGTCGTCGATGCGCTTGTTGGCGATGACGTAGTACCAGTTGCTTTCGCCGGTGATCCGGCCCTCTTCCGGGGCGGCGATATCGACCGTCCACCCCGCCTCGACAAGGCGGAAGACCGGGACGTACAACTCCAGATCTTCAAACTTATCGGCGGAGAGAACGAGCGCCTTCGGAGCCCCGCCACCGACGGGCTGCGGTACTTTTCCATATTCCGGAACTGCCATAGCGCCATTGTAGGGGCGGGCACCGGAGTCGGACAGAGTCGAAGGGAGGGGCCCTTTCGGGCCGGCAGAGCGCCGCCACGTTATTGTTGGTCCACCACACGTCTATCCCGGGAGGGCGCATGCCGTACGTCGTTGATTTCCAGAACGTTGCCACCGTGGGCCTGGAAACGTCCCCGGTTGCCGGGGCGCTGGCCGGACTGCGCGCCAACGAGGCCCGCTACTACCGCAACAAATATGACCACGTCTTTACCGTGAGCCCGGCCGGCGAGGTTCCGGAGGTCGTGGACCGGGTGAGCCGCATCCTCCGGAAGGAGCGCGGCATCGTCATCGGCTCGCGGCCGCTCGAAGCCACCAGCTTCGAGGTGGACGGCTTACGGATGGACTACGTCTTCTACGAGTCCGGACTGTCCATCAACGTTATGTCCAGCATCCAGGACGGCGGGAAGCGGGCCGTCGGCTTCAAACTGTCCGATGGCATGGAGGTCCCGGAGGAACTGGCAGCTTTCAAATTCGCCCGGCAGAAATCGAAGCTGGCCGGCGTGATCCGCGGGTCCTACTTCGTGATCAAGGGCGAGTACTGATCACAGGCCGCGGCGCCCCACCCAGAGCCCGTGCAGCAGCGGGACCACCGACGCGATCATCAGCACGCTGCCGAGGACGGCGTCGTCCGCCCGCAACACGGACCCGGCGATCAGCAGGGCGCCGAAGACCAGCGCCGAGGCCGTCCGCTGCACCGAGCGGTCCAGCTGCGCCAGCTGGCGTTCGAGCCGCGGATTGGCTACGGCCAGTGAACCCTCCTCGATCCGGGTGACCAGGCCGTCCAGGCGTTTCGGCAGGCGCAGCGCGGTCCCGGCGGCGTCGAGCGCCTGCTGGGCAACGTCCTGCACCACGTTGCCGCGTTCGTCACGGAGCAGGCGCGCCGCATAGGGTTCGACCGAGTCCCAGAGATTGAACTCCTCATCCAGCGAACTGCACACCCCCGAGGTCAGCGACATGGCCCGGATGATGAGCAGGAAGTTCTCCGGCAACTGGAACGGCAGCGAGCGCACCAGGTCCCCGAACTCGACGGCGAACTCCAGGAACTCCCGCTGGTTCACCTCGCGCAGCTGGGCGAAGCCCATTCCGCCAAAGCGGTCGAAGAGCTGCGTCATCGCCCGCTCAAGCTCCGCCCTGTCGGCCGACGGGACCAGCACTCCCACGTCGCTGATCGCGCCGACCAGGCCCTTGCCGTCACGCGAGGCGGCCGCGATCAGCAGCTTCCGCAGACCCCGCCTCGTGCCCGGCGGAACTTCGCCCATCATGCCGAAGTCGATGAACGTCAGCTTCCAGGGATGCCCGGCGGAAGCACCGGGCACCGGGGTGACAAAGATGTTGCCGGGGTGCGGGTCGGCGTGGAAAAAGCCGTTGGTGAACAGCTGGTCGAACATCACCGATGCGAAGACCGGAGCCACCTGGGCCGGATCGATGCCGGCCGCACGAAGGGCCACCGCATCCGTGATTTTGATCGCCGCTACGTCCTCGAGCACCAGGACCCGGCGGGTGCTCCATTCCCAGGCGACGACGGGCACATCCACCCGGTCGTCGTCGGCGAAATCGGCGGCGAAGCGCTCCGCGTTCCCCGCCTCATGCAAATAATCGATCTCCTCGAAACTGGTCTGGGCAAACTCCTCGACCAGGGCGGGCATGTCCGCGCGGGCGGAGACCAGGCGCACGTGGCTGAGCCAGCCGCCCACCTTACGCAGCGCCGCCAGGTCGACGTCGACGATCTCCTCGATGCCCGGACGCTGCACCTTCACGACCACGCTGTGGAGCCCGGCGTCCGCGGCATTGGCGGGCAGGAGCTGCGCCCGGTGCGCCTGCCCGAGGGAGGCCGCGGCGATGGGCGTCTCCTCGAACGAGGCGAAAACCTGCTCCAGCGGCGCACCGAGCTCCACTTCGGCGAGGGCGCGGATGGCCGGAAAGCGGACGGGAGGGACCTCGTCCTGCAGCCCCTCCAACTCCTTGGTGATCTCGGGCGGGAGCACATCCAGCCGGGAAGACAGGAACTGGCCCACCTTGATCATCAGGCCGCCCAGTTCCACCGCCAGCACGTGGAAGCGCCTGGCGAAGTTCTGCATCCGCTTGGTCCGCGTGCGCCCGGCAAGTCCGCCCAGCCCGACACGGGGGAGGAGCAGCTCGAACCACCAGGTGACCGCGAGGTGCCACGCGGCGAAGCGCAGGATGCGGCGGTAGCGGGCGCGGGTGTTCCCGGCGCCTGGCACCGGAGCCGCCCGGGCCCGATCGGCCGCCGGCACCCCCGTCAGTCCTGGGCGAGGATCGAATACAGCCGGCGGCGTGCCTCGTCGAGCACCGCCACGGCCTGCTTCACCTGCTCCGGAGAGCCGGTGCGGCCCACCTGCGCCGCGGCCTGCGCAAGCTCGACGCCGGCCTTGGGGAGGGCCGCGAAGCCCGGGCCGGAGGCGGGGCCCGTTTCCTCCCAGGGCGCTGACGCGTCGGCCTGCGCTACCTCTTCGCGCCCGGCGTCGGTCAGCGAGTAGATTTTGCGGCCATTGGACTCTTCGGCCCGGATCAGTCCCTCGTCGGCCAGCAGCTGCAGCGTGGGGTAGACGGAGCCGGCGCTGGGTTTCCAGCTGCCGTTGCTGCGTTCCTCGATTTCCCGGATGATCTGGTAGCCGTGCATCGGCCGTTCGGCGAGCAGGGCGAGCACGGCCGACCGCACCTCGCCCCGCCCGGCGCGGGTGCCCGCGCGCTTCTCGAACCTTGAACGCAGATCTTCGACGGCCTGCCACATGTTGTCCATGTTGGGGCCGCCGAAGCCGCCCATCGGGTGTGAATTGCGCATGTTGTTCTCCTCGGTGGATCACGAACGATACTTAACGATACATCCCGATACACCCGAAAACCAGAGGCGTGGCGACGGTCCACCCCCCTCGATCCCAAAAGATGATCGAGGGGAGCGGCCCGGGGTCAGGCGGCCTGGGCCGTCAGGCCGGCGGCCTCAATCGCCGTCGTCGCCGCCGTCTCATCATTGTCCGAGGTGTCGCCGGTGATGCCGACAGCACCCAGGACCGTGCCGTCCTGCCCCCGGACCAGCACGCCGCCGGGCACCGGGATGAGCCGGCCGCCCACGGCGGCGGTCACCGCAGCGATGAAGTAGGCCTGTTGCTCGGCCCGCTCCATGATGGCGCGCGAACCCATCCCTAGGGCCAGCGCCCCGTAGGCCTTGCCCTGCGCAATCTCAAAGCGGTTGTTCGAGGCGCCGTCCTGGCGCGCGGCGGCGATCACGTGGCCTCCGGCGTCGAGGACCACCACGGTCAGCGGTTTGAAGCCGTGCTGCGCCCCGGCCGCGAAGGCGTCGCTGATGATGGACTGTGCGGATTCCAGTGTCAGGTTCATGATGCGTTCCTTGCCAGATTCTCGGTGTTCTTGTGCGCGGCGCGGCGCCGGTGCAGGACCGGCTCGGTGTAGCCGGATGGCTGGGCGGCTCCCTCAAGCACGAGCTCGCGGGCGGCGAGGAAGGCTTCGCCGTCGAACGCGGGGGACATGGGCGTGTAGCCGGGGTCTGAGGCGTTCTGTTCGTCGACGACGGCGGCCATGCGCCGCAGGGATGCCTCCACTTCCTCCGGGGTCACGACGCCGTGCTGGAGCCAGTTGGCCACGTGCTGTGAGCTGATCCGGCAGGTAGCGCGGTCCTCCATCAGCGCCGTGCCGTTGATGTCGGGGACCTTGGAGCACCCGACGCCGTCGTTCACCCAGCGGACGATATACCCGAGGCTGCTCTGGATGTTATTGTCCAGCTCGTTGCGCCGGGCGTCGGCGTCCCACCCGGCAGGATCGCCGACCGGGATGGTCAGCAGCTGCCGCAGTGTCGAACGGCGCTTCCCGGCGAGTTCAGCCTGCCGGGCGTCCACGTCGACCTGGTGGTAGTGGATGGCGTGCAGTGTCGCGGCGGTGGGCGAGGGGACCCAGGCGCAGTCGGCGCCCGCGAGCGGGTGGGCGATCTTCTGCTGGAGCATGTCGGCCATGTTGTCCGGGGCCGCCCACATGCCCTTGCCGATCTGGGCGCGCCCGCTGAAGCCGCACTCCAGTCCGATATCGACGTTGGCGTCCTCGTAGGCCTTGATCCAGCTGGAGTTGCGCATGTCGGCCTTGCGGACCATGGGACCGGCCAGCATCGAGGTGTGGATCTCATCGCCGGTACGGTCCAGGAAGCCCGTATTGATGAACGCCACCCGTTCCCGCGCCTCCCAGATGCACGCTTTCAGGTTGGCCGAAGTGCGGCGCTCCTCATCCATGATGCCGATCTTGAGGGTCAGCGGTTCGAGCCCCAGCACGGACTCGGTGCCGGCCAGCAGCGCGCAGGCCACGGCCACCTCGCCCGGGCCGTGCATCTTCGGCTTCACGATGTACACCGATCCGGCACGGGAGTTCCGGCCGGCGTGCGGACCGCGGAGGTCATGCACGGAACCGAGGCTGGTAAACAGGGCGTCCAGGATTTCCTCTGGCACCGGTGCTCCGGCGGCGTCGAGCACGGCGTCGCTGGTCATGAGGTGGCCCACCTGGCGGATGAGCAGCAGCGAGCGGCCGGGCAGGGTCAGCTCCGAGCCGTCGGGTGCCGTGTAGACGCGGTCGGCGTTGAGGCGCCGGGTGTACGTGCGTCCGCCCTTCTCGACGTCGGCGCTCAGGGTGCCCTGCATCAGCTGCAGCCAGTTGCGGTAGCCCTCGACCTTGTCGCCGGCATCGACCGCCGCGACGGAGTCCTCGAGGTCCATGATGGTGGTGATGGCGGATTCCAGCACGATGTCCTTGACGCCGGCAGGGTCGCCTGAGCCGATGGCGTGGCTGCGGTCAATCTGGATCTCCACGTGCAGCCCGTGGTGTACGAGGAGCACGGACTCGGGTGCGTCAGCGGATCCCCTGAAGCCGGCGAACTGGGCCGGATCCGCCAGCGGCTTCGCGCCGTCCGGAGTCTCTGCCAGGAGGGCGCCGTCGGCGATCCGGTATGCGGTGACATCTGTGTGCGATGCGCCCGCCAGCGGGGTGGTCTCGTCCAGGAACTGCCGCCCGCGGGCGACAACGGCGGCACCGCGAACCGGGTTGTAACCGCTGGTGTGCCCGCGCCCGTCCGCGTCGTCGATGACGTCGGTGCCGTACAGCGCATCGTAGAGCGAGCCCCACCGGGCGTTGGCGGCGTTGGCCGCGAACCGCGCGTTCAACAGCGGGACCACCAGCTGCGCTCCGGAGACGGTCGCGATCTCGGGGTCCACCCGCTCAGTCGAGATAGTGAAGTCCCCGGGTTCCTCGACCAGGTAGCCGATCGAGCGAAGAAAATCCTCGTACTCCTCCGGGTCCACCGGCGCCGCGCCCCGGGAACGGTGGTACTCGTCAATCTGCTGCTGGGTCCGGTCACGGATGTCCAGCAGTTCCTGCACCTTCGGCGAGAACTCGGAGATGAGCTCGGCGGCGCCGGCCCAGAATGCCTCCGCTTCGATTCCCGTCCCCGGCAACGCTTCGTCCCGGACGAAGGCGTAGAGCTCCTCGGCGACGTTCAGCCCGTTTGTCTCCACGTGATTCGGCATACCGGCCACCTCTCAAGATCAAATTTCATATTGTGGAAGTTAAATACCAATATATAAAACCTACCTAGCCCGATTGCTGCCTGTCAACGGCGTTTGCGGCCCCCGGCACGGCGCAGCGGCGCGCCGGGCGGACGGTTGACTGTGACGTGGATCGCACATACTCTCAGTCACTGAATATCACTGAACAAAAGATATATTCCACTATGCGGAAATCAATCCGCAGGCTGAGCGGATTGCCGCCATGCTGCCACGCAGTGCCCACCGATAGCTCGGAGAAAACAAAGGAGTTTTTGTGAGTCCCAGGTTTGAGCCGTTCCAGCAAGTCATCGACCCGATAGCGGGTTCCCTTGCCATGTCAGCCGTGGTTGCCGCCCTGCCGCTGCTGCTCCTGTTTGTCCTGCTGGGCGTCTTCCGGGTCAAGGCCCCCAAGGCTGCTATCGCGAGCCTGCTGCTGTCCATTGTCCTCGCGGTCGTGGGCTGGCAGATGCCCTTTGGCCAGGTCCTCAGCGCCGCCGGCCAGGGCGCCTTCTATGCCATCTTCCCGATCCTCTGGATCCTCATCAACGCGCTTTGGGTCTATAAGCTCACGGTGGATACCCCGTGGTTCGAGGTACTGGGCCGGACCATCCGCTCCATCTCCAACGACCTGCGCATCCTGGCGATCCTGATCGCGTTCTGTTTCGGGGCGCTGCTGGAGGCCCTGGCGGGGTTCGGCGCCCCGGTGGCAATTTCGGGCGCCATGCTCATGGCGGCCGGCATGAAACCATTGAAGTCGGCCATCGTGGCGCTGCTGGCCAATACCGCCCCCGTGGCTTTCGGAGCGATGGCCGCGCCGATCATCGCCCTTAACGGTGTCACCGGCATCCCCCTTCACGACCTCAGCTCCATGGCCGGCCGCCAGACGCCCTTTGTCGCGGTCATCGTCCCGCTCATCCTGGTCTTCATCGTCGACGGCAAGCGCGGCGTCCGGCAAACCTGGCCGGTGGCCGTGGTCTCGGGCATCGTCTTCGGCCTGGCGCAGTTCGTTGCCTCGAACTTCCTGGTTGTGGAGCTCACCGACGTCGTCGCCGCCATTGCCACCGTGGCGGTGGTGCTGGTCATGCTGAAGTACTGGCAGCCGGCGCAGATCATCGGAATGCACGACGTCGCCGACAGCGAGACCGCCGACGCCGAACTGGCCAGCGTCGGTGCGAAGTCCGGTACTGGCTACGGAACGTCCTCCGGCCTCGGCGGCGTGAGCCGCAAGGGTGCGCCCGCGCAGGCGGGCACATCCGGGGAGCGCAGCGACGCCGCGGTCAGGCCTTCCAACGGCGAAGTGTGGATGGCGATTGCCCCCTATCTGATCATCATGGCGGTGTTCTCGATCGCCCAGCTTCCGGGTGTGAAGAACTGGCTCTCAGCAGTGGGTTCGGTGACGTTCGAATGGCCCGGCCTGGACGCGGTGGATCCCAACGGGAAACCGGTTGCCGCCCACAAATTCAAGCTTGACCACCTCAAGGCCACCGGCACGCTGCTGCTGATCTCGGGCATCATCACCATGGCGCTGTACAAGCTGGCACCCCTGCGCGGTCTCCGCATCTACCGCGACACGCTGTTCCAGCTGCGCTGGACCATCGTCTCCGTTACCTCGGTGCTGGCCCTGGCGTTTGTTATGAACGTCTCGGGGCAGACCAACTCGCTCGGCATTGCGCTGGCGTCCGCCGGAGGCTTCTTCGCTTTCCTGTCCCCGCTGCTGGGGTGGATCGGTGTTGCGCTCACGGGCTCGGACACCTCGTCCAACTCACTGTTCGGCCAGCTGCAGGTGACCGCGGCCCAGCAAACGGGCCTGTCGCCGACCCTGATGGCGGCGTCCAACTCCTCTGCCGGGGTCCTCGGAAAGATGCTGTCCCTGCAGAACCTGGCCGTTGCCTCGGCTGCAGTGGGCCTGGACGGGGCCGAGAGCGTCCTGTTCCGGAAGCTCATCGGCTGGAGCCTGGGACTGCTGGCATTCCTGACCATCCTTATTGTCTTGCAGTCCACCCCGGTGCTGGGCTGGATGGTTCCCTAAGCAACCGACACCGTCCCAACACAGTCCGGCGCGGCCCCG
>NZ_JBEEQE010000002.1:0-91881 GCF_040137805.1 Pseudarthrobacter sp. B907 | reverse complement strand
CTTTCCCCGCGCCGGAATGAGAATACAAAGCAACAGATAGAGAGCAGAGCTTGTGAGGACCAACGTGAGTGAGACCATTTCAGAGGCGGGGGCGACGCTGCTCGCCGCCGCCCGGCACGGTTCGACGGCGGAAGCCGCCCGCAGGAGCGTTAACACCGACCGGTCGGGCTACTCGCCCGAGACGCTGCCGGACGGCGTCGTGTACGCCACCAGCATCGACGACGTTGTGGACACCATGGTCCGCGCGACGGCGGGTCGGGTTCCGATCGTCGCCCGGGGTGCCGGCACCGGCCTGGCCGCAGGCTCGGCCGCCCAGGCGGGCGAGATCGTCCTCGACGTCTCCGGCATGAACCGCATCCTGCGTCTCGATCCGCTGGAACAGCTCATCGTCGTCGAACCCGGCATCCTCAACGCGGAGGTCAACGCGGCCGCGGGCGAACACGGGCTGTTCTATGCCCCGGATCCGGCCAGCACCGCCATCTGCTCGATCGGCGGCAACATCGCCACCAACGCCGGCGGCATGCGGTGCGCCAAGTACGGCGTCACCCGCGAATCCGTCCTAGCGCTGAAGGTTGTCCTGCCGGACGGCCGGCTCCTGGTGACCGGCCGGGAAACGATCAAGGGGGTCACGGGGTATGACCTCAACGCGCTCATGATCGGCTCCGAAGGGACCCTCGGCGTCGTTGTGGAAGCTACGCTGCGGCTTCGCCCGCTCCCGGTCGCGACGGCGACTGTGGCGGCTTTCTTCCCGGACATCGTGGCCGCCGCCCAGGCAGCCTCGGCCATCATTTCCTCGCGCGTGACCCCGTCCGTACTGGAACTGATGGACGGCCCGACCCTGGCGGCTGTCGACGCGGCACTCGGGACCGACTACCGAAGCCGCGGCGGGGCCTTCCTCCTCGCCCAGACCGACGGGTACGGGGCATTCCTGGAGCAGGAGGTGCTGATCGAGGCCATTAAGCCGCTCGCTTCGTCCTACGAAAAGGCCACGGATCCGGAAACAACCGCCGAACTGCTCAAAGTGCGCCGGGAGGCCATCCCTTCCCTGGAACTGCTCGGCGACGTCTGCATCGGCGACGTCGGTGTGCCGCGCGGCCGGCTCGCGGAGATGGTCGCCGGCATCGAGGAAATCTCGCGCCGCACCGGGGTGCGGATCTTCACTGTTGCCCACGCCGCCGACGGCAACCTGCACCCGATGATCGTGCTTGACCCCGGCCAGCCCTCCACGGAAGGCCCGGCCAAAGTGGCACTGGGCCAGATGTTCGAGCTGGCCCGGAGCCTCGGCGGCACCCTGACGGGGGAACACGGCGTCGGTATCCTCAAGCGCGACTGGCTGCGGGACGAACTGGGCAGCGACTCCCTCGAGTTGCAGCACGCCATCAAGAAGGTATTTGACCCGCTCGGCATCCTCAACCCCGGCAAGGCAATCTAGGGAATTCGCCAACGCGTACGGCCGTCCGGGACGGCCGTACGCGCTGGCGGCGGCCGGGCCCGGGCCCGCGGCGGCCGTGTTGTATCTTGGATTCGTTAGACAAATTTTTCACGATGCGGATATTCGATATCGGCAGGGACCCGCAGGAGACAGAGCGAGATGGCTGAAAAGGCCCCCGGAGGCGTCCAGTCGGTCGAGCGCGTTTTTGAACTCCTGGAACTCATCACCGACGCCGGCGGCGAAGTCATGCTGAGCGAACTCTCGTCCTCCACTTCGTTGCCGTTGCCGACGATCCACCGGCTGCTGCGCACCCTGGTCAGCCTGGGCTATGTCCGGCAGCTGCCCAATCGCCGGTACTCGCTGGGGCCCCGGCTGATCCGGCTGGGCGAGGGCGCGAACAAACAACTCGGTGTTCTCGCCCGGCCCCAGCTGAAGTCCCTGGTGGACCGGCTGGGGGAGACCGCCAACATGGCTGTCCTCGACGCGGACATGATCATCTACGTCGCCCAGGTACCGTCGCGGCACTCGATGCGCATGTTCACCGAAGTGGGCCGCCGGGCCCACATGCACTCCACCGGCGTGGGCAAGGCGATTCTGGCCCAGCTCGACGACGCCACCGTCCGGGGGATCGTGTCCCGCAGCGGCATGCCCACGCCCACCCCCAAGAGCATCGGGGACCTCGACACCCTGCTCAGGGACCTCCAGACGATCCGGCAGCGGGGCTACGCCGTCGACGAAGAGGAGCAGGAGCTCGGTGTCCGCTGCTTCGCCATGGCCGTCGACAACGCGCCGACCCCCATGGCCATTTCCGTCTCCGGCCCGGTATCCCGGGTGGACCAGGCCTTTGCCGACCGCGCGGTTCCCCTCCTGCGGGACGCGGCGCGGGCGATCTCGGACGAGCTGAGCCTGGCCTAGCACGGCGGGGCGGGTCCGGGTAGGCTAATGTGTGCACACGTGTGCACACGATGAACGCTTCGCCGACCCGACTGGGAGCCCCGTTGTTTGAAGTTCTGGCCATCAAGGCCTACCGGAAACTCTTTTCGGCCCAGATCGTTGCCCTGCTCGGCACCGGTCTTCTCACCGTGGCCCTGGGTCTGCTGGCCTTTGACCTGGCCGGCGGTGACGCCGGGGCGGTGCTCGGGACGGCGCTGACCATCAAAATGCTCGCTTACGTCTTTGTCGCGCCCCTGATGGCAGCCCTCGTGGAGAGGCTTCCCAAGAAGGCGGTGCTGGTTGGTGCTGACCTGATCCGGGCCGGCATCGCGTTGATGCTGCCGGCGGTTGACCAGGCCTGGCAGATCTATGTGCTGGTTTTTGTGCTGCAGAGTGCCTCGGCAACGTTCACTCCCGCCTTCCAGGCGCTGATCCCGGTGGTGCTGCCCGATGATCGGCACTACACCCGCGCCCTGTCACTCTCGCGCCTGGCGTACGACCTCGAGTCCCTTCTCAGTCCCGCCCTGGCGGCCGCGCTGCTGACAGTCGTGTCCTTCCACGAACTGTTCCTGGGCACCGTGGCAGGGTTCCTGGTCTCGGCGGCGCTCGTTATCACCACCGGGCTGCCGGCGGTGCACGCCGCTGCGCCGGAGGGTTCGCTGTGGCACCGCACCACCCTGGGCGCCCGGATCTTTGCCAGGACGCCGGAACTGCGGGGCCTGATGGCGCTGAACCTGGTGGTGGCGGCGGCCACGGCACTGGTGCTGGTCAACACCGTGGTTTATGCCCGGGAGCTGTTCGGCGGATCCAATGCCGACGTCGCGCTTGCCCTTGCCTGTTTCGGTGCCGGATCCATGGTCGTCGCCCTGGCAGCGCCCAGGGTTCTGGATCGGACCGGAGACCGTACCTTGATGGGGGCGGGGGCAGCGTTGCTTTCCGTCGGCCTGGCCGGTGCCTTCGTGCTGCTCGTCTCGTCGGGACCGTGGCCCGTACTGCTGGGCTTGTGGGTGGTGCTCGGCGCCGGAACGTCCATGATCAACACACCCTCGGCTCGGCTGCTCCGCCGTGCCGCGACAGACAGCACCCGGTCCTACATTTTCACCGCCCAGTTCTCGCTCTCGCACGCGTGCTTCATCCTCACGTACCCCGCGGCCGGCTGGATCGGCGCCGCGGCAGGCCAGCCCGTGGCGGCCGGCGCCCTCGCGGCGGTGGCGGCCATCGGCACCGCGGCCGCCCTGCTATTCTGGCCCGCGACCGCCAAGACCGGCACCACGCCTGCGACGACGAGGGGGTGATCGCATGGACAGCGTACAGCGCCCCGCAGCACCCAGCCTGCACCACGACGCGGCGCCCGACTCCCGGCGGCTCGACACCGCCACGGCCACGTTCCGGATGCTCTCCGACCCCACCCGGCTGCATCTCCTGTGGCTGCTGGCCCAGGAACCCTCCGATGTGTCCTCCCTGGTTGAGCGCACCGGAGCGTCCAGGACATCCGTCAGCCAGCATCTGGCCAAACTGCGCTTCAGCGGGCTCGTGACCACCCGGAAGGAGAGCCGCCGCGTCGTGTACAGCATCTCCGACGGACACCTGACCCGCCTCGTTATGGAGGGCCTGAACCACGCCGACCACAGAGTCACGGGTGAGCCCGTCCACGACTGACCGTCACCCACACCCGGAGTGGCCCGGGGCAAGCGGGGATTGCAGCGTTTCCGTTTGCAAGGTTTTTCCAAGATGCCCGCCCTACTGTGTGGGGAGGCACCGTCACGGCAGGGGCGTTTGGCGAAACCCGCGCCGCACGACGGAGCGATACGCTCAAGTTGCGCTGGGGTGGGGACGAAGGACATGACTAGGTTTCTAAGGCTAATCCTTGCAGGTCTGTTGGCGCTGCCCCTGGTCAGCGTCTCTGCGTTCAGTCCGGGGCCGGCGTCCGCCGCCCCGCCGACATGTCAGCCCGGCGCCCCCGCACCGGTGGATCCGTATCCCGGAACGACGGCGGCGGCAACGAACTTCGAGTCAGGGAATCTGACCCCGTTCACCGTCTTCACCGCCGGCACGGGGTCCGTCTCGGTGTCCTCCACATCGTCACACTCGCCGAGTTGCGCCGCGTTCCTGCATGCGACAACCGACGGCGGTTCGATCGCCAAGATGTCAGTGGGCCTGACGCCCACGATGAAAGAGGTCTACGCCGACGGCTGGTTCAATATCGCCAAGGAAGGCGTGTCGGGAAATGACGTGCCGTATTTCCGTTTCTTCTCAGGCGGCATCCGGTACCTCGACGTCTTTCGGCACAACATCAGCAGTGACCTGGTGCTGCGGATTACGGGGGCTACGGGCTTCACGTACATCACCGTTGTGCCCACGGTTGCCCTGAATTCCTGGCATCATCTGGTGGTGCACGTCGTGCCCAACGGCGCGGCGACCGGGGTGCAGATCTGGTGGGACGAGAAGTCCGTCTATGCGAACTCCGGCGTCAACATCAGTGCACAGAGGGTGGACACGGTGCAGCTCGGCGCCGAACACGATCAGCAGATGGGCGATATCTACGCTGACGACGTGATCATCAACAGCGGCGCCGAGACTCCGGCGCCCGTGCCCGGCCCCCTCCCCGGGCCCACACCCACACCAACCCCGTCCCCGGCCCCGAACCCAACGCCGCCGCCCGGGACCGGGCCGGGGGACTGGACCGAGAAACTGGTCGCAGGAGGGGACGTCAACGGCGACGGGATCCCGGATCTGGTCCAACGCCAGGCCGACGGCACGTTGTGGTTCTTTGCCGGCGATGGAACAGGAAAGTTTGTTGGTGGCCAAAGAATCGGTGATTTCGGCTGGCAGATATATGACCAGATCGTCGGCGTCGGCGACTACAACGGCGACGGCCGCCCGGACCTGGTGTGCCGGAACCTGGACGGATCGCTCTGGCTGTACGCCGGCACCGGACGCGTCGACGCAACAAGCAAAGGCTTCGCCGGCGGGGTGAAGATCGGCAACTTCGGTTGGAACATGTTCGACACGCTCCTCGGGGTAGGGGACTTCGACGGCAATGGGCTGTCGGATCTCGTCGCACGCAAGCCCGACGGCACCCTGTGGCTCTACTCCGGCGCCGGAAACGGGCTGCCGGGAACTGCACGGCAGATTGATTTCGGCTGGAGTATCTTCGACAAGCTCGTGGCCATCCGGGACTTCAACGGGGACGGCACCAGCGACCTGGTCGGCCGGAAGCCGGACGGTACACTCTGGTTTTACGCCAACACCGGGGCCGCAAGACTCGTCAACGGGCAGCAGATCGGCACCGGATGGAACATCTACGGCGACATAATCGGCGTCGGCGACGCTAATAAGGATGGGCGCCCCGACATGGTCGCCCGCCAGAGCGACGGATCCGGTTTCTTCTACGCCGGCACAGGCACCGCAGGCGGCGGCTACCTCGCCCCTCCCGCCAGGATCGGCGCCTTCGGCTGGCAGGCATTCAATATGCTCGTCAACGTCCACGACTTCAACGGCGACGCTAAAGATGACCTGCTGGCCCGCAAACCCGACGGCACCCTCTGGTTCTACCCCGGGACCGGGGCCGGAGGCTACGGCCCCGCGGTGAAGATCGGCAACTTTGGCTGGGACGGTTTCGATGCCCTGGTCGGGGCCGGTGACGTCGACGGCGACGGCAAGAATGACTTGATTGCGCGCAGTCCCGACGGTTCCCTGTGGCTCTATCCCGGAACGGGAGCGGTCAATGCCACGAGCACCGGGTACGGCCTGCCGGTAAAGATCGGCAACTTCGGCTGGAACAGTTTCAACGCCCTGGTCGGCGTCGGAGACGTCAACGGCGACGGCAAGAATGATCTGGCCGCCCGCAAGCCCGATGGCTCCCTGTGGCTCTATCCCGGAACGGGAGCGGTCAATGCCACGAGCACCGGGTACGGCCTGCCGGTAAAGATCGGCAACTTCGGCTGGAACAGTTTCAACGCCCTGGTCGGCGTCGGAGACGTCAACGGCGACGGCAAGAATGATCTGGCCGCCCGCAAGCCCGATGGCTCCCTGTGGCTCTATCCCGGAACGGGAGCGGTCAATGCCACGAGCACCGGGTACGGCCTGCCGGTGAAGATCGGCGCCTTCGGCTGGGACACCTTCGACATCATGACAGGGGTAGGGGATTTCAACGGTGATGGCCACAATGACCTCGTGGCACGGAAACCCGACGGCACCCTCTGGTACTACCAGGGGACGGGCCGCGTCGACGCGACCAGCGGCGGCTACAAGGCAGCCGTGAAGATCGGCTACTTCGGCTGGAACAGCTTCGACTCCCTGCTTGGCTCCGGGGATCTCAACGGCGACGGGCACCCCGACCTTGTAGCCCGGAAGCCCGACGGTACGCTCTGGACATACCCGGGCACCGGGCTGCCCAGCGAGGGATACCTCGGACGCACCCCCGCCGGCACCTTCTAGCGCCGGGATCAGCCGTCCGCGGCCGGCTTTCGCGTGGTGAACGGCAGAACCAGGCGGGACGGGTGTGCGGCGTCGCGGTAGATCTTGTGGGTGACGGGCCGGCCCACCGGCAGGTGGAAGGCATCCGGCGGCAGCAGCGCATTGTGCTCATCGGCAAGCGGCTCGTCATTGGACAGCTCCACGGTGAGGGTGTGGCCCGGTTTGAACGTGTTCGCGAACGGGTAGAGGCGCAGCACGTATTCCTCGATCGCTCCCGGTTCCACCGGAACGGCACGGGTGTGCGGGTGGACCGGGCTGCCCTCGGTGCTCCGTCCGTCAAGCTCGCGGTGAGAGGCCTTGAGGTAGCCGCTGGTGATGAGCTGCCGCTTGCCGTTGGGGGCGTAGTCCCACAGGCGGAGGATGAAGTTGGTGTCCGGCTGGTCGATCTCGGCGAAGATGTGTGCGGCGCCGGTGCCGATCATTTCAGTGTCCTCCTCGAACGGCGGGGTGGACCAGCTGATGATCTCCACCTTGTCCGTCACGGTCAGCGGCGCCTGATAGAAGCCGTCGGGGGCCGCGTATTCGGCCCCCATCAGCTCCGGCTCGGTTGACAGCTTGCGCCGCGGGCGCAGGTAGAGCGGCCTGTACTCGATGTCCCTCGGCGGCCACTGCTCGGCGGTCACGAGCTCGCGGGAGCCTTCCACGAAGACGCTGACGGCCGGTTCGTCCATGACGCCGTTGTCAATGCCCTTGATCCAGTAGTCGTACCACCGGAACATCTTGTCGTGCTCCTCGATGAGGGGCCGGGACTGCATCGGCGGGTACGGGCCGATGTCCAGCTTCTTGGGCCCTTTCAGGGCGTTGAAGAGCTCAATCGTGCCGTCCATGGTCCAGCCGCGGCCCTGGTCGATCCCTCGGCATCGCGCTGTTCAGCACGATCGCCGCCGCGGCCACGGCCGGCGGCGTTTCCCTTGCGGCGCTTTCGACCGGCTACGCCATGGTCTTCCTGTGGGCCGCGGGCGTCGCGATCCTCATCGCGCCGATCGCGGTGCTGCACATCAACATCGACCGCGGAAAGTTCACCGGAACGGACGGCGACGCGCCAGTCGTCCACCTGGGCTGAAGGTCCGGCTGCACTCCGGGGGCACTTTGGCGCGGACACGCCGTTAGCTTAGGGGCCGGCGTTGGACGCTGCCCTCAAAGTGCCCCCGGAGGGCGGCAACCAGACACAGAAGCGCGAGGCCTCCTTGCCTGAACTGTTCAGGCGGGGAGGCCTCGCGCTTATCGGTCGTTTGGTGCTGCTCAGATCCACTTCGGTGCGGCCGGAACCGTGCCGTTGGCGGCCTCCGCGCCGGCGGCGGTGACGCCGCCGTTGCCGCGGCCCGCGGCCCATTCGACGACGCCGGGCAGCGGCCCGGAGACCACGGTCGGGGACGCCGACGTCGTGTCCCCGAATGTCAGATCGCGGTCGGTGACCTTGACCACAAGGCCCGCATCGGTGCCGCGGGTCTTCCATGCCCCGGTGATGTCCTTGAGCAGGCGCTCCAGGACGGGGACCGGAATGTCCCGGAAAGCCGCGCCGTTGGCCAGGTCGACGGCGTGCATCCAGACTTCCCGGCTGCGCATCCAGACCGTTTCGGTGGCGGGCACTTCGCGGCCCTGGATGGTGCGAACTTTGTGGTGCCACGCATCCTCGGGCAGGTCCCGCCATTCCACGTTCAAGTGCACGGCGGAGTGGTCGAACAGGTGCCGCAGCGCGATCGGGCTCAGCGTGGTGCCGAAATCGATCTCGTGGTCCCGGATGTCGGTGGAGGGATACATCGGGGTCTCCACCCCCGTGGCGGCCCACTCGATGAGTCGCGCGATGGCCCGGGCGTTGTAGCCGATGTGCGCCGTGATGTGGCGGCGGGTCCAGCCCGGCAGCAGCGAGTCGCCGTCGAGGTCGGCGTCGGAGAGCTCGTTGAGCTTGCGGGCGAAAAACGCCGTGCCCCGGCGCGCCTGCAACAGGGCCGCGAGCAGCTCCGGGTCCGTCGTCTGGTCGTGGCGGGCAACCATCAGGCTTCCTTGACCACGCGGTTCTTCAGCTCGCCCAGGCCCTCGATGCTGGTGACCAGGAGCTGGCCCTCCTGCAGGTAGCGCTTCGGGTCCTGGGCGTGGCCCACGCCTCCCGGGGTGCCGGTGGCGATGACGTCGCCCGGGTTCAGCGTGATGATCGTGGAGATGTAGGAGACCAGGAACTCCGGCGTGAAGACGACGTCGTTGGTGGGAGTGCTCTGCTGGATCTCGCCGTCCACGGCGGTGGTCATCAGGCCGCCGCTGAACTCGTCCTTGGTGACCAGGGCCGGGCCGAACGGGGTGGACTTTTCCCAGGTCTTGCCCTGCAGCCACTGGATGGTGCGGAACTGGTAGTCGCGCATGGACACGTCGTTGAGCACGGCGTACCCGGCGATGTGCTCGGCCGCGTCGGCCTCGGAAATCCGGCGGCCCTTCTTGCCGATGACGACGGCGAGTTCGGACTCCCAGTCGACCGTGTCGGATTCCTGCGGCAGGGCCAGGTCATCGTTCGGGCCGATCAGGGATTCGGCGTACTTGGCGAACAGGGTGGGGAACTCGGGAACTTCCCGGCCCATTTCCTTGATGTGGTTGCGGTAGTTGTGGCCCACGCAGATGATCTTGCCGGGGGAGGGGACCACGGCGTCGAGGTCCGCGCCTTCGAGCGGGTGGGTGACGCCGCTGGCGTTCTGCGCGGTCGCTTCCCAGCCTTCCGAGCGGAGCAGCGCTCCGACGTCGGCGAAGCCGTCGATCTCGGTCAGGGTGTCGCCGTCCTGGCGGACGGCCTTGGTCGAGCCGTTTCCGGTGCGGAGGGTCAGGAGTTTCATGCGTTCTTGCGTCCTTCGATGTAGGTGCGGTTGAAGTTCAGCCGTTCGAAAATTGGGGCGTCGCTGAAGCGGAAGAGATCGAACTCGCTCTCGGCCTGGAGCTCCGCCTGAAGGGAAAAAGAGGCCCAGGACGGGACAACGAACAGGTCGCCCTTTTCCAGGGTCCGGGTTTCGCCGTTCAGGACCACGGAGCCGCGGCCTTCGAAGACCTGCCAGACGCTGGAGCCGACCTCGCGCACCGCCTCGGTGGAGGCGCCGGCGCGGAGTCGGTGGAATTCGGCCCGGATGGTCGGCATGACGTCCCCGCCCGTGGTGGGGTTGGTGAACCGGACGGCGGCGTGGCCCTGGGACACGGTGGCCGGGTGGCCCTCGTCCTCCAGCAGCAGCTGCTCGCGCAGGGCGCGGTCCGTGTATTCCCAGCGGTAGGCCGCGATCGGCGAGCTGGTGGTGTCGTCCAGGCCCGAGAGCGGACGGAGTCCCGGGTGGGCCCAGAGCCGCTCGGAGCGGGAGATGTCCGGGGTGGCCTCGTCGGTGACGCGCTCGGTGCCGAACTCGAAGAAGCCGGCGTCGGCATAGTGCACAAACGGGATGTCCAGGCCGTCGATCCAGGCCATCGGCTCGTCGGTGTCGTTGTGGTGGCCGTGGAAGTTCCAGCCCGGGGTCAGCAGGAAGTCGCCGCGCGACATCCGGACCGGGTCGCCGTTGACAACGGTCCAGACCCCTTCGCCTTCGACGACGAAGCGGAAGGCATTCTGCGAGTGGCGGTGTTCCGGGGCGGTCTCGCGGGCCCCGAGGTACTGGATGGCTGCCCACAGGGTGGGGGTGGCGTACGGGGTGTTGCCCAGTCCCGGGTTGGCGAGGGCGATGGCGCGGCGTTCGCCGCCGCGGCCCACCGGGACGAGGTCGCCGGCGCGGGCCGCCAGCGGGTACAGGTCGCTCCACCGCCAGACATGGGGGACCGCCTTCGGGCTCGGGACCATCGGCATCAGGTCCGCGATCTCGGTCCAGAGCGGGATCAGGTTCTCGCGGTCAAAATCACGGTACAGCTCCTGGAGCTGCGCGGCCTCTTCGGGCGTGGGCTCGGGGGCGGTGTGCCCCGCAGCCACTGATTCATGGGTCGTGTTCTCGGCGCTGATGGACACGTGGGCCTCCTCGGTAGGTCAGAACAGGTTTTCGGCGTAGTTCGACCTTACGGATCCGCGGGTGTGACCTCCAACATATTCTGCCAGTCAGAATTACTTCCCAACTAAGTGGCAGTTAAGGCCGTTATTAGCACTCAAAACGGCCTTATCTGCGAGCCAGTCGGGCGGCCGCGCTCAGTCCGGCTCGGCCGG
Organism: Pseudarthrobacter sp. B907; assembly: GCF_040137805.1. Lineage (NCBI taxonomy): Bacteria > Bacillati > Actinomycetota > Actinomycetes > Micrococcales > Micrococcaceae > Pseudarthrobacter > Pseudarthrobacter sp. B907. The sequence goes on along the minus strand of NZ_JBEEQE010000002.1, from coordinate 80,884 downwards.
ATTGGCGGCGATATCGATCTCGAGCTGCCGGCAGGTCTCCCGCAGCGCGGGGACGAGCCCGGCGTCGAACACCCGGCGGAACCGGGTGGCCGGAGTGGCGACGCTGAGCGCACCCACCACGTGGCCGTGCCGGTTGTGCAGGGCCATGCCGAGCGCGCTCACCCCTTCCTCGGTGCCTTCGAAATTGGCGGCGAAGCCGTTGCTGCGGATCGACTCCAGCTCGCGCCGGAAGGCCGGGTACTCGGCGTCCGGGATGGTGTCCCCGCCGATCTCGGCGTTGTTGCTGCGGAAGAGCTGCTCGATCATCGGCGCGTCGAGTTCGGCCAGCATGGCCTTGCCGCCGGACGTCCTGTTGGCCGGCATGACCGTTCCCTGCCGGTCGCCCACGCGCAATACGTTGTTTCCCTCCACCGTGGCCAGGAACCGCACTTTTGTGCCCACCCGCACCATCAGATTCACGGTCTCGTTGAGCCGGGCGGAGAGCAGTTCCATGTGCGGCTGGGCCAGGGTGCGCAGCAGTCGCGTCCACGCGAGGCCGGCCGGGCCGACGCCCATGGCCGGGCCGGGGACGTAGCGGCGGGTCTCGTCCTGCACAGCGAAACCGCGGTAAACCAGCATGGCCAGCAGGCGGTGGGCCGTGGACGGGGCCACCCCCAGTTCCTCGGCGGCGTCCTTGAGCCGCAGGGCTCCGCCGTCGCGGAGCAGCTGAAGGAGCTGCAGGGCGTTGTCGACCGCCTCGATCGAATACGTGGGCCGCTTCTGAACGGGCTTCCGGGCTGACTTGGGCGCTGGTTCATTCTGCACATCAGAATTGTATTGTGGTTCACCTGCGGCGGCTAGGACAGTGAGTGGCATGAATCACACACCATCTGTTGCAGTGCCGCAACGGTCCGTGCCGGGGACTGCCGCCTCCGCCGTCGCGGACGGGCCCGCTTCCCGCTTTTCCAAAGGCTCGGCGGCCGCGGTTCTCGTCTGCTGGCTCCTTGTGGTCTTCGACGGCTACGACCTCATCGTGTACGGCACCGTCCAGTCCTCGCTCATCTCCGAAACGGGCTGGGGCCTGAGCAAGGCCACCGCCGGGACCATCGGTTCGATGGCCTTCGTCGGCATGATGATCGGCGCCATTTTCGCCGGCCGGATGGCCGACTCCTGGGGCCGCCGCCGCACCATCCTCGGCTGTGCCGTCGTCTTCTCGGTCTTCACCATTCTCTGCGCCTTCGCTCCCAACGCCCCCGTCTTCGGCGCACTGCGCCTGCTGGCGGGCATCGGGCTCGGCGGGCTGGTGCCTTCGGCCAACGCCCTGGTAGCGGAACTGGTGCCCACCAAATGGCGGTCCACCATCGCCACCCTGATGATGTCCGGCGTCCCGATCGGCGGCTCCATCGCCGCCCTCGTGGGGATCCAGCTCATTCCCGCGTTCGGCTGGCAGTCCATGTTCCTGGTGGCCGTGCTGGCCCTGCTGATCGTGGTGCCCCTGGGGCTGAAGTATCTCCCGGAAACCCTCGCCCCGGCGCGTGCCACAGGCAGGGAAACCGTCCGAGCAGCCGGCCAGACCGCCCCGGCCGGCCACGGCCTCAAGGAACCCGCCGGATTCTCGTCCCTGCTCCGCGCCCCCTACCTGGGGATCAGCATGCTGTTCGCCGTGGCCACGATCGCCACCCTGTTCGCCTGGTACGGGCTGGGCACCTGGCTGCCCAACCTCATGCAGCTGGCCGGCTACAACCTGGGCTCCGCCCTGACGTTCGCCCTGGCCCTGAACCTTGGCGCGGTGGCCGGCTCGGTCATCACGGCCTGGGCCGGCACCCGGTTCGGTCCGATCCCGACGGCGATTGCCGCGGCCGCCGTCGCCGCCGTCGCCCTCGTGGTCCTCGTAACCGGCCCGCCGGTCACGGTTGTCTACCTCATGCTGGTCCTCGCCGGCGTCGGGACCCACGGCACCCAGTGCCTGATCATCGCCGCCGTCGCGAGCCACTATCCCGGACACCTGCGCGGGACCGCGCTCGGGTGGGCGCTGGGAACGGGCCGGATCGGCGCCGTCGCCGCTCCCCAGGTGGGCGGCCTCCTGCTGGCGGCCGGACTGGGCGTCAACTCCAACTTCTTCGCCTTCGCCGGCGCGGCCGCCATCGCGGCGGCCCTGCTGGTGGCCGTCGGCCTGAAACTCAAATCCAACCTCTCGATCCACTCTTCACCATCAGGAGCAAGCAATGTCTGAGCACGTCCCGTCCACCAGTTCCGCGTCTGCCGACGGCAAGTCCACGGATGTCCTCGTCATCGGAGGGGGAATGGCCGGACTGGCCGGAGCCCTCGCACTGCGTGAGAACGGCGCCAACGTCACCCTCGTGGAGCGGGCGCCCGAATTCGGCGAGGTCGGCGCCGGGCTGCAGATGGCCCCCAACGCCTCCCGCGTCCTGCAGCGCTGGGGCCTGCTGGAGAAGGCGCTGGAAATCGGTGTCCAGCCCAAGCATCTGGTCTTCCGCGACGCCGTCACCGGCGAGGAACTCACCCGCCAGAGCCTCGGCGGCGAATTTGCCGAGCGCTACGGCGCGCCGTACGTCGTGATCCACCGCAGCGACCTGCACCGGGTGCTGCTCGAAGGCTGCGAAGCCGCCGGCGTCACGCTGGTCAACGACGTTATGGTCGAGAGCGTTGAAACCGTCAACGGCCGCGGCGTGGCCCACACCGCAGCGGGAGTGGACTACGAGGCCGACGTCGTGATCGGCGCCGACGGACTCCGGTCCACCCTGCGCCCGCTCGTGACCAACGACGAGCCCGTCTCCTCGGCCTACGTCGCCTACCGCGGCACCGTCCCGATCACCGAAAACACGCCCAAGGCCGACCTCGAGGACGTCATTGTCTACCTCGGACCGGACTGCCACCTGGTGCAGTACCCGCTGCGCAAGGGCGAGCTGTTGAACACCGTGGCCGTCTTCAAGTCCCCCTCGTTCGAGCGCGGCGAAGAGCAGTACGGGGGAGTGGACGAGCTCGAGGCTGCGTACAAGGACTGCGTGCCGGCCGTCCAGGAAGCGCTGAAGAACCTGGCCACCGGCATCCGCTGGCCCATGTACGACCGCGACCCGATCGAAAACTGGGTCGCCGGGCGGATGGTGCTGATGGGCGACGCCGCGCACCCGATGCTCCAGTACCTGGCCCAGGGCGCCTGCCAGGCCCTTGAGGATGCCGCCGTGCTGCAGGACGCCACCGTCGGGACGGTCTTCACCGACGACGGCGTGAACCCGGACGCGTGGGACGGCGCAATCAAGGAGTTCAACAGCATCCGCGCCGCCCGCACCGCCCGGGTGCAGCGCACCGCCCGCGTCTGGGGCGAATCCTGGCACGTCTCCGGGCTGGCCCGGACGCTGCGGAACCTGCTGTTCAAGAGCCGGAAGGACAACGACTTCCGCTACAACGACTGGCTGTACGGCCAGGATGGCGACGGTGTGCCGGCAGTCCGCACGGCCCGCGCCGCCCAGGCTGAGCGGGTCTCCGCCTAATCCGGTCCCGCCAGGCCCGTTGCGCTATCACGTATGGTCCCTCCCAGCCCTGGGAACAGCCAAAAGTGATAGCGCAACGGGTTTCGTCCGTGCAAGCATGGGGCGCCGCCACAATGCACATGAAAGGACTGACATGGAAGCGACGCAACTGCTGCTGGACGCTTTTGGCCGGATCCGCGAGACGGTTGCGGCCGTCCTCGACGGCGTCGACGCTGGCGCGCTCTCCCGGCGTCCGGCGGGGAACGGGAACTCGATCGCGTGGCTGGTCTGGCATCTGGCCCGGGTGGAGGACGCACAGCTGGCCGCAGCGGCCGGACTGGACCAGGTCTGGACGTCGCAGGGATTCGCCGACCGGTTCGGCCTTCCGCTGTCCCCGAAGGACACCGGCTACGGCCACAGCTCCGGCCAGGTCGACGCGGTGCAGGCGACCCCGGACCTCCTGCTCGCCTACTACGACGCCGTCCACCGGCAGACCGCCGGGTTCCTTGCAGGCCTTGCCGCCGAGGACCTCGACCGCGTCATCGACACCCGCTGGGACCCGCCGGTCACCCTCGGGGTGCGGCTGGTCAGCACCCTCGCCGACTGCCTCCAGCACGCCGGGCAGGCTGCCTATGTGAAGGGCCTGAACCCCGCGCACTGACGAACCCGGACGCCCGGATCACGCGGGGCGGCTCGGGCTATGGCGCCTGCTTCAGCACCATCGCGGAACCGCCGCCGCGCCGGACCGGCTCGGCGGCCGCGATCAGTCGCCCGCCCGGACCGAACTCGATCGCCGTGGCCGCGCCGATCTCCGCCGCCGACGTGAACGCGTCCCCGGACGGGGTGAACTGGTGCCCGAACGGCGCCAGCGCGCCGCCGTATGCGGCGATGAACTCCGGCTCGGCGGTGACCTTGGCCGTGTTGCGCTGCGAGGCGCGCGGGGCCGCAATGGCCTCCGAAATGCCCATGCCCAGGTCCACCCGGTTCAGGATGGTCTGCAGGACCGTGGTGATGATGGTCGAGCCGCCCGGCGAACCCAGGGCCAGGAACGGCGCCCCGTCCTTGAGGATGATGGTCGGCGACATGGAGGACCGGGGACGCTTGCCGGGTTCGATCCGGTTGGGGTCCTTCGGGTCATACACGGTGGAGAAGTCGGTCAGTTCGTTGTTGAGCAGGAAACCCCGGCCGGGCACCACGATTCCGGAGCCGCCGGTCTGCTCGATCGTGAGGGTGTATTCGGCCACGTTGCCCCACTTGTCCGCGACCGTCAGGTTAGTGGTGGAGATGTTCTCGGTGTCCTTGTCCTCGGCGGGTGCCGCGGACGACGCCGGGCACGCGCCGTCGTACGCGGCCACATTCCCCGGTGCCACCGGCTTGGCCGCGGCGCGCAGCGGGTCGATCAGGCACGCGCGCTCCTTGCCGAAGAGCGGATCGGTGAGGGCGGCGGTGGGCACGTCCACGCGGGCAGGGTCGCCGACGTACTTGCCGCGGTCGGCGAAGGCCAACGCGCTGGCCTCGAGGTAGTGGTGGAGGGCGCCTCCCCTGGACATGGCGGACAGGTTGGCGGGATCCAGGACGTTCAGCGCCTCGCCGACGGTGGTGCCGCCGCTGCTGGAGGGAGCCATGCCGAAGACGTCCAGGCCGCGGTAGTTGACGTGGGTCGGGGCTTGGTCCCGGGTGCCGTAGGCGGCCAGGTCCGCGGTGGTCAGGTATCCGGCCGGAACGGGCAGTTTGGTGTCTGCCGACTTCGGCGGAGCCTGCACTGCGGCCGCGATGTCCGCCGCGAGCGGGCCGCGGTAGAAGCCGTCCGTGCCCTGCTTCGCGAGAAGCCGGTAGGTGGCTGCAAGGTCGTGGTTTTGGAAGACGCTGCCGACGGCGGGGGCGTCACCGCCGGGCAGGAAGAGGGCGCTGGTCGCGGGGAAGGCCGCAAAACGGTTTTTGTTTTCCAGCGTCTGCTGGCGGAACGTCTGATCGACGACGAAACCCCGGGTCGCCACCTTGATGGCCGGATCGAGGGCTTCGCCGAGGTTCAGGCTTCCCCAGCGGCGGAGGACACGGTCCCAGGTGGCCGGCGTGCCCGGGGCGCCGACGGCGACGCCGCTGGTGACCAACTCCGGGGTGAAGCGGTAGGGCTGGCCGGTTTCCGGGTTGATGAACGCGTCGTGTGGCATCGCGGCGGGCGCTGTTTCGCGCCCGTCGACCGTTCCGACCGTGCCGGTTTTCGCGTCGTAGTAGACAAAGTAGCCGCCCCCGCCGATTCCGGCGCTGTAGGGCTCGGTCACCCCCAGGGTTGCGGCCGCAGCGACGGCGGCGTCCGCCGCGTTGCCGCCCTTGCGGAGCACTTCAATCGCCGCGGCCGAGGCCTCCGGGTCCACCGTGCTGACGGCGCCGCCGTAGCCGGTGGCCGTCGCGGCCTTCTCGGTCTCACGCGGGTCGGCGGACGCGGGGCTGGGGACGGCGCCGCCTGCCACGCTCAGGGCCAGCGTCGCCGTAACGGCGGACAGTCGACGTCCTACTTGGTGCATGGTCGCTCCCGGGTTCGTGTGAACTGACAATCCGTGTCACACTAGTTGGGCCGGATGTGACATTTCAATACAATATTGTCACACTCGCGGACGCGGGCGGGGCGGGGCGCACCTAGGAGATCCGGCGCAGATGCTCCAGCAGCGCGTCCAGGACCGGCAGCTGCCCGCGCACCAGCTTGAGGCGCGCCGCGGGCTCGCTGAACCACGCGGCGTCGTCGATCTCCGGGAAGTCCCGGATGACACCGGACCCTTTCGGCCATTCCAGCGAAAAGGTGTTGCTGGCAATACGTTCCGGCCGAAAGTCGGCTTCGGCCGCGAAGACGGTGATGAGCTTGCCGGAGGCCTGCTTGAAGCTGCCCAGGGGAAAGTAGGCCGCTGGCGGCGGCGGCGTTCCCATTTCCTCGGTGAACTCCCGCACGGCGGCCCCCAGGGCGTCCTCCTCCGGGGAGTATTCGCCTTTGGGGATGGACCAGGCGGCGGCGTCCTTGCGGGCCCAGAACGGTCCGCCCATGTGCGCGATCCAGACCTCCACGGGCGCGCCGACGTTCCGGCGGAACAGCAGCAGCCCTGCGCTTTGCACTGTCATGCTGCCCCTTTCCACGCGGCACTCCGGACCATCGTCGGTCGCCTGCCGCGGGATGGCAAGCCGTGCCGCGCTGGGAGGGGCGCCGGGCCGGCGCCCCTCCCAGCGGCGCTACAAGGCAGCTACGGCCGCTCCGACGGCCGCGTGCATGGCGGTGGTGGGCCGGCCGATCAACTGGCTCAGGTCCGTGCTGCTGACGTGGAGATCGCCACGGGCAATGCCCAGGTCCGAATCCGCCAGGATTCCGGCGAAGTCCGACGGCACGCCGAACCCGGTCAGCAATGCGGCGTAGTCGCTGGCGGGTAGGTCCTGATAGGCGATCGGCTGCCGGCTGGCTGCTGTGATTTCGGCGGCGAGTTCGGTCATGGAGAAGGCAGAATCGCCGCCGAGCTCGTAGACCTTGCCGGCCTGGCCGTCGGCCAGCAGCGCGGCAGCGGCTGCCTCGGCATAGTCGGCGCGGGCCGCGGCGCTGACCTTGCCCTCGCCGGCGCTGCCGGCGAACGCGCCCTGCGCGAGGGTGCCCTGCAGCTGTTCGGTGTAGTTCTCCAGGTACCAGCCGTTGCGCAGGAGCACGTAGGGGAGTCCGGAGGCTGCCAGCAGGTTCTCGGTAGCCTGGTGTTCAGCGGCCAGCTTCATGCCGGTGGTGTCGGCATTGGCGATGCTGGTGTACGCGATGAGGGCTACGCCCTCGGCGACGGCGGCGTCGATGACGGCGCGGTGCTGTTCCACCCGCCGGCCGACTGCGCTGCCGGAAATCAGCAGCACCTTGGTGGCGCCTTTCAGTGCGTCGGCGACAGTGGCCGGGTCGTCATAGTCCATGGCCCTGACCTGGACGCCGCGGCCGGCGAAGTCCGCCAGCCGTTCAACGGCGCGCCCGGTGGCCACGATCTGCCGGGCGGGGACGCCGCGCTGCAGGAGGGAATCGGTGACGAGGCGGCCAAGCTGTCCGGTCGCGCCGGTGACAACGATGCTCATGGGAATGTCCTTTCACGGGGTTTGTACATCCGGAAGCGACAACCGGCCACCACCCGGGAAACTTCCTGAGAGAGAGTACGCACTTTGAGGTAAGGTACATACGTGACGGTTAGTTTTGAATCATCCCGCGCCCAGCGTCCGCCCGAAGCTGCCGTCTTTCCTGCCGGCTGCTCCAGCCGTACCCTGCTGGACCACGTGACCAGCAAGTGGGGCGTGCTGATTCTGATCGCGCTGGCGGACGGTCAGCAGCGGTGGAGCGAACTGCGCCGCCGGGCAGAAGGCATCAGCGAAAAAATGCTGGCGCAGACACTGAAGACCCTCGAACGCGACGGCCTGGTGCACCGTGAGGCCCGCCCCACGATTCCGCCGCGGGTTGACTACCGCCTGACGCCGCGCGGCCGCGAGCTCACCGGCCACCTGCTGCCGCTCTTTGGCTGGGTGCAGGAAAACGCCGAGGAAATCATCGGCACGCCGTGAGCTGCCGGCACGCGGCTACCAGTTCTGCGGATCGTTCATATTGCAGTTCTGGCTGCTGCACTGACGTGCGCTGACACGCCAGTCCGGCTGGCGCTCGGCCTGCGACCGCTCGTCCTTCCAGGTCGGAACGACCCGCGATCCGCACGCCGGACAGGGCGGCTCCGTGTGAGCGCGGCGCTGCGCCTTGTTCATATTTCCCCCAGAAACCTCGATGCCTAAAGGCAAATGTAGCCATATTTCCATCGAAGTGACAAATATGCTTCAGGCGTGTTCCGCCCACGCAAGGACCCTCAGTGCCCGGAGGGTGTTCCAGCGGCTGGGGCGGCCGTCACCTTCCTCCAGCAGGAAGTGGATCCGGCCGGGATGGCTGTTCTCCAGCGGCCACGTCCCGTCGGCCTGGCGCTTTGAACGCACCAGGTCCAGGGCCTCGGCCATCCGGGGGTCCGGGGGAGACCCGGCGTCCCGGAAATAGTCCAGGCCGCGGAGCACGTCATAGTGCCAGCGGGTTGGGTAGGAGAACTGCAGCCATGCCGGATTGACCAGCTCCCCGGTGCTTTTGCGGCGGAGCAGGCCACGCTCCAGCAGGTACTCCTCGCCTCGCCGCCGGGCCGCCGCAGTGTCGGGCGTGCCTCCGGTGGCTCGGCCGAACTCGAGCAGTCCCTCCAGCACGTTGATCGTGGTGCCGAACGAGGACCGGGTGGAACCGCGATCCGCATCGCAGTTCCAGCCGCCGTCCTCCAGCTGTTCGTCGAGCAACCGGGCAACGATGCCCTCGACGTCTTGGCCGAAGTAGGCGCCCAGGGCGACGGCCATGCCGTTGATGCAGGGCTCCACCTCGCCGTCGAAGAACGGCTGGCCCGCCTCTTCCCAGCGGCTGTTGGCCCGGACCCGGTCGACGGCATCCCGGGCTTCTTTGCTGCGGGGGTCCAGTCCGAAGTCGCGGAGGAGCAGCAGGGTGTACGTGGTGGCGGTCCAGGGCTGGCCCGGCTCGGAGTTGTCGAACGGGGTGGGGAAGTACGTTCCACCGTCCCACTGTCCGTCCGCGCCCTGCAGGGCCAGCAGGCGGGCGCCCCAACCTTCGGCCCCCACCCGGGAGCGCTCGGCATTCGCCGTCTCCGGCGGTGCATCCGTAAGGTCCCGCAGCACCTGCCAGCGGATGGCGGGGTCGGAGTCGAGCAGCCAGTCGAGAATGTTCATCCGCAACAAGCTAGCACCGGCTTCCGCGGCGGTGGAAGGCTGCGGGACCGGAACGGGGATGGCGGCCCGGGAGACCGGCGGCCAGGGGGCCGCGCGGGCTCAGTCGCCGTCGTCGTCGGCCAGCCGGCGGAAGTCCCTCGACAGGTACAGCGCCAGTGCGGCCGAATTGCCGCTGTCCACGGTGACCGCCACCCTGGTGCGGCCGAGGGAGTGCAGCACATGCAGGCAGTGGCCCAGCAACTCCTCCGCCAGTCCCTGCCGGCGGTGGTCCGGGTGGGTGAACAATTCGGCGATCACGGAATCCCAGGCTTCCGCGGTGCCGGAAGCGGGCTCGGTGACGATGATGGCCGCGGCGAGCTGGCCGTCGGGCCCGGCCAGGACCGCGGAGGCCTCCGGAAGGTGTCGGCCCTCGGCCCCGTCGAGCAGCGCGTCGATCCAGCCGACGGCGCGGTCCGGAGGCTGGGGCAGGCTGCCGGCGTAGGCGTCCCGGTACATCGCGTCGAGCCCGGGAAGGTCGTCGGCCCGGATGGGCCGGATCGCCGCGGCCGGCCGGCTGCCCTCGCGTGGACCGGTCGGCGCGGTCAGGATAATCAAGGGATTCACGGCAGCCCTGCTCTCTCTTGCAACCAGCGGGACACCCTGCGGGACCCCTTCCAGCTTGCACCTGCATTATTGCAGCCGCATTTCCGGAGGGTGATATCCAAGCGACGGGAAGGCCGTCGAAAGGTAAACGCCGGCTTGACGACGGGAGTTCCGCTCCCCGGCAGACAATGGCGACGACGAACCCGGCCGCGCCCTCAGGGTCGGACAACGGGCTCGTCGCCACCCTGCAGGGCAGGGCCGGAGGGCCCGCGACACGGAAACGGTCCGGCGCTGCGGAAATCCCGTAGCGCCGGACCGTTTGCGTGGCGACAAGCCGTCACCGCGGCGGGGAACCGCCGCGGAGGCTAGGCCAGGGTGGCTGTGTCGATCACGAACCGGTAGCGGACGTCGGAGGCCAGCACGCGTTCGTAGGCCTCGTTGATCTTCTCAGCCGGGATGACCTCGATTTCGGCCCCGAGGTGGTGCTCGGCGCAGAAGTCGAGCATTTTCTGGGTCTCGCGGATGCCGCCGATCATGGAACCGGCGAAGGCGCGCCGGCCGCCAATCAGGGCGAACGCGTTCACCGGCAGCGGCTCGGCCGGGGCGCCGACGTTCACCATGGTGCCGTCGAGGCGCAGCAGCTGCAGGTAGGAGCTGATGTCGATCGAGGCGCTGACGGTGTTGATGATCAGGTCGAAGCTGCCGGCGAGGTCGCTGAAGGTGTTCTCGTCGCTCGTGGCGTAGTAGTGGTCCGCGCCCAGGCGCAGGCCGTCTTCCTGCTTCTTGAGTGACTGCGAGAGGACCGTGACCTCGGCCCCCATGGCGTGGGCAATCTTGACGGCCATGTGCCCCAGGCCGCCGAGGCCGACGACGGCGACCTTCTTGCCCGGTCCGGCGTTCCAGTGGCGCAGCGGCGAGTAGGTGGTGATGCCGGCGCACAGCAGGGGTGCTGCGACGTCGAGTTCGATGCCCTCGGGGATCCGCACGACGAAGTCTTCGGTCACGACGACGTGGGTGGAGTAGCCGCCCTGGGTGATGGTGCCGTCTCGGTCCACGGCCCCGTAGGTGCCGGTGTTGCCCTTGAGGCAGTACTGCTCCTCGCCCGCCTGGCAGTTGGCGCACTCGCCGCAGGAGTTCACCATGCAGCCGACGCCGACGCGGTCGCCGACGGCGTGCTTGGTAACGGCCGAGCCGACCTCGGTGACAATGCCGGCGATCTCGTGGCCGGGGGCGAGCGGGTAGGACTGCGGTCCCCAGTCGCCGCGGACGGTGTGGATGTCCGAGTGGCAGATGCCGGCGAACTTGATCTCGATCAGCACATCGTGCGGGCCGACGTCGCGGCGCTCGATGGTGGTGGGGACGAGGTCCCCGGTGGCGGACGGGGCAGCGTAAGCGTTTACGGTAAGCATTCTTCTCCAGTAAGAGTCGGTTGAGTAGTTGCGGTCGTGGGGGAGAGTGGTTCAGGTCCATGGACTTGTGGCCCGGTGGCCACGGTTCTGCACCGGCGGGTGGGCCGGCAGGGATGTCGCCCAAGGGCACAATAGGGGCCAACACCATGCCGGGCCGAATTGTTCCGGCGATCTCGTCACCGCTGAAGGGTACGGCCGCAATTAGCTCCGCCGGCTAGCTGCCCATACCGGGGTGGACGGGTACGAACTCGATCGTGTTGCCCGAGTCGGTCTTTTTCTTGGGCGCCCGGGAGAACCCCTTCGCGTCGAGGTGGTTCAGCGCGCGGTACTCGGCAAGCGCGGCGTCGTACGCCGCGTTCAGCTGGCGTCCGGTGAACTCTTCGCTGGCTCCGTCAGCAAACGTGATGGTGACGGGCGTGCCGGCGGGGAAATGCCGCTTCATGCGGATAAAGCCTTCGGCGTCCTGCTGGAGCTTGATCAATGGTTCCGCCTTCGTGGTTGTGAGGGTTCCAGTCTCCCGCATTTACGGGGTGAGCAGGGCAGCGACAAATTTGCGGGGACAATAAGGGGGTGACTTCAACGCCCGCCGCCAACCAACCAGCGCACAGGCCGTTCGATCTCGAGGCCATCGGAGCCGGCCTGGTGTTCGCCGGTTCACTGGGGACGCTGGCGGATTTGCTGCGCGCCGGAGCCCCGTCCGGCGCTGCCGTGGTGGAGGCCCCGCCGGGCACCGGCAAGACCACGCTCGTGCCTCCGCTGCTGGCCAACCTCGTCCCGCACGGGGGCGGCAGCCGTCCGCAGCGCATCGTTGTGACCCAGCCACGCCGCGTCGCCGCACGTTCGGCCGCCCGGCGCCTCGCCGAGCTGGACGGCAGCAAGCTGGGCGGCCGCGTAGGCTACACGGTGCGCGGCGACAGCCAGGCCGGCCCCGGAACCTGGATCGAATTCGTGACGCCCGGCATCCTGCTGCGCCGGCTGCTGGCCGATCCGGGCTTGGAAGGCACCGGCGCGGTGGTCCTCGATGAGGTCCACGAACGCGGCCTGGAGACCGACCTGCTGCTCGGCATGCTGGCCGAGGTCCGCCAGCTGCGGGGGGACCTCACACTCGTCGCGATGTCGGCAACCTTGGACGCGCCCCGCTTTGCCGCACTGCTGGTGGACACCCCGCCCGACGCCGGCGGCGCGGCCCTCGTCGTCGGCTGCCCGTCCGCGCTCTACCCGCTGGACGTGCAGTGGATGCCGGCCCCCGGTCAGCGGCTCGATGCCCGCGGCGTGACACAGTCGTTCCTGGACCATGTGGCTGATACAGCCGCGGCGGCCCACGCCGCAGCGCTCGCCGCCGGGGAAGACATCGACGCGCTGGTCTTCGTTCCGGGGGCCCGGGAGGTCTCCCGGGTAGCGGCCCGGCTGCGCGGGCGGGTGGGCGCAGAAGTGCTGGAGCTGCACGGCCAGGCGGATCCGCGCGCGCAGGACCGGGCCGTATCCGGCCGCGGCCCCGGCGACCCCGCGCGGATCATCGTCTCCACGGCGCTCGCCGAATCCTCGCTGACTGTTCCGGGCGTCCGCCTGGTGGTCGACTCCGGCCTGTCCCGCGAACCGCGGCGCGACGCCGGGCGCGGGATGACCGGCCTCGTGACGGTCTCCTGCTCCCGGGCCTCCGCGGACCAGCGCGCCGGACGCGCCGCCCGGCAGGGTCCCGGACGGGTGGTGCGCTGCTACGACCAGAGGAGCTACGGCGCCGCCCCGGCTCACCAGACCCCAGAGATCGCCGTCGCCGACCTCACGGCCGCTGCCCTGGTCCTGGCCTGCTGGGGTTCCCCCGGCGGCGCCGGGCTGGCCCTCCCGGACGCGCCGCCCCGCGCCGCCATGGACGAGGCCGTCGACGTGCTGCGGGAACTCGGCGCCGTCGGCCCCGCCGGCCTCGCCACAGACCTGGGCAAAACGCTGGCCAGGGTCCCCGCCGACCCCCGGCTCGCCCGCGCACTGCTGGACGGTGCGGCCGCCGTCGGGCACCGCACTGCGGCGGAGGCCGTGGCCGTCGTCGCCGGCGGCCAGCGCGCGCCGGGCGCCGATCTGCCCGGACTCCTGCACGCTCTGCGGTCCGGCCGGGATCCCGGATCCCGGCGCTGGGCCGATGATATGCGGCGGATGGAGGCGATCGCGCGCTCGGCGGAGTCCCGCACCGCGGCCACGCCGGTGAAGGGGGTGGCCGCCGGCGGACCGGAAGCTACCGGGTTCGTCGTCGCCCTGGCCTTCCCGGACCGGGTGGCCTGCCGGGTACCGGGAGCCGGGGAGCGGTACCTGCTCTCCTCCGGCACCCGGGCCGGACTTCCCGCCGGGAGCCGCCTCGCGGGGCATGAGTGGCTGGCCGTCGCCGAGGTCTCGCGCGCCGAAGGGCAGGACGCGGCCGGCACCGGAGCCGTCATCCGCTCCGCCGCCCCGCTGAGCGCCGGGGCGGCGGAGGCCGCCGCCCGGCACCTGATCAGCGACACGGTGGAGGCCCAGTTCGGCCAGGGCCGGGTCACCGCCCGCCGGGAGCGCCGGCTGGGCGCCATCGTGCTCACCTCCACGCCGGTCCGGCCGTCGGCAGCTGAGGGACGCGCCGCCGTGGCGCGCGCCCTCGGCCAGACTGGACTCCAAACAATCGGCTGGTCGACGGCGGCGGACGCCCTGCGCCGTCGCCTGGCCCTGCTGCGCCGCGAGCTGGGGGACCCCTGGCCCGATGTGTCGGAGCCGGCCCTGTTGGCCCGGCTGGACGAGTGGCTCGCCCCGGAACTCGAGGCCCTGGCCGGCGGAGCCGCCACCGGCAGCATCGGCCTGGCCGAGCCGCTGCGCCGGCTGCTGCCCTGGCCGGAAGCTTCCCGGCTGGGGGAGCTGGCGCCGGAGACGCTCGCGGTGCCGAGCGGCTCGCGGATCCGGATCGATTATCCGGAGGCGGACGACGGCGGCCGGCCCGTTGTCGCGGTCAAGCTGCAGGAGGTCTTCGGCTGGGACCGGACGCCGCGGCTGGTGGACGGCCGGGTCCCGGTGCTGTTCCACCTGCTCTCGCCGGCCAGGCGGCCGCTGGCGGTGACCGATGACCTGGCGTCCTTCTGGTCCGGGCCCTACGCGCAGGTCCGGGCGGAGATGCGCGGCCGCTACCCGAAGCACCCGTGGCCGGAGGATCCCTGGACCGCGCCAGCGACCGCCAAGGTCAAGAGCAGGATGTAAGCGTCACTGCCCCGAGGGTCCCTTCGGGTCAATCCCAGGCAACGCCGGGTTCATACGTCCCGGCACTCCACTCCTGTCCCTGCGGGTCCAGGACCCGCGCCCGCCGGGCACCCCATTCGGTGCTTTCGGGTTCAATCACACTCGTTGCCCCGGCGGCGAGGGCATCGCGGTAGAAGCCGTCGACGTCGTCCAGCAGCAGGTACAGGCCCTGTCCAGTCGACTGGCCGAGCAGCCCGGGCCGCTGGTAGTCGGCGTCGTTGCTGGCCACCATCAGGACGGCATCGCCAAGGCGGACTTCCGCGTGGATGACCCGGCCGGCATCCCCGTCCTGGCGGCGGACGACGGTGAACCCGACCCGCTCCATCCACTCCAGAGCGGCCGGGGCATCCGGGTAGCTGAGGTAGGCAAATAGCTTGGCGCTCATGACGGGATGATATGCCCGGTGCGTGTCATACGGAACAGTCGGCGGCCCTACCCGGCCTCGGTGCCGTCCCAGGCCACATGGACCCAGCGCTGGCCCTCCCCGTCCCAGGATTCCGAATGGCCCAGCAGGGCCAGGTCCTGGAAGCTGACGTCGATCCCGTCGCGCTGCAGCTCGTCGCGGAGCTCGCTGGTGGCCTCACGGACGGCAGTGACGACTGCCTCGGGGTTATCGGATTCGACGCGGCGGGAGGCTTCATATGGTTTGCTCATGGGCACCATCATTCAGCGTGGCCGCCGGGATGGGAACCACCGCCCGGGAATCAGGGGCTGTGCTGCCGGATAAAATCCGCTGCTGCAGCCGCCAGGTCCGCCCCGATCTCCTCCGGCGCCCGCTTCCTCCCGGCCACGGCGAAGGAATGGTCTCCGCCTTCACGCCACTGAAGCGTTGCGGTGGCTCCGATGCGTGTGACCACGGATTCCAGCAGCTCCCGGGTGGCGAAAGTGTCCCTGCTGCCTTGGAGGAACAGCATCGGGAGGGTGAGCCCGTAGAGATGCTCGTCGCGGAGCTTCTCCGGTTTGCCCGGCGGATGCAGCGGATAGCCCAGGTAGATCAGCCCCGCCGCGGGCATGCCCTCCGCCACGGCCATCGACGCCATCCGGCCGCCGAAGGACTTGCCGGCGGCCCAGAGCGGTTCACCCTCGGCACGGACGGCGGCCGCGTCCATGGCGGCGCGCCAGGCGGCGATCGCGGCCGGCGGACGGTCCGGGAACTTCCGGCCCGCCTCGCGGTACGGGAAGTTGAAGCGCAGGGTGGCGACGCCGGCGTCGTTCAGGGCTCCGGTGAATCCGCGCAGGAACGGGTGCTCCATCCCAGCGCCGGCGCCGTGGGCCACCACCAGGGTCGCGCGGGTATCCGCGGGGCGGGCATAGACCGCCGAGACAACCGTGTCGCCGACGTCGATGCTGATCGGAAGTTCAGCGGCGGCCATGCAGGATCCCGCGCAGGGACAACCCCACGGCGCAGACCACCGGCACCAGGCCCATCAGCACGGCGAGGGGGTTCGGCCGGAATACGGTGCCGCCGCCCTTGCCGGGGACGTATACCCCCAGCGGCAGGACGAAGCCGCCGCCCCCGCCGCCTGCCCCCGCCGGGGCGCCGTCCGAGGCGGGCGCGCTGCCGCCGCCAAAGCCGAAGGACACCAGCGCCACGGGGATGAGTTCCTCGCCGCCGAGCTGCACGGGCTCGCCGTACGCGCGGGACACCCCGACATTCCTGAATGCGTCCACGAGGGACGAAAAAGCCTCAGCCATGTGAGCCACCCTAACCACCGGCCGCGGCGAGCACCAGAGCGGACCGCCGTGCGGCCCGCCGGCGGTTCGCGGCCGGCGCTTCCGGGACGTCCGGCCCCTGTCCGGGCGCGCCGGTTGGCCATAGATTGGGGCTGGGGCAAGCTGCCGGCTGAAAGGAAAGAAGCATGTCGACTACTGCTGGGGCCGCGCCGCGGCTCGCCGGGGCGCTGGCCATTGTGCTCGGCACCAGGGACATCCCGCTCCGTCTCCGCGCCTGGGACGGCTCGGAAGCCGGGCCGGAGGGAGCGCCGCTGGTGGTGTTCCACTCACGCCGGGCGCTGCGGCGGATCCTCTTCTCGCCCGGGCAGCTGGGCCTGGCGCGGGCCTACGTGGCCGGCGACATCGAGGCCCCCGGCGACATCTTCGCCAGTTTCGCCGCGCTCAGCTCGGCGGGGAAGTTCGCCGAACCGGGGCCGTTCCGGCGGCCCGCGCTCCGGGACCTCGGACTCCTGGCCGGCACCGCGGTGCGCCTCGGCGCGCTCGGCCCCAACCCGGCGCCGCCGCCGGAAGAGGCCCGCGTCGCGCGCAAGGGCCGCCGCCACTCCCGGAAGCGCGACGCCGCCGCCATCTCGCACCACTACGACGTCGGCAACCGTTTCTACTCCCTCGTGCTCGGCCCGTCCCTGGTCTACTCCTGCGCCGTCTGGGACAGCCCGGAAACCGGGCTCGACGCGGCTCAGCAGGCAAAACTGGACCTGGTCTGCCGCAAGCTCGGGCTCCGGCCCGGAATGCGGGTCTTGGACGTCGGCTGCGGCTGGGGCAGCTTCGCCCTGCACGCCGCCCGGAACTACGGCGCCGACGTCGTCGGCATCACGCTCTCCAACGAACAAGCCGAACTGGCGCGCAAGCGGGTGGCGGACGCCGGGCTGACGGACCGCGTGGAGATCCGGACCCAGGACTACCGCGACGTGGACGACGGTCCCTTCGATGCGATCAGCTCCATCGGCATGTCCGAGCACGTGGGCCGCGAACAGATCGGCCACTACGCCTCCCTGCTGCACGGGCTGCTGCGCCCCGGCGGCCGGCTGTTGAACCACGCCATCTCCTGGAACGCCGGCCCGACCGACCCGGATCCCGATTCGTTTATCCCGCGCTACGTTTTCCCGGACGGCGAGATGCTGAGCCTGGCCGAGATGATCGGCGCCCTGGAGGGCGGCGGCCTGGAGGTGCTCGACGTCGAGGCCCTGCGCCCGCACTACGCGCTGACCCTGCGCGCCTGGGTGCACAACCTGGAGACCCACTGGGACGAGGCCGTGCAGGCCAGCAGCCTGGGCCGGGCCCGGGTCTGGCGGCTCTACATGGCGGCCAGCGCGCTGGGATTCGAGGCCGGCACCACCGGCGTCAACCAGGTCCTGGTGCAACGTGCCGGCGGAACCGAGCCACCGCTGCGCCGGAGCGCCTGGCTCTGATGGCACCCGAACCCGGCGCCGCCGTCGCGGAGGGGCTCTCCGCGGCGGAGGCGGCCCGGCGGCTGGCGGCCGAGGGGCCGAACGAGCTCCCGACTGCCAAACCGCGGAACCTCCTGCAGCAGGCCTGGGCCGTGATCCGCCAGCCCATGCTGCTGCTCCTGCTCGGCGCCGGCACGGTGAACTTCCTCCTCGCTGAACCGCTCGACGGCGTGCTCCTGATGTCCTTCGTCGTTGTGGTGATCGGCATCTCCATCTACCAGGAGCGCAAGACGGAGAACGCCCTCGCGGCGCTCCGGGACCTGTCCTCGCCGCGCGCGCTCGTGCTCCGCGACGGGGAGCAGGTGCGCATCGCCGGACGTGACGTGGTGCGGGGGGACGTCGCCCTGCTGGCCGAGGGGGACCGGGTCCCGGCCGACGCGTTGCTGCTCGAGGCCAGGAACTTCTCGGCGGACGAGTCCGCCCTGACGGGGGAGTCCGTTCCGGTGCGCAAGACCCCGGGGAAGCCCGGCACGGCGGACGAGGCGATGGGCCGCCCCGGCGGGGACGCGACGCCCTGGATCTTCTCCGGCACCCTGGTGGTCAAGGGCCACGGCCTGGCCCGCGTCAAGGCGGTCGGGGCGGGAACGGAACTCGGCCGGATCGGCACCGCGCTGCGATCGATCGAGGAGGAGCCCACGCCGCTGCAGCGCGAAATCGACCGGCTGGTCCGCTACCTGGCCGTGTTCGGACTCGCGGCCGCCGCCGTCGTCGTCACGGTGTACGGGCTGACCCGCGGAAACTGGCTGGAGGGCCTGCTGGCCGGGATCGCGACCGCGATGGCGATGCTCCCCGAGGAGTTCCCGGTGGTGCTGACCGTGTTCCTGGCCCTCGGGGCCTGGCGGATGTCGCAAAAACACGTCCTGACCCGGCGGTCACCGGTTATTGAAGCCCTCGGTTCGGCGACCGTCATCTGCGTGGACAAAACCGGCACCCTGACGCTGAACAGCATGACCGTGCGCCAACTGGTGGTCGGTGCCCGGAGCCACACCCTCGATGACGGGCCGCTGCCCGAGGCCTTCCACACCATCGCCGAATTCGGTGTGCTGGCCTCCCCGGTGGACCCCTTCGACCCGATGGACAAGGCCTTCAAGGCCGTGGGCGCCCGGTACCTCAACGGCTCCGGGCACCTGCACGCCGACTGGGAACTAATCCGGGAATACCCGCTCTCCGAGGCCCTGCTGGCCCTCTCGCACGTCTGGCGCGCCCCCGACGGAAGCCACTACGTCGTGGCCGCCAAGGGCGCCCCGGAAGCGATCGCCACACTGTGCCGCCTTGACCCGGACCGGCGCGCGGCCCTGATGGCGGACGTGGAAAGGGCCACCGCCAGCGGCCAGCGGGTCCTCGCCGTGGTGCGCGCCGCCTTTGACCGGGCCGGGCAGCTGCCCTCACGCCAGCTCGATTTCGACTTCGAGTACCTGGGCCTGGTGGGCCTGCACGATCCGCTGCGGCCCGGCGCGGCCGACGCCGTCGCGGCCTGCGCCCGCGCCGGCGTCCGCACCGTGATGATCACGGGAGACTACCCCGGCACCGCCCAGGCGATCGCCCGCGAAATCGGCCTGGACCACGGGGCTGGCGTCATCACCGGCCCCGAACTGGAGGCCATGACGGACGCGGAACTCGCCCGGCGCATCCGCAGTGTCAGCGTCTTCGCCCGGATGGTGCCGGAGCAGAAACTGCGGCTCATCCGCGCCCTCAAAGCCAACGGCGACGTTGTCGGCATGACCGGCGACGGCGTCAACGACGCCCCGGCCCTGCGCGCGGCGGACATCGGCATTGCCATGGGCGCGCGCGGCACCGACGTGGCCCGCGAGTCCGCCGACCTGGTCATCACCGACGACGACTTCAGCTCGATCGCCGGCGGCATCCGCCAGGGCCGCGGCATTTTCGACAACCTGCGCAAGGCCCTCGCGTACACCATCGCCGTGCACGTCCCGATTGTGGGCATGTCCCTGCTGCCGGTCTTCGTCAGCGAGTGGCCGCTGGTGCTGCTGCCGGTCCAGATCGCCTTCCTCGAACTCATCATCGACCCGGCCTGCTCCGTGGTCTTCGAAGCCGAGGAGATCGACCCGGCGATCATGGACCAGCCGCCGCGCACAGCCGGCCAGGGGATCTTCGGGCCCCGGGTGCTCGCCATCGCCGCCTGCCAGGGGCTCTCCGTGCTCGCCGCCGTCGTCGGCGTCTACCTCTGGAACCTCGGCGCCGGGCAGCCCGACGACGTGATCCGCTCGGTCGCCTTCGCCACCCTCGTCATCGGCAACCTCGCGCTGATCCTTGTGAACCGGTCCTGGCGGCTGCCGGTGTGGCGCACTTTCCGCGAGCGCCGCAACCGCACGCTGAAGTGGGTGGTCGGCGGCGCGGCCCTGCTGCTGGTGGTGCTGCTCAGCGTCCCCGGGCTGCGCGGCGCCTTCGATCTGGGACCGCTGGCGCCGGGGGACTGGCTGCTGGCGGTGGCGGCAGGTGCCGCCGGCGTGGCCTGGTTCGAAATCTACAAGACCGTCCGCCGCCCCTGACGCTGCAGCCTCCCTTTCACAGGACGGCGCCCCGGGGTAGCTTGTCCTCATGGCGCGGGAAGAAACCACGGTTTCCGTTGAGGGACCGGATGGCAGCAGGGAACTCAGGATCTCCAGTCCCAGCAGGCTGCTCTGGCCCGCGGCGGGCCTGAGCAAGCTGGACCTGGCCCATTACATGATCGCCGTCGGGGATGCCTTCCTGGAAGCCAACGGTGACCGGCCCATTACGCTGCAACGGTTCTCCGGCAACGTCGACGGCGAGCAGTTCTTTTCGAAGAACCCGCCCAAGGGCGCCCCTGACTTCGTGCGGGCGGTAGACGTGGTCTACCCGAGCGGCCGCTCCCACCCCCAGCTGGTGATCGACGAGATTGCCGCTGCCGTGTGGGCGGTCCAGATTAACACCGTGGTCTTCCACCCCTGGGCGTCCCGGGCCTCAAACCCGGACAACCCGGACCAGCTGCGGATCGACCTGGATCCGCAGCCCGGCACCGGGTTCAAGGACGCCGTGCCCGCCGCCCGGGAACTGCGCCGGGTGCTGGCCGAGGCAGGACTGACAGCCTTCATCAAGACCTCCGGCAACCGCGGGCTGCACGTCTTCGCCCCGATCGAGCCGGCCCACGAATTCCTCGAGGTCCGGCACGCCGTCATCGCCGCCGCGCGCGAACTTGAACGCCGGATGCCGGAACAGGTCACCACCGCCTGGTGGAAGGAAGAACGCGGTGCCAAAGTCTTTGTGGACTACAACCAGGCCAACCGCGACCGCACCATCGCCGGAGCCTACAGCCCGCGGGCGCTGCCTGCCGCCACCGTGTCCTGCCCGCTGGACTGGGACGAGCTGGACGGCGCGGACCCCCTGCAGTTCACCGTCGCGACCGTCCCCGGCCGGCTCCAGGCCACCGGGGATCCCTGGGCTGGCATGCATACCAGCCCGGGCTCGCTCGACGCCCTGCTCGGGTGGTGGGAACGGGACCTGGCCGCGGGCCACGGCGAGCTTCCCTTCCCGCCGGACTTCCCGAAGATGCCGGGCGAACCGCCGCGGGTGCAGCCCAGCCGGGCCCGGACCAAGGAGCCGGGGCAGCCGTGAGGATCCTGATGGTGGAGGACGAGGCGGCGCTCGCCGAAACGGTCCGCCGCGGTCTGAGCAACGAGGGGTTCGTCGTCGACGTCATGCACGACGGCGTGAGCGGGCTATCCGCGGCGACCGAAAACAGCTACGACGTGATCCTGCTGGATCTGATGCTGCCGCTCAAGAACGGCTACGACGTGCTGCGGGAATTGCGGGCCCGCAGTATCTGGACCCCGGTGCTGATGCTCACCGCGAAAGACGGGGAGTACGACGAGACCGACGCCTTCGATCTGGGCGCGGACGACTACCTCACCAAGCCGTTCAGCTTTCTGGTGCTGGTGGCACGGGTCCGGGCGCTGGTGCGCCGGGGCGCCCCCGAGCGGCCGGTGGTGCTGACCCTGGGGACCCTCACCCTGGACCCGGTCACCCGGACCGTGCGCCGCGGGGACTCCACGATCGGCCTCACGGCGCGCGAGTACGGGCTGCTGCAGTACCTGATGCGCCGCCACGACCAGGTCGTCTCCAAGTCCGAGATCCTCGACAACGTGTGGGATCCGGCCTTCGACGGCGGCGACAACGTGGTGGAGGTCTACATTGGCTACCTGCGGCGCAAGATCGATGCCCCGTTCGGCGTGCAGACCCTCGTGACGGTCCGCGGCATGGGCTACCTGCTCAGCGCCGACCGGAGCGCTGCGGCCGGGGCTTCTCAGCAGCGCGGGGCGTGACGGCGGTCAACCCGGCGTCCCGCTGGGCGGGGAAGGTCATTTCGAAGCGGCACCCGCCGGACGGGCTTCTCGTGGCCCGGATGGTCCCATGGTGGGCTTCCATGATGCCCGCCGCGATGGCCAGGCCCAGCCCGCTGCCGCCGCCCTCCCGGGACCGGCTTTGGTCGAGCCGGACGAACCGCTGGAAAACGCGGTCCCGGTCGGCGGCGGGGATCGGATCGCCGTCGTTGTCCACCGTCAGTACGGCGCCCTCCTTCCTGATGCGGAGGGCGACCGTAATCCGGGAGATGGCGTGCCGGTCCGCATTGTCCAGCACGTTGCGGAGCACCTGGCCGATCCGCCGGGCGTCCCCGGTGATCCGCGCCGGGGTGAGCTGCGCCGTCACCTTGTGGCTGCTGGTGGACCGCAGCCGGCGGACTTCCTGGTCCACAACGTCGTCGAGGTCCACGTCGGCGCTCTCCAGTCGCAGGCCGCCGTCGTTGGCTTTGGCGAGCGTCAGCAGGTCCTCCACGAGGTACCGCATCCGGGCGGTTTCGCCGGCCAGGACGGACTTCATCTGGTTCCAGGTCACGCCGGTCGGATCGGCCGAGGCGATCTCCACTCCGGCGCTCAGGGTGGCGAGCGGGCTGCGCAGTTCGTGGCTCGCGTCGGACACGAAACGCCGCTGCTCCCGGTCCGAGGCCTGCAGGCGGTCCAGCATCATGTTCATGGTGACGGCCAGGGCCTGGATTTCGTCGTGGGTTGGCGGCACGTCCACCCGGCCGTCGAGGCGCTGGGCATTGATCCGCGCGACCTGGCCGCGGATCCGTTCGACTTGGCGCAGTGAACGCCCGACGAGCAGCCAGACCGAGACCCCCACCACCGCGAGCAGCAGCGGGGTGGCCCCGAACATGAACCACGCGACCGTGGCCAGCGTGTCCGCCTGGATCTGGATGGTCGAGGCAACGACCACCGTGTACGCCGTGGGTCCCACCTGGGCGCCGGTGGCCACGACCAGGAAGTCGTCCCCGCCGTCGACGCCGGGCAGGCTGCTGACTTCTTCGGTCAGGGTCCGGCCGGGCGCCGGCCGCAGGGCGGTCAGCGGCACCTTCTCCACGGCTGAGTCGGAGGCCGTGACAACGGCGCCCGCGGGATCAAGGATCTGCACCACCTGCCCGGCATGGGCGGTGGCGAACAGATAGTCCCCGGCATCGGCGATGTCCTGGTCCTCGACTTGGCTGATGACGTCATGGGCCTTGCGGCGTGCGGCGGATTCCGTGGAGGCGCTCAGGGAGGCCTGCAATAGGCCCAGCAGCACGACACTGCCGAGCAGGAGCGCGAGGGCGACGACGGCGACGGCGACCGCCGTCGACCGCTTCCGCAGGCCCCAGGTCGCACTGCCCCGCGGCGGGCGGGTCCGGCCGCGGCCAGTACCCGCCGTCCCATCCACGGGCGCGTCGTGTTCCATGCTCCAAGAATGGTGCAACTCGGGGACCGCGACAACCATTCACCCCGCCCTGGTGTCCTCAGGCTCCTCTCAGGTGCAAAGGGCCACAGTAGAGGCAGGCCCCACGTTGTAGTCCAACGCCAAAGATCCCGGCCGCGCACTCTCCTCAACCAGTGCGCGGCCGGACACTTGTCCGGCGGCCTCCTCAGTCTCCTCAGACCCGCCTGTCCATCAGCTGCGCGTCAGCTGCCGGGGATGACTGCGGTACCGGCCGCCTCGGGTTCCACAGCCGCCCTCCGTTCCAGGGCAGCGGCGTCGCGGCCGAAGGAGAACAGCAGCAGGGCAAGGGCCGCAAGGAGTCCCGCCGCCCCCACATCCGCCGGGACCCCGGGCGCCAGGGCCAGCAGCAGGGCACCCGGCTGGACAGCGCCGATGGCCTTGCGGGCGCGCGAGGGCGGAAGGGTCTTCCGCAGGGCGGGGCGGAACCGGCCGGCGGCGGTAAAGGCGTAGTACAGCGAACCGATCAGGAGTGTCCACGGCCCGAGGGCGGCCGCGGCGGCGCAGGAAAGCACCAGCGTCAATGCCGCGTCCGTCTCGGTGTCCAGGCGTGCGCCGGCCTCGGACGCCGAACGGGTGCGCCGCGCCACCGGGCCGTCCAGCGCGTCCAGCGCCCACGCCGTGGCACCCAGGAGGAGCAGGAGCGTCCCCGGGGGCTGACGGCCGAGGAAGCCGGTGGCGGCCAACGCCGCACAGCACGCCACCAGCACCGCCCGGACCAGGGTGACGCGGTCCGCCGGCGTGCACACCCTGGGCCTGCGCTGCAGGATCGACCCGGCGGTGCGGACCATTACCGCGGCGCCGGCGCCCGTAGCCACCAGCCCGGCGAGTGGGTCCGGGGAGTGAACGGACACGAGCCAACCGCCCGCAGCGAAGTAGGCGGCCGCGGCGGCCGCGACGTCGGCCGATCCGCGGCCGGGTGTTCTGATTGCCATGGGCACCTCGCCCCCATGCTAACAACGCACCGTTCAGGACGGGCCCGGGAAGGGCGCCGGCCGACGTCAGCGTGCCGGCGCGCGGTACCGGGTACGCGTCCGTGCCAGGCCGACGCCGGCGAGCACGGCGCCGGCGCCCTCTGCGCCCGCGCTGGCCGCCTTCTCGAAGTACCAGACCGGCTCGTACATGGCCGGAAACGGGCCGAAAGCGGGCAGGTCCACGTAGCGGTAGAGCACGACGGCAGCGAACGCGCTCAGCGCCACCAGCAGGGCGAAGGCGTACGCGGCCCGGCTGCCGCGCAGCAGCACCGCCAGCGCGGCGAGCGCGGCCGCCGCGGATTCGAGCAGGAACAGGGTGCCTTGGCCGATGCCCTGCGGAGAGCCGGCCTGGTAGCCGGGAGCGAGATGGAGGTGGACCGCGGCATCGACCAGCAGGGCAACGGCCGTGAGGGCACGCAGGCCAACGTCTCGTCCCCGTCCCCGGGTCGGCGCGGCGCGGCTGGCTGGTACGCTCACCGGACCGTCAGCGTCCCGTGCATGCTGGGGTGGTACCTGCAGTGGTAGGTGTACGTTCCGGGTTTGGACGGTGCGGTGAAGGTGGCCGTGCCGCCGCTGCCCTTGACGTCGACGTCGAACGCCGAGCCGTCGTCGGCGGTGACGGTGTGTGCGGCGCTGTCCATGTTCGTTATGGTCAGCGCGGCCCCGGCGGGCACCAGCAGCGGCTCGCCGTAGCCGAAGTCGCGGATGGTGATGGCCATAGTGGCAGCTGCACTTGCAGGTGCAGTTGCCGGGCCGGCCGTGTTGGCCGGGGGCGCCGCGGGTCCGCCTCCCGGGGCGCAGCCGGCAGCTCCCAGCAGGACCGCCGCCAGCAGGAGCGTGACGCGCGCATTTCCGGTGTTCATGGTGCAACCCCTATCCCGGTGACCCGGATTCGTGGCTTTGGACGTGTTGCTGCCTGATCCAATCTTCCTCCCGTTGCAGGGAAATAGCGCCGACCCGGGAGCGCAGGTCCGTGGCCGGGGAACCGGCCGGAAAGCGGTCGGGGCGACGGCGTCGTGGCCGGGTGGATGGCGGTCCGGCGGGGGAGGGTGTGGCAGGGTAGGGGATGACCCGAGTTCCGCCGCGCCCGAGGAGTCCGAACGATGTCCGTGCCCGCCGTGGTGCCTGTAGCGTCCCAAGCGCACGAGCTGACCGGAATCGTCGGCTTCGCTGCCCAGGCCATCGACGCGTTCGGGGAATGGGGTGTTGGGCTGTTCACGCTGGCGGAGACGGTCTTTCCGCCAATCCCCAGCGAGGTCATCCTGCCGCTGGCCGGTTTCCTCACCCGCCAGGGATCCATGAGCCTGGCGCTCGTCTTTCTCACCAGCACCCTGGGCGCGTACGTGGGTGCGCTGCTGCTCTACTGGCTCGGCGCCCGCCTGGGGCTGGAGCGGTCCATCCGCTGGCTGACCCGGCTGCCGCTGGTGGACCGGGAGGATTTTGAGAAGGCCGCACACTGGTTCGACCGCCACGGCCGGCCGGCCATCTTCTTCGGCCGGCTGATCCCCGGCGTGCGGAGCCTGATCAGCCTTCCCGCCGGCGCCCAAAAAATGAACATGCTCACCTTCAGCCTTTTCACTATCGCCGGGAGCGGACTGTGGAACGGGCTCCTGATCGGTCTGGGCGCCTTCCTTGGAGCCCAGTACGAGCTGATCGAGCAATATTCCCGGTACCTCAATTACGCCGTTTACGTGGCCGTCGCCGCCCTCGTGGCGTGGTTTATTGTCAGGGCAATCCGACGGCGGAAATCAGGCCGCGGCACCCCTGCCGGCAATTAGTGCGTCGTTCGTGGGCCAATTCCGGGCCCCGCGGGCGCCGTCCGGCTACGTGGTTGACGAGTCCGCGAATGTGGCAGGTGACGTTCCGAGGATACTTGAAGCGGCACTCTTTCCCGGTGCTGCCTACTTGGCCCGGACCGTGATTACCTGCATCTGTTCTCGCGCGCTTACTCAGCAGTACTGGCAGCCGTACCCGTCTTTCATTCCCCCAGAAATCGGGTAGTTTCCCTGCTTGTTGCCCAATGTTCATCGTGTCACGGTGGCTGTGAGGGGTCGGCTAGAACAGGGGTTTCAGTCCGCACTGTTCCGTCTCTACTTCGGCCTTTGAATGACGCGATTTAAATCGTTTTACCTGGGGAAATCGGAGAACATCGTGAACAATTTGCCGGGAGCAACACCATCGATATCCGTTCAACTTTTTGGATCCTTGGAAATCCGCCGCGACGGCGTGGCACTCACTGCCGCGGATCTGGGCGGGTGCAAACCGCGGCACATTTTTGAGATTCTCCTGCTGAATCTGGGCACGCCGGTCTCCAAAACCCGCCTGATCGAGATCCTCTGGGGTCCAAGTGCCAGTGACGGCGCCGTGGCAACGCTGGAGAGCTATGTCAGCGGTATCCGCCGAGCAATTCAGCCGGGCCAGACCAAGACCGGCCCGCTCCGGACCGCGAACAGCGGCTACGTGCTGGATCCCCAGCTGGTGGACCTGGACCTCTCGCGCTTCCGCGGTCTGCTCCGCGCGGCCAGCCTCGCGGCCCCAGCCGATGCGTATCCGCTCCTGCTCGAGGCCCTGGAACTCTCCGCCGAACCGCTCCTCGGCTTCGAACTCGTGGCCGACTGGGCAGAAGAGGCCCGCACCCGCCACTCCGCTGAGCGGGTCGCCGCGATGATCTTCGCCGCCGAGACGGCGACTTTCCTGGAGCGTCATGACGAGGCGATCCGTTGGGCACAGGCAGCGATCCGGACGGAGCCGCTTAACGAACGGGCCTGGACGGTCCTGGTGACGGCGTACGAACTTGCCGGACTGCCGGTGGAGGGCCTCTCCGCCTACGACCGATGCCGCCGGCTCTTTGACCGCGACCTGGCCTGCTCTCCCGGCCCGGCCCTCCAGGCGGCGCATCTGCGGCTCCTGCGCCAGCGCGCGGAAGCAAACACAGAACTCTCCGAAGTGCTCGCGGCCCTGCTCTTCCTGGGCGAGAGGCTGCACGGCGCCGGACCGCAGCGCCTGGCGGCCGACGACCGGCTGCATGAGAACGCCGGACGGATCCTGGATTCCTTCCTGCAGCGCGTCCGCGCGGCCGTCTGAACCGCCACTGTCCCGTCGTCGGACCGGTGTCCGGCCGTCAGGCGGGTCGGCGGTGTCAGCCCGCCTTGACGACGGGCAGCTCGTCCCAGTGGGTGGTGTAACGCGGGGACAGCATGTCGCGCTTCATCGTCCAGTCCGGTCCGCCGCGGATTCCGGCGTGCCCCAGGCCGATGGAGCCCCGGCCGTATTTGCGGCTCACCTCCTCCAGCAGCGGGCCGATGCCGCGTTCCTCATGCGGGTTCTCAAAGGCAGCCAGTGGAGCCTGGCGGGCGGTCGGGCGCAGGTCCGTGACCATGATGCCCGCCCGCGCGTACTTCACGCCGTCGTCGATCCGGGGGAGCAGGGCGTAGGACGCCCGGGCCAGCAGCACCGGATCCGCGGTGGGCATCGGCAGCCTGACACAGGCCGAGGGATATGAGCTGTCGCGGGGGTTGTAGTGGGACGTCGCGGCGAAGGCGGTGAGGACCGCGGCCTGCAGCTCGTGCCTGGCGAGCCGGGCGCTGGCCTGCTGGGCGTAGATGCCGAGGACTTGGCGCATGCCGGCCGCGGTGCTGATGGGCGTGGCGAAGGACCGGCTGAAGATCAGCTGGTCGCGGCCGACGCGTTCCTCCTCGAGCGGGATGCAGGGGGTGCCCTGAAGTTCCAGGACGGTCCGCATCAGCACCACCGAGAAGCGGTCCCTGATTCTGATCGGGTCCGCGCGGGCGAGATCCAGCACGGTATGGATCCCCATCCCGTTGAGTCGTTTTGTCAGCCGCGTGGCGACACCCCAGAGTTCGATCACGGGCAGCCGGGCCATCAGGTGCTCCCGCCTGTCCGCGGGAACAGAATCCCAATGGCAGACGCCGTCGAAGTCCGGGTTGTGCTTGGCCCACTTGTTGGCCAGCTTCGCAAGGGTTTTGGTGCCGGCGATGCCGACGCAGACCGGGACGCCCACATTCCGGCGCACCGCCGTCTTCATGGCCTGGCCCAACCGAAGCAATTCCTCCGGGGTTCCCCGGACGCCAAGGAAGGCCTCGTCGATGCTGTACACCTCCAACCAGGCCGAATAGCGGCCCAGGAGTTCCATCACGCGGGCGCTGATGTCCCCGTAAAGCTCGTAGTTGCTTGACTTTGCCACCAGCCCCCACTCTTTGGCCCGCGGGGCGATCTTGAACCAGGGTTCCCCGAGGGGGATGCCGAGGGCCTTCGCTTCGGCCGAGCGGGTGACCGCGCAGCCGTCGTTGTTCGAGAGCACCACCACGGGCCTGCCCTCCAGGGAGGGATCGAAGGCGCGTTCGGCGCTGGCGTAGAAGCAGTTCACGTCCACGAGCGCGATGCTGCCTCGGCGGACGCGGGATTCAATCATTGGTCTCAGGCATGGTCTCAGACATGGTGCAGGCACCGGGTGGCGACACCCCAGATGACGAGGTCGGCGAGGGCGGGCACCCGGATGTCGGGGTAGCGCGGGTTGTCCGCCTGCAGGACCACCCCAGACGCTGTCAGGCGGAGGCGCTTGACGGTGAGTTCGCCGTCGAGGACGGCGACGACGACGCAGCCGTCGCGGGGCTCCAGTGCCCGGTTCACGATGAGTTCGTCGCCGTCGCTGATGCCGGCGCCCTCCATCGAGTCCCCGGACACCCGCACCACGTAGGTGCTGGTGATGTCCTTGATGAGGTGTTCGTTGAGGTCGATCCGGCCGTCAAAGTAGTCCTGGGCCGGCGACGGATAGCCGGCGGCGACCGGTACCGGCGAGATCAGCACCGACAAGAGGGAGGAGCCCGCATCTATCACGCGCGGCCCGATGATTACGCCCACAACACACCTTTATTCGAACATATCTTCGAATCTAAGTGTAGCCCCGAGGGGTGACAATGGACCCTCGGCGCCGTGGCTGGTGAAGGGCGGTGCCGGCTTGCTAGGGTCAACCCTTATTGTCCCGCGCGTGGGATTTCGCCTGAAGGGAAGCGCAATGAACGTCGACCACTATGACAGTTTCGCCCAGAGCTATTCGGCGGAGAACGAGTCCAGCCTCCTCAACGCGTACTACGAGCGGCCGGCGATGATTGCGCTCGCGGGCGACGTCGACGGGCGCCGGATCCTGGACGCGGGGTGCGGCGCCGGGCCTCTGTCCGCGGCATTGGGCGCGAAGGGCGCGATCATGACCGGCTTCGATTCCAGCCCTGCGATGCTGGAGTTGGCAAGACAGCGCTTGGGCGCGACCGCGGACCTGCACGTGGCCGACCTCAGCAAGCCGCTCCCTTTCGCCGATGGCTCCTTCGACGACGTCGTCGCGTCCCTGGTGCTGCACTACCTGGAGGACTGGACGTCGCCGCTTGCCGAACTGCGGCGCGTGCTGAAGCCGGGCGGCCGCCTGATCCTGTCCGTCAACCACCCCACGGTCAGTGTGGTCAACCACCCAACCGAGGACTACTTCGCCCTCCGGCAGTACTCGGAGGACTATGAGTTCGACGGCGAACCGGCGGTCCTGACCTTCTGGCACCGGCCGCTGCACGCGATGATCAACGCCTTCATATCGGCGGGCTACCGCGTGGCCACCGTGAGCGAACCGGAGCCGTCGCCCGATACTCCGCGCGAACTGCTTCCGCCGCGCATCCTTAGCGGGGAGAAGTCGGCGTTCCTGTCCTTCATCTTCTTCGTCCTCGAGGCCAACTAGGCCAGCACAAGAATCGCCCCGCACTACGGCTAGCCTGAGCAGATGAAGAAACTGGCTGTGGTGACAGGTGCCAGCCGCGGTCTTGGGCTGTCCCTGGTCAACGAGTTTTCGGCGTCCGGCTGGAGCGTCATAGCGATCGCGCGGACGCCTCAGCCCGAGAGCGCCCGCACGCACGCACGCGACGTGGTAACCGTCCACCATGATGTTCGATCAGCCGTTGCGACAGAACTTCTTGAGGCCCTAGACGGCCGCCCCGTCGACGTGCTGATCAATAACGCGGCGCAGGGAGCACCCCATGGCGACCTCGGGGCGATTCCCCCGGAAGGAATCTTGAACGCCGTTGACGTGAACGTTGCCGGTCCGCTGCGCCTGGTGCAGTTCCTGTTGCCGAACCTCTTGGCGGCCCCTGATTCGATCATTATCAACGTGACGTCCCGGCTGGGGTCCCTGGCGGCCCAGGCCAACGGTGACTTCTCAGACCTGTCGACGAGTTATGCGTACAAAATCTCCAAAGCCGCGCAGAACATGCTGACCGTAGCGCTGGCGCAAGACCTCCAGGGACGGGTTCGCTGTTGGGCGGTACACCCGGGCAAACTTGCGACTGGGATGGGGCAGCCCGATGCGTCCAAAGATCCGCGCACCGCCGCCCGGCAACTGCGGGAACTGGTCGATTCGGGCGTCCGGACGTCCCCCCGCTTCTGTTCCCTCGGTGAAGAGGATCTTTCCTGGTAGAACAGGCGAACCAATCCCGGACCTCAAAGAGCAGCCCGGCGTAGGAGGTCAGGCGCCGCCGTTGGGAGCGGTATCGATCCAGTAGCGGCGTTTGCCGTTGCGGCTGTCCTCGTAGACGCCGCCGTTCTTTTCGATGGTTGCCCGGGAACCGGCATTGTCCTCGTCGCAGGTAACGAGAGCGCGGGGGATTCCGAGGTCCCGGGCAACCGGCAGGGCCTCAGCCAGCGCTGCCGCCGCGTGGCCGCGGCGCCGGGCGGAGGGCCGCACGCTGTAACCGATGTGGCCGCCCTCATTGAAGAGGAAATCGTTCAGTTCATGCCTGACGGCCAGGGAGCCCAGGAACTTCTCGCCCTCGACGATCCACAGGTACGTGCAGGGCACATAGCCCGGTTTCCGCGGGGTCTCCGGCAAAGCACCGTTGATGAGGGCGTCCACAAAGCGGCGGAACGACCCGGCATCCCTAAACTCATCCAGGGACCAGTCCTCAGCGCCTCCGCCGTCCCGGTGGGCTCCGTTGAATTCAGCGGATCCCTCCAGCCAGGTGGAGTGGAAGCGGACGTCCGGAGCGATGAGGCGAGGCATCCCAAGAGCCTAGTCGAACGGGCTTCGGTTCCGGCGCTATTGGTCCCTATTCGAACCTGGACGGGTCGCCCATGCCGTGGCGGACAACCTCGGCAACGCCGCTGGAGAAGTCGATGACCGTCGTCGGCTCCGCCCCGCAGTCACCGGAATCGATCACGGCGTCCACCACGTGGTCCAGCCGCTCCTTGATTTCCCAGCCCTGGGTCAGCGGCTCCTCCTCGTCCGGCAGCAGCAGGGTGCTGGAAAGCAGCGGCTCGCCAAGTTCGGCCAGCAGCGCCTGGACCACTGTGTGGTCCGGGATCCGGACGCCCACGGTCTTCTTCTTCGGGTGCAGCAGCCGCTTCGGCACCTCCTTGGTGGCGGGCAGGATGAAGGTGTAGCTGCCCGGCGTCACGGCTTTGATGCTGCGGAACACGTCGTTGTCGATCTGCACGAACTGGCCGAGCTGGGCGAAGTCCTTGCAGACCAGCGTGAAGTGGTGCTTGTCGTCCAGATGCCGAATTGCGCGGATCCGCTCCAGGGCGTCCCGGTTCCCCAGCTGGGCGCCCAGGGCGTAGCAGGAGTCGGTCGGGTAGGCGATCAGGCCACCGGACTTCAGCAGCTCCACTACCTGCGTGATGGAGCGCGGCTGGGGGTTATCGGGGTGCACATCGAAGAATCTCGCCATGGCATGAGCTTACGCCCGGCGCCGCGGGGCTGCTGTACCTTCGGGGGCGGGGGCCGACGTCGAACTGCGGCTAGGCCGGCGGCTGTTCGCGGTGCAGTTCGTCGTGGTGGATCCGTTCGTCCAGCTGCCGCAGTGGCTCGCCGCTGCCGCTCCACTGCTTGGCGATGATCTCCGCGGCGATGGACACCGCCGTCTCCTCCGGGGTCCGGGCGCCGAGGTCCAGGCCGACCGGGCTGTGCAGCCGGGCCAGTTCGGCATCGCCGAGTCCGGACTCGCGCAGCCGCCTCAGCCGATCCTCGTGGGTGCGCCGCGAACCCATCGCGCCGACAAACGCCACGGGACTTCCGCGCAGGGCTACCTCCAGTAGCGGAATATCGAACTTCGGGTCGTGCGTGAGGACGCAGATGACCGTCCGTTCATCCACCAGCCCCGCCTTCTGCTGAGCGGCGAGGTAGCGGTGCGGCCACTCGTTGACCACCTCGGCGGCGTCGGGAAACCTCGCGGGCGTGGCGAAAACGGCGCGGGCGTCGCAGACGGTCACCCGGTAGCCGAGGAAGGTGCCGAGCCGCGCCAGCGCCGAAGCGAAGTCGATCGCGCCGAAGACGAGCATCCGCGGCGCCGGGGCGTAGCTGGTGAAGAAGATCCGCATCCCGCTGTCCAGCCGCTCCCCGTCCGGGCCGTAGCTCAGGATGCCGGTCCGGCCCGCCGCCAGATAGCCCTGGGCGTCGTCGCCGACGGCCAAGTTGGCGCGCTCCGAGCCCAGGTTGCCTTCGAAGCCGTCCGGACGGACCACCAGATGCCGTCCCAGCCACGCGCTGTCGGGGTGCTCGATGACCGTGGCCACCCCCACCCGCTTCCCGTCGGCGATGTCCTGCCGGACGCCGTCGAGCTCCGCGAAGCGCTCCCGGGAGACCGGTTCGACGAAGATGTCGATGATCCCGCCGCAGGTCAGGCCGACGGCGAACGCGTCGTCGTCGCTGATCCCGTACCGCACCAGCGCCGGGACGCCGTCGTCCTTGACCTGGGTGGCGAGTTCGTACACGGCGCCTTCCACGCAGCCGCCTGACACGGACCCGACGGCCTCGCCGCCGGCTGTAACGGCCATGGACGCGCCGGGCAGCCGGGGAGCGGACTTGAACGTGCTCACCACGGTGGCGAGGCCGGCGGTAGTGCCGTGCTGCCAGTCCGGCATGATGGCCGCCAGGACATCCCGCATGGTGCCTCCTAGAGCCGTCCGCAGAGCCGGAGCATCCGGAACGCGGAGCGCCGGCCCGCCCAGTAGGCGACGCAGGCCACGGCAGCGACCAGGCCGAGGACCTTGCCGGGGCTGGAGAGCTGGTCGGCGGCGATGCCCTTGGCGAGGCTGAAGGCCTCGAGGCTGCTCGACGGCGACGGCGACGGCGACGGCGCGGGCAGCGGCTGCGGGGACGGCGCGCCGGCGCCCGAGGTTGCGGGCACGGGTGAGGGCGCCGCCACCGGGGTGGCGGCCGCCGTAGGTGCAGGTCCCGCGGCCGCCGTCGCCCCCTCGACAGTGGCAGTCGACGCCGCACCCGGTTCGGCGAGCATGGCCTGCAGGTTGCCGGCGAACAGCCCCATCATTTGTTCGGTGACACTGCCGATCACGCTTTTCCCCATCGCCGCCGCCTTGCCGGAGAGTGCCAGATCGGCGCTGACGGTTCCGCGCGTGGTGCTCCCTTCCTCCGTGAGGGCCAGCGTGACCTGGGCTTCCGCAGTGCCCTGGCCGCGGGTTTCCTGGGCCTTGCCGCCGAGCACGGCCCGGTGCTCAGCGGCGTTGCGCTCCAGAACGTTGAGCAGCCCCTTGTACTGCATGTTTACCGGGCCCAGCTTGACCGTCATGCCGACCTGGTAGGCGTCGTCGGAGAGCTTGTTCAGGATCTGGGCGCCCGGAAGGCAGCCTGCCACCCGTTCGAAGTCCATCAGGGTGTCCCAGACCTTGTCGATTGGTGCCACCACCGAAAAACTGCTGTCAATCTGCATGAGCTTCTCCCTTGTCTTCCCGTTGTGTGCCGGTCCTTGGTGGTCCCGGAGTTCGCCCGTCCGGTGTCGTCACGACGTCGCCCCGGATGGCGGCCGCGAGCTCCGCCAGCGCCGCATAGCTGTGTCCGCTG
Organism: Pseudarthrobacter sp. B907; assembly: GCF_040137805.1. Taxonomy (NCBI): domain Bacteria; kingdom Bacillati; phylum Actinomycetota; class Actinomycetes; order Micrococcales; family Micrococcaceae; genus Pseudarthrobacter; species Pseudarthrobacter sp. B907. The sequence goes on along the minus strand of NZ_JBEEQE010000002.1, from coordinate 46,627 downwards.
ACGAAGGCGTCGCAGTAGGGCAGCGCCGCGGCGATGCCGCCGGCCAGCGGCCGGTAGCCCGGCGCGGCCTTGCGCGGGTTCACCCAGACCACCCGGTGCGCGAGACGCCGCAGCCGGGCCATCTGCGCAGCGACCTGTCCCGTATCCTCCTGCGCCCAGCCGTCGGAGAACACCACCACGACGGCGCCCCGGGCCAGCCCGCGGCGGCCGTAGTCGTCCAGGAAGCGCCGCAGGCTCCCGGCGATCCTGGTGCCGCCGGCCCAGTCGGGCGCCGTGGCGGCGGCCTCTGCGAGGGCCAGATCAGGATCACGGTGAGCCAGCTGACGGGTCAGTCGCGTGAGCCGGGTGGAGAACACGAAGGCCTCAGCTCCGGCGTTCGCGACGGCACCTTGCAGCAGGGACAGGAAGACCCGGGAGTAGGACTCCATCGAAGCGGACACGTCGCACAGCAGCACCAGCTTGCGCCGTTGCTCCCGGCGCCGGGCGTAGTACAGCCGGGGGGAGTCGTGGCCGGCGCGGCGGGCGGCCCGCACGGTGGCCCGGACGTCCAGGCGCGCGGTGCTGTGCGGCGATTTGCGGGTCCGCCTGCTCCGGCGCACGGGTGTGGCCAGCTGGATCCGGGCTGCGAGCCGCCGTACCTCGGCGGCCTCGGCCGCGGAGAGCTCGGCAAAGTTTGTCCCGTGCAGGTGCTCCTCCGTGGATGCCATCGCGAGGATGGCGTCGCGATCGGGTCCGGAGCGGGCGCCGTCGTCGTCGCGGCCCGTCGCCACGGCAGGGTGCCGGGGGCCGGCGGTGGGGCCGGACTCGGTGGGGCGGCCGCTGTCCGCAGCGGGCCGGGGGCTCGAGCCCTCGTCCGGCGGCGGGGCAGGCGGCGCCGGGACGGGGGTGCCGGCGCTGCGGTCCAGCGCTGCGGCCGGATCGAAGCCGCCCCGGAAGACGGTGTTGAACACGGCGTCGAACACCGGAAGCTGCTCGAGGCTGGCCACCAGGACCACGCGCAGTGTCCAGTAGAGCCGTTCCAGGGATGTCGGGGGGACCAGGCGGAGGGCCTCCGCCAGCCGGGCGGCCCGGTCCGGGGAGCAGGAAACGCCGGCGCGGCGCAGGGCCGTGATGACGGCGGCGGCCAGGGCGGCAGCCTCCACAAACGACGGCGGGGCAACCGGACCCGGCCTCGTCTCAGTCACCCGTGCCTCCAACCAGCCAGGCCGCCCCGCGGGAGTCCACCAGCTCCAGGTCGTCACGGTTCTTGACGATCGAGCCCCAGGTCTGTTCGGCCGTGGCGGCGTCGATCCGCTCGATCCCCAGCACCGCGAGAGCCGAGACCCAGTCAATCGCCTCCGAGATCCCCGGCGGTTTCGCCAGGTCAAGGGTCCGCAGCCGGGTGATCACCGCGGCGGCCTGCAACGCCAGCGGCCCGCTGCTGGCCGGCACGCGGCGGCGGACGATCTCGGCGATCCGCCCCGGCCCGGGGTAGTCGATCCAGTGGTAGAGGCAGCGGCGGGTCAGCGCGTCGTGCAGGTCCCGGGTGCGGTTGGAGGTCAGGACCACGATGGGCGGATGGGTGGCGCGGATGGTGCCGAGCTCGGGGATGGTGACCGAGGCTTCCGCAAGCAGTTCGAAGGTGAACGCCTCGAACTCGGCGTCGGCTCGGTCGATCTCGTCCAGCAGCAGCACGGCCGGCCGCGGCCCGGGATGCTCGATGGCCTGGAGCAGTGGCCGGCGCAGCAGGTACTGGGGGCCGAACAGCTCGGCTTCGCTGACTTCGGCGTCGCGGGCCTCGGCCAGCCGGATGCCCAGCAGTTGGCGCTGGTGGTTCCACTCATACAGCGCCTCGCCCGCGTCGATGCCCTCGTAGCACTGCAGCCGGAACAGGGGTGTTTCCAGCAGTTCCGCCAGGGTCTTGGCGGCCTCCGTTTTGCCCACCCCGGCCTCGCCCTCGAGCAGGATCGGCTGCGGCAGCCGCACCGCGAGGAACAGGGCGGTCGCCAGCCCGGTGTCGGCCAGGTAGTCGTGCCGGTCCAGGGCCGCCATCAGCGACGCCACGTCCGGGACCCGCCGCTGTATCTCGTCCTCTGCCCCCGTCCGGGCCGCCGTGGTCACCCGGCCCCCTGCAGCTCGGCCAGCACCCGCTGGTAGTCCTCCTCGTTGTCGACGTCCAGCGGGACAGGCCCCGGCGTCCGGACCTCGACGACGTCGTCCGCCCGCTGCTCCAGCAGCTTCCACACAGCCTTGTCCCCGTGCAGCGAGGCCACCTCCGGCAGCAGCCGCCGGCTGAACGCCAGGGGATGGCCGACGCCGTCGTCGTAACGGCATACGGCGGCCCCGGGGCCGTCCGGCCGTGCCAGCGCGCGGAGCAGCGGTGCCACGTTCCCGGCGCGGACGCCCGGCTGGTCACCGAGCAGCAGCACTACCGCACTGGTATCCGGCCGCAGCAGGGCTATCGCGGCGGCAATCGAGGATGAGCAGCCCTCGTCGTAGTCGGGGTTGAGCGCCACCTCGCAGCCCGAGGTGTCCACGGCGCCCAGGACCTCCTCGGCGGAGCCGCCCAGGGCCAGCACAATCTGGGCGAAGCCGCAGCGCCGGGCTGTCGCGAGGACGGCGTCCAGCAGCACGCCGCCGCCGTAGGGGAGCAACTGCTTGGGCCTGCCCAGGCGCCGCGAGCCCCCGGCCGCCAGGATGACGGCGGCCGTGCCGGCCGGGACCGGGGACTCAGGGATGGGGGAGTCAGGTGCTGAGGGCATAGCGCTCCGGGTCCTTGCGGAAGGCCGCGCGGCAGCCAGGGGAGCAGAAGTAGACGGTGACGCCGTTGTGCTCGAGGTGCAGGGAAGATTCCACCGCCGGCACGGACATGCCGCACACCGGATCCACCGCGGTCTTCGGCTGCGGGGTCGAGGGGCCCGGAACCCCGCCGGTGTGCGCCCTGTTCTGAGCGCCGGCCCGCGCCGTGGCCCGCTCCTGGACCAGCTGGGCGAAGATGGACAGGGCGATTTCCCCCGGGGTGCGCGCGCCCAGCTGCAGCCCCGCCGGCGTGTAAACCCGAGAGCGCAACACATCGTCGACGTCGAGGGAGTCCAGCACCGCGGCGCCGCGCACCTCGCTCGCGACGAGGGCCACGTAGGGCACGCCGGCGCGCAACGCCGCTTCGAGGGCGCCCTCCTCGGCCTTGCCGTGCGAGGCGACAATCAGGGCTGCGTCCCCCGCACGGGGCTGGGCCGCGTCGCCGTCGGCCAGTTCGACGTCGAACCCGACGCCTGGCCCCAGCGCGGCGAGCGCCTGCGCCACCGGTGCGCCCCCGACCACCACCACCCGGGGCGCCGGGATCCGGGGCTGCAGGAAAATCTCGATCGCGCCGCCGCTCAGGCACGGGTTGGACACCTCGACGGCGCCCTCCTCGGTGCGGTGCGACGGTTCGCCGGGCAGGACGCGCAGCAGCAGGGGTTCCCCGGAGGCCAGCACCTGCAGCCCGTACTCCCGGACCGAGGACTCAACGCAGTTCCCGCCAACGAAGCCCTGGAGCTCGCCGCCGGGTAGCAGCAGGGCGGTGTCGCCGGCGCGGGCGCTGGTCGGATGCTGGGCGCGGACCACCGTGGCGTGCACAAACGGCTCGCGGCGGGCGGCGAGCTCGCCGGCCCGGGCGGCGATGGATTCAGCGGTGGCGGCCATCTCAGATCGGCGGCCTTGCCCGGCCCTGCATGGCGGCCCAGACCCGGGCCGGGGTGCAAGGCATGTCCATGTGCGTGACCCCGAACGGCGCCAGCGCGTCCACGACGGCGTTGACGATCGCCGGCGGGGAGCCGACCGTGGCGGACTCGCCGATGCCCTTGGCGCCGATGGGGTGGTGCGGGGAGGGAGTGACCGTAAAACCGGTCTCCCAGTCCGGCACTTCCATGGCGGTGGGGATCAGGTAGTCCATAAAGGACCCGCCCAGGTTGTTGCCGTCCGCGTCGAACTCGATGATCTCCATCAGGGCCATCCCGACGCCGTCGGTCAGGCCGCCGTGGACCTGGCCCTCGATGATCATCGGGTTGATCCGGGTCCCGCAGTCATCCACCGCCACGAAGCGCCGCACCTTGACGTGCCCGGTGCCCGGGTCGATGTCGACGACGCAGATGTACGCGCCGAAGGGGAAGGTGAGGTTGGGCGGGTCGTAGGTGACTTCCGCGTCGAGGTTGCCGTCCACGCCCTCGGGCAGCGTCAGCGTCCCGTGGGCGGCCATCGCGATGTCCTCGATGGTCTTTCCCGCGGTGGGGTCGCCCTTGACGAACCAGCGGCCCTTCTCCCATTCCAGGTCCTCCGGGCGGGTCTCCAGCATCGCGGCGGCGATCAGCTTCGCCTTCTCCCGCACCTTGCGCGCCACGAGCGCCACGGCGCCGCCGCTGACCGGTGTCGAACGGCTGCCGTAGGTGCCCAGGCCGAACGGCGTCTGGTCCGTGTCGCCGTGGACGACGTCGATGTTCTCCGGCGGGATGCCGAGTTCCTCCGCAACGATCTGCGCGAACGTGGTTTCGTGGCCCTGGCCCTGGCTCTGCACCGAGATCCGGACCACGGCCTTGCCGGTGGGGTGGACCCGGAGTTCGGCGCCGTCGGCCATGCCCAGGCCCACGATGTCGAAGTGCTTCCGCGGCCCGGCGCCGACGACCTCCGTGAAGAAGGAGATGCCGATGCCCATCAGCTCGCCCTTGGCCCGCTTCTCCTGCTGTTCGCGGCGGAGGTCCTCGTAGCCGGCCAGCTCCATGGACTGCCGCATGGCCGCCTCGTAGTTGCCGGAGTCGTAGACCCAGCCGGTTTTGTTGGCGTAGGGGAACTGCTCCGGCTTGATGAAGTTCTTCAGCCGCAGCTCCGCGGGGTCCATCTCCAGTTTCCGGGCGAGGATGTCCACCATCCGCTCCACGAGGTACACAGCCTCGGTGACGCGGAACGAGCAGGCGTAGGCCACGCCGCCGGGGGCCTTGTTGGTGTAGACGCCGGTGACCTTGCAGTACGCGGCCTGCAGGTCGTAGCTGCCGGTGAAGATGGAGAAGAAGCCGGCCGGGGTTTTGGTGGGCTGGGCGGTGGCGTTGAAGGCGCCGTGGTCGGCCAGCACGTTGGTGCGCAGGGCCAGGATCTTGCCGTCCCGGGTCGCGGCGATCTCGCCCTGCATGATGTAGTCGCGGGCGAACGAGGTGGACATCAGGTTCTCGGAACGGTCCTCCACCCACTTGACCGGGCGGCCGGTGACAATGGAGCCTACGACGGCGAGGATGTAGCCCGGGTAGATGCCCACCTTGTTGCCGAAGCCGCCGCCGATGTCCGGGGACACGATCCGGATCTTGTGCTCCGGGATGCCCGCGACGATGGCGAAAAGCGTGCGGTGGGCGTGCGGGGCCTGGGTGGTCTCGTAGAGGGTCAGCTTGCCGTTCACGGCATCAAAGTCGGCGACGGCGCCGCAGGTTTCCATCGGCGCCGGGTGCACGCGCGGGTAGACCATCTCCTGGCTGACGACGACGTCGGCGCTCGCGAATACGGCCTCGGTCTCCGCCGCGCTGCCGATCTCCCAGTCGAAGATCCTGTTGTCCGTCCGGCCGGCGATTTCGTCCCGGATGACGGGGGCGTCGGCGTCGAGAGCCCGGCGCGCGTCGACCAGCGGCGGCAGTACGTCGTATTCGACTTCGATCAGTTCCAGCGCGTCGCGGGCGGCGTACCGGTCCTCGGCGACGACGAACGCGACCTCCTGGCCCTGGAACCGGACCTTGTCCGTGACCAGCACGGCCTGCACGTCGGCGGAGAGCGTCGGCGCCCAGGCGAGTTTGAGGCCCTCGAGGTCCTTGCCGGTGATGACGGCGAGGACCTTGGGGTGGGCCAGGGCGTTGGTGGTGTCGATCGACACGAGCCGGGCGTGCGCCACCGGGGCGCGCAGGATCGCGCCGTGCAGCATGTCGGGCAGCACGAGGTCGTCGATGTAGTGGCCCTTGCCGCGAACGAAGCGGGGATCTTCCTTGCGCTGGATGCGGCCGTAGCCGATCGGGCGGTCCGCGTCGCCGGCTGCGGGGTTGCTGCCCCGCTCGTGGATGACAGTCATGCCTTCACCTCTGCATTGTCGGTTTCCGCCGCGACGTCCTCCACCACGGTGTCGGTGCCGTCGAGGACCTCGTCGGCGCCTTCGCCGCCGGTAGCGGCGGCGGGATGGGCGGCGGCCCACTGCACCGAGCGGACGATCGTCGCGTAGCCGGTGCACCGGCAGATCTGGCCGGAGATGGCCTGCCGGATCTCACCCTCGTCCGGGTGCGGGTTCTTATCCAGCAGGGCGCGCGCGGTAAGCATCATGCCCGGGGTGCAGAAGCCGCACTGCAGCCCGTGTTCCTCCATAAAGCCCTGCTGGACCGGATCCAGTGTGGCCCCGCTGGCGAGCCCCTCCACGGTGCGGATGTCGTGCCCGGCGGCCATGGCCGCGAGGACGGTGCAGGACTTCACCGGCTGGCCGTCAATTAGGACCACGCAGGTGCCGCAGTTGCTGGTGTCGCAGCCCCAGTGGGTGCCGGTCAGGCCCAGCACCTCGCGGATGTAATGCACCAGGAGCACCCGCGGTTCGATCTCGGACGTCACTTCGTTGCCGTTCACGGTCATGCTGATCTGCATGTGCTTCAGCCTTCCTGAGTCTGTTCGGCCGTCCCGGTGGCGCGGGCGCAGGCCCGCCGCAGGACCCGCCGGGTGAGTTCGTCGGCCAGGTGCCGCTTGTAGTCGACTGGCCCGCGCTGGTCCGCCACCGGGTCGCAGGCCTCGGCCGCCAGAGCGCCGGCCTCGGCGTACAGCTCCTCGGACGGTTGCTTGCCCCGCAGCCGCTCGGCGGCCGCCTCGACGGTGTGGTCCAGGCCCAGCGCCGTCAGCCCGACGGCGGCCTCGGCGATACTGCCGTCCTCCGCGAGGGTCACGGCCGCGCCGGCAGCCCCGACCGCCCAGTCGCCCACGCGCCGCTCCACCTTCTCGTAGGCGCTGGAGGAACGGGGCCGGACCGGGAACCGGACTTCGGACAGCAGCTCGTCCGCCCCGACGGCGGTCTGGTACGGGCCGCGGTGGAAGTCCCGCATCGACAGGATGCGCTCGCCGCCGGGGCCGCGGACCACCGCTACGGCGCCGAGGACGTCGCAGACCGTGGAGAGGTCCTCGGCCGGGTCAGCCTGGCAGAGCGAGCCGCCGATCGTGCCGCGGTTGCGCACCACAGGGTCGGCGATGACGCGTTCGGCGTCCCGGACAATCGGGAACAGCCGGGCGATCTCCTCCGATTCCAGCAGCGTGCTGTGCCGGGTGAGGGCGCCGACGCGCAGTTCCCCGCCGCCTTGCAGGATGAAGTCCAGTTCAAAGAGGTCGTTGATGTCGATCAGCCATTCGGGCCGGGCGAGGCGGAGCTTCATCATCGGAAGCAGGCTGTGGCCGCCGGCGATGATCCGAGACTCGGGGCCGTGGCGTGCCAGGAGCTCGAGCGCGTTCTCCACGGTGGTGGCGCGAACATAGTCGAATGGAGCCGGAATCTGCATAGTCCCACCTCACTCCGGGGCGCAGGCAACGTCGCACGGCGCCGGTTTAAGGCAAGTGTTGCCCCGCCCCGAGAGGGGTGTCAATATCGACATAAGCGAAAGGTTATGAAGCCGTGTCGATGACGTTGAGCCAGCTGCGGACGTTCGCGCTGGTGGCGCGGCTGGGCTCCCTGCACGCCGCGGCCACGGCCCTGGGCGTCAGCGAACCCGCGGTTTCCGCGGCCCTGGCCGCGCTCCGGCAGGATCTCGGCGATCCCTTGTTTGTTCGGGCCGCGGGCGGGATCACCCTGACCCCCGGCGGACGGGCACTCGCGGACTACGCGCAGGACATCGTCGGGCTCGCGGACCAGGCCCGCTGGGAGGTCGCCAACGCCAAGAACGACGCCGGGCGGCTGAAAATCGCCGCCACCGCACCCTTCGCCGAGCACGCGGCGGGCCGGCTGCTGGACCTGTTCACCAAACGCGTCCCCGGCGCTTCCGTGGACGTGGTCGCCGTGGCTGCGGAGGACCTCGCCGGTCTGCTGCTGGAGCGCGCCTATGACATCGCCCTTGGTGCCCGGCCGCCGGCCCCCGCCGGCACCACGGCCGCCGACCCTGGCCTTGAGTCCGTCCCCTTCCTGCGCTACCAGCGGGTCTTCGTCGCGGCCGGCTCCGACCCGCTGGGCCGGGTGCGCGGCCCGCTCGGCGTGGAGCGGCTGCTCGGGCGGCCGTGGTTCGCCGGCCCCGCGGGCATCCTGGACAGCTCGGAGGAGGGGCGCTGGCTCGCGGGCCTCGGCGTCGTGCCGGAGATCATCAGGCTCAGCAGCGAGACCGACGCCCTGGCTGCCGTGCGGGCAGGGGAGGGGACCATGCTTGCCGTCGGGCACATCGTCCAGGCCGAGGTCCGCAGCGGCGCCCTGCTGCGCCTGCCCGTCGCCGGCACCCCCGTTCCGGGCCTGTGGTGGGCCAGCACGCTGGATCAGCACCGCACCACCACCATGGCGAAAACCCTGCAGCGCTTTGTCCGCACCGCGGACGCGACGGCGGCCATGGTCGCCCGCGGCGGTTCCCGCGGCCTGGAGCGGCGCGGTTCCAAGTTTCACGTCGCGTTGTGGAGCTAACGGCCGGCACACCGGGGCCGGCGTTGCCTGTGTCGCGTTGCACATTGGCCGGATTCGGTGCTACCCCTTGAGGGACAGCCGATCGACGTTTGTACCGACGAAGAGGAGTAGCACATGACTTTGCCCCGAGATGAAGACAGCTCGCTGCGGCACTGGAGCGCCCGCCTGATCCAGGCCCTGCAGATCCTGGACCTGGAAGTCGACCACGAGAAGATCGTCCAGGTCGCGGACGAGTCACTAAAGGCCGTGGGGCCGCACGCGGATGCCATCAGTGCGTTCATCGTGGGCTATGCCGCGGGGACGGCGTCCACCAACGGGCGCAAGAACACCCAGGAAGCCGTGCACGCCGCCTCCAACAAGGTCATCGAACTGTGCGAACACGGGGAGTCGGGCGGCCCGGACGAGAAGGGCTGGGCCAAGCGCGCCCAATAGCATCCTGGCACCCTGTGCCGCCAACCCACCTCCGGGGGACATGCCCATCCTTGGCGGCCAACGATGGACATATAGGCATTATGTCCAGTGGCCGCAGCCAGGATTGGGCATGTCCTCCGAAGCGTGAGCGCTCCCGATGGACATGCCGTCCCTTGGCGGCGAAGGATGGACATTCAGGCATTATGTCCAGTGGCCGCGGCCGGGATTGGGCATGTCCTCCGAAGCGTGAGCCCTCCCAATGGACATGCCCTTCCTTGGCGGTGACCAGTCCACGGCCAAGGATGGACATATAGGCATTATGTCCAATGGCCGCAGCCGGGACTGGGCATGTCCAGTGGCTGCGGCACGGATTGGGCATGTCCGCTGGCGCGCGGCAGCACATATGCCGTGGTCCCTGGCGCCGGGCCTAAGGGACTTGCCCTTCGCGTGACGCCAAGAACGGACATATTGGCATTATGTCCAGTGGCCGTAACCGGGGTTGGGCATGTCCAGAGGCGCCGGGCCCACGGCACATGCCCCGCGGCGGCGGCCTAGGCCGGCGTCGTGACCCCCGGGGCTGCGTGCAGCCGGGCCGGGCTGTCCGGCGTCTGGTCCAGGCTCGGTTCGAGCCGGACGATGACCGCCTTCGAGACCGGCGTGTTGCTGCCTTCGGCCGTGTGATTGAGCGGCACCAGCACGTTGGCCTCCGGGTAGTACGCTGCGGCGCAGCCCGGAGCCGTGGGGTAGGAGACCACCCGGAACTTGCGCAGCACACGCTCGACGCCGTCCTGGTATTCGCCGTGGATGTCTACGTAGAGCCCGTCCGAGAGGCCCAGTTCGCTGATGTCGTCCGGGTTCACGAACACCACGTGGCGGCCCTTTTTGATGCCCCGGTAGCGGTCGTTGTGGCCGTAGATGGTGGTGTTGAACTGGTCGTGCGAACGCATGGTCTGCAGGATCAGCGTGCCCGCGGGCCGCTCCACGTGTTCGAGTTCGTTCACGGTGAGGACGGCCTTGCCGGTCGGCGTCGGGAAGGTGCGCGAGTCGCGGGGGCCGTTGGCGAGGATGAAGCCGCCTTCCTGGCGGATCCGCTCGTTGTAGTCCTCGCAGCCGCCCACCACCCGCGAGATGTGGTCCCGGATCAGGTCGTAGTTCTTCTCGTAACCGTCCCAGTCGGCCCTGATCTTGTCGCCGACCAGAGCCTTGCCGAGGCGGCTCAGGATGGCCGGTTCGGAGAGCAGGTGGTGCGAAACCGGTTCCACGCTGCCCCAGGACGGGTGCACCGCGCAGACGGTGTCCTCCACCGAGACGAACTGCTCGCCGGACTCCTGGATGTCGATCTCGCTCCGGCCCATGGTGGGCAGGATCAGGGCTTCGGCTCCGGTCACCACATGCGAGCGGTTGAGCTTGGTGGAGACCTGGATCGACATTTCCGTCCCGGCCACCGCGGCCTCAGCGGCGTTGGTGTCCGAGATGGCGCCGACGAAGTTGCCGCCCATGGCCATGAAGACTTTGATTTCGCCCTCTTGCATCTTGTTGATGGTTTCCACTGCGTCCACGCCGTGCTCGCGGGGCGGTTCGAAGCCGAACTCCTCGCCCAGGGCTTCCATAAAGGACTGCGGCATTTGTTCCCAGATGCCCATCGTCCGGTCGCCCTGCACGTTGCTGTGCCCGCGGATCGGCGAGGCGCCGGCGCCGGGCTTGCCCATGTTGCCTCGCAGCAGGAGCAGGTTGATGATCTCTTTGATGGTTGCCACGCCCTTCTTCTGCTGCGTGATCCCCATGGCCCAGGTGATGATGACCTTTTCGGCCTTCAGGTAGCGGGCGGCCAACTCGTCGATTTCCTCGGTGCGCAGCCCGGTCGCGTCCAGCACGGCCTGTTCGTCCAGCAGGGCCAGGTGTTCCTTGAGTTCCTCGAGGCCCTCGCAGTGTTCGGCCAGGAAGGCCTGGTCCAGGACGGTGCCGGGGTTCTTCGCCTCGGCGTCGAGCACACGCTTGGAGACCGCCTGGAGCAGGGCCATGTCCCCGCCGATGCGAATGTGCAGGAACTGGTCCGCGATGGAGGTACCGCGGCCGATGATGCCCTTGACCTTCTGCGGGTTCTTGTAACGGTGCAGGCCGGACTCGGGCAGCGGGTTGACGGCGACAATTTCGCCGCCGTTGTGCTTGCAATTCTCGAGCTCGGTGAGCATGCGCGGATGGTTGGTGCCAGGGTTCTGGCCCATGATGATGATCAGGTCGGCGTCGGCGTAGTCGTCGAAGTTGACCGTGGCCTTGCCGATGCCGATGGTCTGCCCCATGGCCCAGCCCGAGGACTCATGGCACATGTTGGAGCAGTCCGGCAGGTTGTTGGTGCCGTAGCCGCGGACCAGGAGCTGGTAGAGGAACGCAGCCTCGTTGGAGGTCCGCCCGCTGGTGTAGAAGGCGGCCTCGTCGGGGGAGTCCAGCCCCTTGAGTTTGCCGGTGATGATGCGGATTGCTTCGTCCCAGCCGATCGGCTTGTAGTGGTCCTCGCCGGCGGCCTTGTAGACCGGTTCGGTGAGCCGGCCCTGCATGCCCAGCCAGTAGTCCGAGCGGTTGCGCAGCTCGCTGACAGAGTTTTCCGCCCAGAACGACGTCGGGATCACCACTGGCGTCGCCTCCCAGGTGACGGCCTTGGCGCCGTTCTCGCAGAACTCGAAGGCCTTCCGGTGGTGCGGGTCCGGCCAGGCGCAGCTGGGGCAGTCGAAACCGTCCTTCTGGTTCATCTTCATGACCGTCTTGCGGGTCCGGTTGAGGCCCATCTGCTCCACGGCCGGGACCATGGAATGGTAAACGCCCGGGACACCGGCAGCCCAGTGCTTCGGTCCCTTGCCGACCTCCAGGTCCTTTTCGCTGGTTTCCTCAATGCGCGGAGTCTTACGAGTCACGTCAACTTCCCTTCTGCAGACGCCGCCGGGCATCCGGCGGCGGGCATAACAACACTAGGCACCCTACCTTCACGCTCCTTACAGGCCTATCAGCTTGCCCGGAGCGCCGCAAGCAATTGGGCAGATCCTGCGGCTGGCGGGGCCCTCCGAACGCTGTGCGCCGTCGGCAGCGGGAGGCCGGTCCAAGTTTTCGCAAGGACCGGCCTGCATTCTGTTAACACCATCAGCTTCTGGATGTGGGTTCGCGCCCTCCGGCCCCCGCGTCCTGACGCGTTACAGGAGCGGGCGCCGCGTCCAGGGGCAGCATGGTGGTACCGCCGGCTGGCGGGTTCCCAGCGACCCGTCAGCCGGCCACCAGCATTTTCTGGATCTCCCGGCGCAGGACCTTGCCGATCAGCGAGCGCGGCAGCTCCTCCAGGACCACCACGCGCCGCGGCACCTTGTAGGCCGCAAGCTGCCGGCGTGCGAATTCCTGGAGGGCACCGGCGTCGACGGTGGCTCCGGGGGCCGGTACGACGGCGGCCACCACGTCCTCGCCGCCGCCGGGCCGGGGCAGTCCGACGACGGAGACCTCGGCGATGCCGGGGAATTCGGCGAGCACGTCCTCCACCTCGGTGGGGGAGATGTTGAAGCCGCCGGAGATGATGAGTTCCTTGATCCGGTCCCGGATGGTGACGAAGAAATCATTGTCGACCGAGACGATGTCCCCGGTGCGGAACCAGCCGCCCTCCAGCAGCGCCTCCTCGGTCTCCTGCGGCCGCTTCCAATAGCCGGCGAACACCTGCGGCCCGCGGATGAGCAGTTCACCGGCTTCGCCCGGGCCCCGGTCGATCAGGACGTTCTGCGGGTCCACCACGCGGATGTCGGTCAGCGGGAACGGCACCCCCACTGTGCCGGGCTTACGGCTCGGCCCGAACGGGTTGCCCACCGAGATGGGGGAGGTCTCGGTCAGCCCGTAGCCCTCGATAAGCTGGCCGCCGGTCGCTTTCTCCCAGGTTTCCACCGTCGCAGCCGGCAGGTTCATCGCCCCGGAAATGGAGTAGCGGATGCCCTTGAGGCTGATGCCCTGCCGGGCCGCCGCGGCCGCGAGCCGGTCGTAGATCGGAGGCACCGCGGGCAGGAAGGTCGCCGGGGATTTCCGGTGCGCCTTCAGGACCAGGTCGACGTCGAACTTGGGGAACAGCACCAGCCTTGCGCCGGTACTTAGGGCGAAGGTCATGCACAGGGTCAGCCCGTACGCGTGGAACATGGGCAGCACCGCGTACACGGTTTCGCGCCCGTCCTTGAGGCCCGGCACCCAGGCCCTGCCCTGGGCGGCGTTGGCCTGCAGGTTGGCGTGCGTGAGCATGGCGCCCTTGGGCGTCCCGGTGGTGCCGGAGGTGTACTGCAGCACGGCCAGGTCCTCCGGCGCGGGGCGCGGGTGCCGCTTCTTCAGTTCACCGGCGTCGAGCAGCTCGCGCCACGGCAGGACCTGGCGCCGGGCGCCGCCGCCAGCATGGCCGGCTGCCTGCTTACGGGCGGACGGTTTGCCGGCGGACAGGGCGGCCCGCGCCCGGCGCGCTGCCGGCAGCGGCAGCCGCAGCGCGAGCCGCTTGCCCAGCGGCATCGCCGGGATCAGTTCGACAGAGACGACGCTCTGCAGCCCGACGTCGGCGGGTAGCTGCAGCACCCGTTCCACCGCCGTGTCCCAGACGATCGCGACGGCGGCGCCGTGGTCCTCGAACTGGTGCCGCAGTTCACGGTCCGTGTAGAGCGGGTTGTGCTCGACTACCACCGCGCCGAGGCGCAGCGCGGCGTGGAAGGCGACCACGTGCTGCGGGCAGTTCGGCAGGACCAAGGCGACCCGGTCGCCGGCCTTCACGCCGAGCTTCTTCAGCCCGGCGGCCGCCCGGTTGATCTGCGCACCCAGCTCCCGGTAACTGGTGGTGGCGCCGAAAAACTCCAGCGCGGTCTTAGCGCCGAAGCGCCGGACGGAGGAGTCAATCAGGTCCACGAGGGAACCCTCGGGCAACTTGAGGTTGGCGGGGACTCCCGGGCTGTAGTGCTTCGTCCACGGCCGGTCCGCCCAGGGGACGCCGGGGACCGGGGCGCCGCGGGTGGGTTTCTTCTTCATGCTCAGTCCTTGCCATTGGGAATGGCGGTGTCCGGCTCTCGCCCCGCCCTCACGCCGGCCCAAAGAGCCTGCCCAAAAAGCCTACCGGTGCGGGCGCCGCCGGCCTGCATGCCCGGGTGCCCGGTGCCTGCTGTGACCGTGACTTTCGGCCCTAGGGGAGGGGCCGGATTGCGCGGAAGGTGGGTTTGACGGACTCGGGAACGGAAGCACCATGAAACACGAGCGGCCGACCCTCCGGTTCTTCGGTGCCACCGACACTGTGACCGGTTCCCGCTACATGCTTGAAGCCGGCGGACGCCGGGTGCTGGTCGACTGCGGGCTGTTCCAGGGCTACAAACGCAGCCGTGAGCGCAACCGCATGCCCTTTCCCGTTCCGCCGCGTTCGATCGACGCCGTCGTCCTCACCCATGCGCACCTGGACCACACCGGCTACGTCCCGGCGCTGGTGCGGGACGGCTTCACCGGACCCGTGATCGCCACCGACGGCACCACGGACCTATGCAAGCTGATCCTGCCGGACAGCGGCTACCTGCAGGAGGAGGAGGCCCGCTACGCGGCCCACCGCGGATCCTCCCGGCATAGCCCGGCGCTGCCGCTGTACACGGCCGCAGACGCCGTGAAATCGCTCGACAGCTTCCAGATCCGCGACTTCGACGACCCGCTGGACCTAGGCGGCGGGATGGAACTGACGTTCGTGCCGGCCGGGCACATCCTCGGCGCGGCGCAGGTCCACGTCCGGATCGGCTCCCAGTCGGTGCACTTCACCGGCGACCTGGGCCGCGCGGATGATCCGTTTATGTTCCCGCCCCGGCCGCTGGGCGCCGTCGACGTCCTCGTGACCGAGTCCACCTACGGAAACCGGTTGCACTCCACGCTGGATCCCGAACAACAGCTCGCGGAGATCATCACGCGGGTCGCCAAGCGGGGCGGCGTGGTGATGTTCGCCGCGTTCGCCGTCGGACGGGCCGAGACGCTCATGCTGTACCTCTCCCGGCTCCGCCGCAAGAACGCGATCCCGGACATCCCGGTCTACCTGAACAGCCCGATGGCGATCGACGCCTCCGGAATGTACCAGCGGCACCCCGAGGAGCACCGGCTCAAAAGGGACGAATACGAGCACATGTACAGCATCGCCAAGCTCACCCGCAGCGTGGACGACTCCAAGCTGCTAAACCTGCGCGGCGGGCCGATGATCATCATTTCCGCTAGCGGCATGCTGACCGGCGGCCGGATCCTGCACCACCTCGCCGCCTACGGCCCCGACCCCAAGAACGCAATCATCCTCAGCGGCTACCAGGCCGGCGGCACCCGCGGTGCCACGCTGGCCGCCGGGGAACGGGAGCTGCGGATCTACGGGGAGGACGTACGGATCCGGGCCGAA
The DNA here is from genome assembly GCF_040137805.1 of Pseudarthrobacter sp. B907. Classification (NCBI taxonomy): domain Bacteria; kingdom Bacillati; phylum Actinomycetota; class Actinomycetes; order Micrococcales; family Micrococcaceae; genus Pseudarthrobacter; species Pseudarthrobacter sp. B907. The sequence continues at coordinate 31,202 of NZ_JBEEQE010000002.1, read as the reverse complement.
GTCATCCAGATGGAGAACCTGTCCGCGCACGCCGACACGGACGGCCTGATCAGCTGGATGAAGGCGGCGCCGCGGGAACCCCGGATGACCTACATCACGCACGGCGAACCGGAGGCCGCCGACGCGCTGCGGGTCCGGATCAAGCGCGAGCTGGGTTGGCGGGCCCGGGTTCCGGAGCACTTGGAACGCATCGACATCGGGGATCCGCGGTGAACCCGGGCACCGTCACCAGGGCGTCCCTCCTCGGCGAGATCCACTCGCTCGCACGCCAGCTCCGCAGCGACCGCGACCTGGACGGCCTGGTCCGGCGCGCCGCGGAGTGCCGCTTCACCGCGATCGGGGAAGCCTCGCACGGCACCCACGAGTTCTACACCTGGCGGGCCACGCTCAGCCGCCGGCTGATCGAGGAGCAGGGCTACACCTGGATCGGTGTGGAAGGGGACTGGCCCGACTGCTGGCGGATTAACCAGTGGGTCCGCGGGCTCAGCGGCCAGGACCAGGGCGTCCATGCGCTCCTCGCCGGATTTCAGCGCTGGCCGACCTGGATGTGGGCCAACGAGGAAGTGGCCGGGTTCCTGGACTGGCTGCGCAGCTGGAATTCCCGCCGGCCCGCGGCGGAACGGGTCGGCTTCTACGGCCTCGACGTCTACTCGCTCTGGGACTCGCTGCGCGAGATTATCGGCTGGCTCCAGGAGCACCTGCCCGACGCCGTCCCCGCCGCCATGCGCGCCTGGCAGTGCTTCCTGCCGCACCACGAGGACCCGCACCAGTACGCCTGGAGCACCCGGCTGGTGCCAAACTCCTGCGAAGCCGACGTCGTGGCCCTGCTCAGCGAGGTCCGGAGCCGGGTGTTCAGCCCGGGCGATCATGACGAGGAGGCCTTCGACGCCGTCCAGAACGCCGAAGTGGCCGCCAATGCCGAGCACTACTACCGGATCATGGTCCGCGGCGACCGGCAGTCCTGGAATGTCCGGGACCACCACATGGCCGACACCATCGACCGGCTGGGCCGCCACCTGGGCGCTGGGTCCAAGGGCATCATCTGGGAGCACAACACCCACATCGGGGACGCGCGCGGCACCGACATGGCGCAGGACGGGCTGGTCAACGTCGGCCAGCTCCTTCGGGAACGGCATGCCCCCGAAGGGGTCCTGCTGCTGGGCTTCGCCTCCCACCGCGGCACGGTGATCGCCGCGGACGCCTGGGGGACGCCGGAGCGGATCCTGCCCGTCCCCGCCGCCCGGCCCGGCAGCCATGAGGACTTCCTGCACGTGGCCCTCGGCGTGCCCGCCGTGCTGGAGTTCGGCGACGACCGGACCGGCCCGTGGCAGTCGAGCTGGCTGGGACACCGGGCCATCGGCGTCGTCTACCACCCGGAGCGGGAACACGGGAACTACGTCCCGACCCGGATGGGCGAGCGCTACGATGCGCTGATCTGGCTGGAACAGACCGCGGCGCTGCGCCCGGTGCACCACGAAGGGCCGGCCGTGGAGCCGGAATTCGAGACCGAACCGACCGGCTTCTAGGGCGGCCGTAGCCGCTCCGGCATTCCGCGGCTGCGGTACATCACGACGGCGGCCGGGACGTACCAGAGCAGCGGCACCAGCCGCAGCACCGTGGCAAGCCAGCCCGTGGGTGCAAGTGCGCCTTCCGTCGGGACGAGCGAAAAGACCGAGGTGAACGCCGCGGCGGCGATGAGCCCGAGCCACCGCGGATACGCCCGCAGCCGGAGAGACAGCAGCGCGACGGCGCTGAACATGATTCCGGCGGGCAGATTCGCCAGGTTCAGCGTCACCAGGCAAAGGTCGGCCACCGCCCCCGCCACGTCCGGCGTAATGTGCGACTCCGCCGGAAGCGTGAGGGTGAGCTGGGCGGCCTGGCCGAGGATGTTCGTGCCGCAGGCGAGGACCCCGGCACCCAAAGTGAGGGCGGAGAGTGTGCCGGGAGCCTTTTCGGTGCGCAGCAGGTATCCGCGGACGTAGGCCAGGAACCACAGCAGGGCGGCCGAGCTGAAGACGAAGAGCATACTCTGGGCCCGGATCGTCGTGCGGTTGGCGAGCAGGTAGCCGGCGTAGCCGGGGTCCCCGGCCGCGGGCCATGGCCCGCTGAGCGCGCCTTCCAACGCACCGCCCACGATGCCCAGAGCAACGGAGACCAGGCCGCTCAGTCCCCCGGCTCCGCTGCCGGGGTAGGCAGAGTCCTTGGGCGGCGTCTGCCGGTGGCTGTGCGTGTCCATGGCGTGTCCCGTCCTGGCGTCCTGGTCCGCTGCACTGCGGTCGGGGTTGCGGCTGATCCTGGCCGGGACGCTACCGGCGGCCGGAGCGTCCCGGTGAGGGGCTTAAGGCCCTAACCGGCCGCCGGGGCCCGGGGCACACTGAAGTGTCGGCAGAGCCTCGGTGCTGCCGGCGAGTCATGCCAAACAGCAGCGGCCTTCAACGGCCCCGCCTCGGTCTCAGCAGTGGTCACAGAACGGTGCGCTGCCGGGGCCCCTGCTCGGGGTCACGCACACGTTCGCGCCATGGAAAAGAGCAGGATTCAGCATGAGTAAACCAATCGTCGTCGGCATCAACGGCTCGGCGGGCAGTGAGGCCGCGTTGACGTGGGCGCTGAAGCGCGCTGCAGCGCAGAAGCTCCCGGTCCTGTGTGTCCACGCCGTGGACGACCGCTGGATGTCCCCGGACTTCCAGTACCACGAGCTCATCCGCGAATCCGGGATGGAACTGCTGGAGAAGGCCAAGACCAGTGCAAAGAGCCAGGCCCCCGACGTCGACGTTGACGTCCAGTTGCGGCACGGAAGTCCCGGCTCGGGCCTGCGCGAGGCCTCGAAAGAAGCCTCCATGGTTGTCGTCGGCGCCCACGATAAACACTGGATGGACGGCGGACCCATGACGGACCGCGCCCTCCAGATCGTGACCGCCTCGGACAGCCCGGTGGCCGTCATCCCGAGTACACCCGGAACCGGCAGCCACGGCGTAGTGGTGGGGGTGGACGGATCGGAGGAGTCGCTACAGGCGGTCGCGTTCGCTGCCGCCGAGGCTGACCGCGGCGGCGACGAACTGACCGTGGTCCTGGCCTTCCGCAGCCCGGCCCGCTGGGTTGAACACCAGCTGCCCGAGAGCGGTCTCGCCGAGACGATCGTCGAAGAGGACCGGATCGTCCTCGCCGAATCGGTGGCCGGGCTCGGCGACAAGTACCCGGACCTGGTGATCCACCAGCGCCTCGAAACCGACACCGAACCGGCGAAAGCGCTCACCGACCTGGCGCGGGACGCGCGCCTGCTGGTGGTCGGCAGCCGCGGCCGCGGTGGCTTCTCCCGGCTGGTGCTTGGCTCCACGGCCCACGCCGTGCTGCTGAACGTGACGAGCCCCACCGTGGTGACGCGGGTGCACAAGGTCAAGCACGGGGACTGAGCCGCCAACGCCTGCGGTTACCCGCGGAGCCCCCTTCACGGAGGGGGCTTTCCGCTGTCTTTGCCGGGTGGGAGGATGTTGCCGTGGATTCCCTTTTCAATTTCGTCGGCCACTACTGGTGGCTTGTGTTTCCGATCAGCGGCCTCCTAGGCGGCTGGGCCCGTTCCTGGAGCAAGGCCGCCGAACGTCGGCACCGCCGGAAGGTGGAACTGTACCGGCTCAGGAACCACCAGACCGAAGTCGAGCAGGCCGGCAGGAGCCAGGTGCAGGCACTTGTGGACGCCCACGATGCGGTCAACCGGCGCTGGCTGGACTACGAACTGGACGTCGGTAAATTAATTGATTTCCCTGTCATGACCGACGTGCGAGAACCCCTCACTGTGGCGTTCCTGAGGGCCAAACGCGAAGCCGACGGACTCCGGCCCGCCACCGCCGCCGACATGTCGACGGCGGCCCGGCTGGCGGAGTACCGGGCAGCGGTGGGCAGCTTCGAGCTGGCCTTCGACGTCGCCGAGCGCGAGGCCCGGCGGATTCGGGACAGCAATTTCACCGGCCCGGAACGCGAGCGGCTCGCCACTGCCCGGAAGCTGCTGCGGATCGCCTCCGATGCGGCCGCCACCCCGGCTGAACGGCAGACAGCCTACAAGCGGGCCAGACGGGAGCTGGACGGCCTGATCGTGCTGCCGGAAGCAACGCTGGCCTCCCTGGAGGGGAAGATCGCCGGCATGCTCGACGCGGGACAGACCCGCAGCCGTCCGCCCGTCTGAGCCGCGGCAGGCCACGGCGGGCCACGGCGGGCCACGGCGGGCCACGGCGGCGGCACACGGGCGCGTTGTTTTGCCCAGCACGCATAGACACGTACGATCTACTGGGTTTCAGGACAGCTTTGGTGAACTGCGCAAGGGATTCCAGCTTAAGAGCAGATGAACAGTGACCAACAGGGCCGCCACGGGGACTGAAACTGCTGACCGTCGACTCTGCAGATTGGGCAACAGGTGGAAATCACCGTAATGGTGGCGCTAGTGATAACGCTGGCGCTGTTCTTTGACTTCACAAACGGGTTTCACGACACCGCCAACGCGATGGCCACGCCCATCGCGACCGGTGCGATCAAGCCGAGGACCGCCGTCGCCCTGGCGGCCATGCTGAATCTCGTGGGCGCGTTCCTCTCCACCGAAGTGGCGAAGACGGTGTCCGGCGGCATCATCCGGGAAGGCTCCGACGGTGTCCAGATCACCCCGGACGTCATCTTCGCGGGCCTGATGGGCGCGATCCTTTGGAACATGATCACCTGGCTGAAGGGCCTGCCCTCCAGTTCCTCGCACGCACTCTTCGGCGGCCTGATCGGCGCGGCCATCGCCGGTATCGGCCTGCACTCGGTGAACTTCACCTCGGTGGTCCAGAAGGTCCTCCTGCCGGCCGTCTTCGCGCCCGTGATCGCCGCGGCCGTGGCCTACGTCTGCACCCGGCTCGCCTATGCGCTGACCGCCCGGCACGACCCCGAAACAGGCAGCAAGCTCACGCAGAAGCGCGGCGGTTTCCGCACCGGGCAGATCTTCACCTCAAGCCTCGTGGCCCTCGCGCACGGCACCAACGACGCGCAGAAGACCATGGGCATCATCACCCTGGTCCTGATTTCTGCCGGCAGCCAGGCCCCCGGCACCGGCCCGCAGTTCTGGGTCATCGCCGCCTGTGCCCTCGCCATCGCCGTGGGCACCTACTCCGGCGGCTGGCGCATCATCCGGACCATGGGCACCGGGCTGACCGACGTGAAACCGGCCCAGGGCTTCGCCGCCGAGACCAGCACCGCCGCCGCCATCCTGGCCTCCTCCCACCTGGGCTTCGCCCTGTCCACCACCCACGTCGCCTCGGGGTCGGTCATCGGCTCGGGCATGGGCCGGCGCGGCACCTCCGTGCGCTGGACCACGGCCCGGAAGATCGTCGTCGGCTGGCTCTTTACCCTCCCGGCCGCGGGCATCGTCGGCGCCCTGACTGCGATGCTGGTGCACACCGGCACCGTCGGCTTTGTCATCGCCGCCGTCGCCGGGACCGCCGCAGTGGTGTACATGTTTGTGGCCTCCCGGAAATCCCACGTCGGCCACCACAACGCCGTCGAGGTTGAAGAGGCCGGCCAGGCCATCCGGTTCGCCAAGAAGAAGGCCGCGGCGGTCAGCCGCACCAACAACTCCAAGGATGGCCGCAAATGAAATGGCTCGAACTCGTCCTCGTCGCGGGGGCAACCCTCGTCGCCGCGGTGACCGTCGTCGTCCTCTACGCCCTGGGCGTCCGGCTCACCGCCATCGCCGGTGACGTGCGGACCAACCAGCCCGGCTGGGTCCGGCCGCTCTCCTACGTCTGCTTCGGCCTCTGCGGCGTCGCGGTGCTCTTCGGGCTGTACCTGATCATCCCGTACTTCAGCAAGTAGGTCCCCGGCAGCGGGGCGGCAGTTATCGCTCTGGGAAAGGGCTGCGCGAGTGGCTACGCTTGGTCCATGCCGACTTTCCAGTACTTCGTAGCGGCCTCGCTGGACGGCTTCATCGCCACCGCGGACGACAACCTTGACTGGCTCCTCCAGTTCGACGGGTTCGCCGGCGGCATGGAGAGCTACGAGGCGTTTATGGCCGACGTCGGCGCGATCGCGATGGGCGGCGAGACCTACGCGTGGCTCCGGAAGCACGAAGCCGGCACCTGGCCCTACCCCGGAACCCCGTGCTGGGTGTTCACGCACCACGAACTGGCGGCCCCGCAGGGCGCCGATGTCACCTTTGTCCGTGGACCGGTGACCGAATTCGCGGAGGACCTGAAGGCGGCGGCCAGGGGCCGGAACGTCTGGGTGGTGGGCGGGGGAGTCCTTGCCGCCCAGTTCGCCGACGCCGGCCTGCTGGAGGAGCTGATCGTCTCGATCATTCCGGTGGTGCTGGGCAACGGGAAGCCGCTGCTGCCGCTGGCCCGGCCGACGGCGCCGCTGGAGCTGCTTGCCTCGCGGACCATGGGCCGCGGCATCGTCGAACTCCGCTACCGCGTCCCCGGCACCACCTGAACCACGGGGCCGGCCCCGGGGCCCCGGCCCTGACGACGCCGCCCGGCGCCCCGGCGCTCCGGGCAGGCGCTCCGGGCCGGCTTGCCCGCGGGCTACCCGTCGATATCGCGGAGCAGGTTTGTGATCCGCGCGGTGGAAAGCCGGCGGCCCTGTTCGTCGGTCATGACAATTTCGTGCGTGGCCAGGGTGCGGCCCAGATGGATGGCGGTGCAGGTGCCCGTCACGGTCCCGGCGGAAACGGCGCGGTGGTGCGTGGCGCTGACGTCAATCCCCAGCGCCTGCCGGCCCGGGCCGGCGTGCATGCCGGCGGCAAAGGACCCCAGCGTTTCGGCGAGCACCACGTGCGCGCCGCCGTGCAGGATCCCGGCCACCTGCGTGTTGCCCTCCACCGGCATAGTGGCCACCGTGCGCTCCGGGCTCAGCTCCACAAAGTGGATGCCCATCTTCACGACGAGGGCACCGACGCCCATCCGGCCCAGCCAGTCGTGCAGTTCCGCGGGAACCCCGGCGGCTTCCAGTTCGGCGGCGAACGGGGCTGGCGTGAAATTGTCGATCATGGGAACTAGGCTGGCACCTGTGAGCGAAACTACCAAACCGGCCCTTTCCCCTTCCGCGACTGACCTCCTCCCGGCAGCTGAGCCCGCATCAGCAGACGCGGCGAAGCCCGCCGGAAAGACCGGCCGGGCCGCGGCGTCTGTTTCCGCCACCGAGGCGCCGGTGATTCCGCTCACGGACCAGCCCCGCCTGCTAGTGCTGGACGGCCACTCCATGGCCTTCCGCGCGTTCTTCGCCCTGCCCGCGGACAAGTTCTCCACGGCCACCGGCCAGCACACCAACGCCGTGCACGGCTTCACCTCCATGCTGATCAACCTGATCAAGGAACAGAAGCCCACCCACGTGGCCGTGGCGTTCGACGTTTCCGACGACACCACGCACCGCAAGGCCGAGTACGACGGCTACAAGGGCGGCCGCAACGAGACCCCTCGGGAAATGAGCGGCCAGATCGACCTGATCGACAAGGTCATGGGCGCGTGGGGCATCAAGACCATCAAGATGCCCGGCTGGGAAGCCGACGACATCCTGGCCACCCTCGCCGCCATGGGTGAACAAGCCGGCTACGAGGTGCTGCTGGTCTCGGGCGACCGCGATGCCTTCCAGCTCATCACCGACAACGTGTTCGTGCTCTACCCGCGCAAGGGCGTCAGCGACATTCCCCGGATGGACGCGGACGCCATCCAGGAGAAGTACTTCGTCAGCCCCACCCAGTACTCGGACCTCGCCGCCCTGGTGGGCGAAACGGCGGACAACCTCCCCGGCGTCCCCGGCGTCGGCCCCAAAACCGCGGCCAAATGGATCAACCTCTACGGCGGCCTGGAAGGCGTCCTCGAGAACCTCGACGCGATCGGCGGCAAGGTGGGCGACGCCCTCCGCGAGAACGTCGAGGAGGTCAAGCGCAACCGGCGGCTCAACCGGCTGCACACCGACCTCGAACTGCCCGTCACGCTGGAGGACCTCGCGGACCCCCGGCCAGACCAGGCCGCCCTCGAGGACCTGTTCGACACCCTCGAGTTCAAGACCATCCGGACCCGGCTCTTTGCCCTGTACGGCAGTGAAGTCACCGAAGCCGAGCGTGAAAGCCTCGACACCCCGGACTTCGTCACCCCCGCGGACGCCGACGAGCTGGCAGCCTTCCTCGCGGCCGGCGCCGGCAAGCGGTCCGCCCTCGCCGTCGACCTGGTGCCCGGCCGGATCGGCGAGGATGCCGCCGCCCTGGCGATCGTCCGCGACGACGCCGCAGCCTACATTGACCTGGCCGGCCAGGACGCCGCAGCCGAAAACATACTCGCCGCCTGGCTGGCCGACGCCGGAGCAGCCAAGGTGATGCACGGGTTCAAGGCCGCCCTGAAGGCGCTGACCGCCCGCGGCCTGGAGCTGGAAGGCGTGGCGGACGACACCTCCATCTCCGGCTACCTGATCCAGCCCGACCGCCGCAGCTACGAGCTCGCAGAGCTGGCCCAGCACCACCTCAACATCTCCGTATCCACCGAGGCCGCCAAGGCCGGCCAGCTGGAGCTGGCGTTCGACGGCGACGACGCCGCCGCCGCGGGAGCGCTGGTCCACGAGGCCGCCGTCGTCCGGGCCCTGAGCCACTACTTCGAGTCGGAACTCACGGAGCGGAAGGCCCAGGACCTGCTGACCACCCTGGAGCTGCCGGTCAGCCGGGTCCTGGCCAACATGGAACTCGCGGGCATCGCCATCGACATGACCCGCATGGACGAGCAGCTCTCGGACCTCGCGAAGGTGATCGACAACGCCCAGGAGCTGGCGTTCGCGGCCATCGGGCACGAGGTCAACCTTGGCTCGCCGAAACAGCTCCAGACCGTCCTGTTCGACGAGCTCGGCCTGCCCAAGACGAAGAAGATCAAGTCCGGCTACACCACCGACGCGGCCTCGCTCAAGAACCTGCTGGAGAAGACCGGGCACGAGTTCCTGGTCCAGCTGATGGCGCACCGCGAGTCCTCGAAGCTGCGCCAGATGCTGGAGTCGCTGAAGAAATCCGTCACAGAGGACGGGCGCATCCACACCACCTACGCGCAGAACGTCGCGGCCACGGGCCGGATCTCCTCCAACAACCCGAACCTGCAGAACATCCCCATCCGCAGCGAGGAGGGCCGCCGCGTCCGGGGCATCTTTGTGGTCAGCGAGGGCTACGAATGCCTGCTCTCCGCGGACTACTCACAGATCGAAATGCGCATCATGGCTCACCTCTCCGGCGACGCCGGCCTGATCCAGGCCTACAAGGACGGCGAGGACCTGCACCGCTTCGTGGGCTCCAACATCTTCCACGTGCCCACCGACCAGGTGACCAGTGCCATGCGCTCCAAGGTCAAGGCGATGTCCTACGGCCTCGCTTACGGCCTGACCTCGTTCGGGCTGTCCAAGCAGCTGGAAATTTCCGTGGACGAGGCGCGGACCCTGATGAAGGACTACTTCGACCGCTTCGGCGCCGTCCGCGACTACCTCCGCGGCGTTGTGGACCAGGCCCGGATCGACGGCTACACCGCCACCATCGAGGGCCGGCGCCGTTACCTGCCGGACCTGACCAGCACCGACCGCCAGCTGCGCGAGAACGCCGAGCGGATAGCGTTAAACTCGCCGATCCAGGGCTCGGCGGCGGACATCATCAAACGGGCCATGCTCGGTGTCTCCGGCGCGCTGGCCGAGCAGGGCCTGAAGTCCCGGATGCTGCTGCAGGTCCATGATGAACTGGTCCTCGAAGTCGCCGAAGGCGAACGCGAGGCCGTCGAGGAGCTGGTCACGGAACAGATGGGCGCCGCGGCGCAACTGTCAGTTCCGCTCGAAGTACAGATCGGCGTCGGCACCAGCTGGTACGAGGCCGGGCACTAACACCGGCGGGCAGCCGCCGCCCAGCATTATTCGTTTCTAGGGCGCAGTAAATTCCAGGGGGAGAAGCACGTGGCGAAGCACTACGAAATCCGGCGGTTCCGTGCGGCCGGGAAGGAATCGTCGGAGTACGCCCGGGGAGTGTCCTGGCTCCGCGGCGTCGGCATCGGGTTCTACGACGAGCAGCACAAAGACGAGTTCATCGACAAGGTCATGGCGATGTACCGGGTGGACAACCGTGAAATGACGGGCGTCTACCAAACCAATGCTGTGGCACCGCACGCCGTGTCCGCCGACGTTCCGGTGGCCACGTTCGCCACCCTGCGCAAGAATTTGAACATCGGTTACGGGCGGCAGCTTGAGGCCCAGCTGGTCACCGCTGTCACCGTGCGCGGAACGCACCGCCGGCAGGGACTACTGCGGCGGATGATGACCGAGGACCTCGCCGCGGCCAAGGCCGACGGCGTCCCCTTCGCTGCCCTCACGGCCTCGGAGGCGTCGATTTACGGACGGTTCGGCTTCGGTGTGGCCACTTTCGAGCGCGACATCAAGGTGGAGACCGGGCCGCGGTTCCGGCTGCGCCACGAGGCCAGTGGTTCGGTGGAACTCGCGGACCGGAAGGAACTGCTGGAACTGGCGCCGGCGGTGTTCGAACGCACCCACGACGCCACACCCGGCTCAATCATGCGGCAGGAAGCCTACCGGCTGCGGGTCTCCGGAACGCTGGCCCGCGACGGCGGCGAGGACAACGCGATCAGGTGCGCCCTGCACTACGACGCGTCCGGAACCGTCGACGGTTACGTCTCCTACAAGTTCGCCGGCTGGGAGACCGAACCCGCCACCGTGGAGATCGTGGACCTTGTGGCCGCCACCGACGCGGCCTACCTGGAACTGTGGCAATTCCTCGGCAGCATGGATCTGATCCGGCGGGTCACCTGGAAGGAAGCGCCGGTGGACAATCCTCTGGCCTGGGCCCTCGAGGATCCCCGCTGTATCGAGTCGTCCGACCACGCGGACATGCTCTGGCTGCGCGTTCTGGACCCGGTCAGGGTTTTGGGCGCCCGGCGTTACTCCACCGACGGCACCCTCGTACTGCGCGTCACCGACAGCCTCGGCTTCGCCGCCGGTACGTACGCCGTGGAGGTCACCGGGGGAGAGGCGACGGTCACCGAGGCCGCCGACGCGGACCCGGAGCTTTCGCTGGACGTCGCGGACCTCGGCTCCATTTACCTGGGCGCGGTCTGCCCGGTGACCCTGAAAGCCGCCGGGCGGATCACCGAGCACACCCCCGGAGCCGCGCTGACCGCCCGGCTGATGTTCGCCGTCGAACGCGCGCCGCACTGCCTGACGCACTTCTAGGCAACCGGTCCCGCACGGCCCGTCGGGTGCTGCCGGCGGGCGCCGTCGCGCTTTGACCGGCGTTGGCGGAACCGACTAGACTAAACGGGCGTGTACTACGTGCGCGCACTCAATCCACAAAATCAGGATGACCCGGCGGATCGCCTTTGATCTGCCGCGCTCCCCATCCGTGTCGCCGACGCGGACGGGACGGTTTGCCTGACCGACTAACTATCCACAACGGAGCCCCTACTACATGACCATCACCTCCACCGAGAAGCCCGGTACCCCCGTAGTCGCGATTAACGACATCGGTACCGCTGAGGACTTCCTCGCAGCAGTCGACGCCACCATCAAGTACTTCAACGACGGGGACCTCGTCGAAGGTACCGTCGTCAAGGTCGACCGCGACGAAGTTCTGCTCGACATCGGTTACAAGACCGAAGGTGTCATCCCCTCCCGCGAGCTGTCCATCAAGCACGACGTTGATCCCGGAGACGTCGTCTCCGTCGGCGATCTCGTCGAGGCCCTGGTGCTCACCAAGGAAGACAAAGAAGGCCGTCTGATCCTCTCCAAGAAGCGTGCTCAGTACGAGCGTGCCTGGGGCGACATCGAGAAGGTCAAGGAAGAAGACGGCGTCGTCACCGGCACCGTCATCGAGGTTGTCAAGGGTGGTCTTATCCTCGACATCGGCCTGCGCGGCTTCCTGCCCGCATCCCTCGTCGAGATGCGCCGTGTGCGCGACCTTGCTCCGTACATCGGTCAGCAGATCGAAGCCAAGATCATCGAGCTGGACAAGAACCGCAACAACGTTGTGCTGTCCCGCCGTGCCTGGCTCGAGCAGACCCAGTCCGAGGTCCGCTCCACGTTCCTCAACAAGCTGGAAAAGGGCCAGGTCCGTCCCGGCGTCGTTTCCTCCATCGTCAACTTCGGTGCCTTCGTGGACCTGGGCGGCGTAGACGGCCTGGTTCACGTTTCCGAGCTGTCCTGGAAGCACATCGACCACCCGTCCGAGGTTGTCGAAGTTGGCCAGGAAGTCACCGTCGAGGTTCTCGAGGTCGACCTGGACCGCGAGCGCGTCTCCCTGTCGCTCAAGGCTACGCAGGAAGATCCGTGGCAGACCTTCGCCCGCACCCACGCCCTCGGCCAGGTTGTTCCGGGTAAGGTCACCAAGCTGGTTCCGTTCGGCGCGTTCGTTCGCGTTGAAGACGGCATCGAAGGCCTGGTCCACATCTCCGAGCTCGCCGTTCGCCACGTTGAACTGGCCGAGCAGGTTGTCTCCGTTGGCGACGAGCTGTTCGTCAAGGTCATCGACATCGACCTCGAGCGCCGCCGCATCTCGCTGTCCCTCAAGCAGGCCAACGAGGGCGTCGACGCCGAGTCCACCGAATTCGATCCGGCTCTCTACGGCATGGCCGCAGAGTACGACGAAGAGGGCAACTACAAGTACCCGGAGGGCTTCGACCCGGAGTCCAACGAGTGGCTTGAAGGCTACGAGACGCAGCGCGCCGCCTGGGAGCAGCAGTACGCTGACGCCCAGACCCGCTGGGAAGCCCACAAGAAGCAGGTTGCCCAGCACGCTGCCGACGACGCTGCAGCTGCAACGTCCGGCGAGAGCGACTCCGGCACCACCAGCTACTCCTCCGAGCCGGCTGCCGAGTCGAACGCAGGGGCCGGTACCCTTGCTTCGGACGAGGCTCTCGCGGCTCTGCGCGAAAAGCTGACCGGCAACTAATTGCCGCCGGCCCGGGTCGCTCCGGGCCAACCACAGCGGGTCCCTGCCACGTGCAGGGGCCCGCTTTGGGTTTAACGCGGTGGCCGGGGTGCGCGGGGTGCGGGTGGCTGTGCGGGCGACTGCGGGCGACTGTGCGTGACTTGCCGACGTTCCGCGACGGACATGCCCATTCCCGGGCACGTGCAGTGGACATAACCCGCATATGTCCACTGCACGCGGCGTGCGTTGGACATGTCCATAAGCGACCTGTGTCTGGTACGGGGCTGGGAATCGCGGCGGGGGAGTCGTCACGGGCGGCTTGCGGCGCTTTTAGGTGGCCACACCCAGGAGCCGGTCCGTGGCCCCATCGGGGATCCCGCCGAAATACTTGTCGAGGATCTGCCGGAACACCGGATCCTCCGGTGCCGCCCGAAGGAACAGGGTCGACGACGAATGCAGCTTGCGTGCGTCGATGCCGCCGAGGATCTGCTCCGCGCTCCGACCCTCGACGGCGAGGACGGCCAGGAAACACTCACGGAGGCGGGCGCCCAACAGCGGGTGGCTGAGGTAGGCCCGCGCTTCGTCCAAGGAAGAAAGGGCATACTTCCGCGAGGTCGGACTCAGGCCGAGGCCAGCAACCTGCGGGAAGATGAACCACATCCAGTGGCTTCGCTTGTCGCCGGCGCGCAGCTCCGAGAGTGCCCGCTGATAGGTGCCCACGGCGTCCTGGGCTTCCTCGAAACGCACGAGCTTGAAGGGGTCGTCCACGTCACCTCTCCTCGTCCGGCCGATCACATGTTTCCCGCCGTTCCGCGGATCGGGAGTGCCGCCTCCCCTCATCCAAGCACGCAGGGCGCCCCGGCGACACTTCCGCACCGTGCCAGCCCTGGCGTACTCGCCAAGGCTCGGCGGGGTGCAACGTCCACGGACGGGCATGTCCATTGCTTGGGACAGGCAAAGGGCATGCCCGACGGGGTGCAAGGACCACGAACGGGCATGTCCATTCCTGGGTCCGAACGTTGGACATAGTGCCGTCATGCTCAGTCCTTGTGCCGGGAGATGGGCATGCCCGTTGCTCGGCGTAGGCAGAGGGCATGCTCTGCGGGGTACCAGGACCACTGATGGGCATGTCCATTCTTGGGTCCGAACCTTGGACATAGTGCCATATTGCTCATTCCCTGAGCCGGGAGATGGGCATGTCCATCGGCCGGGGGAGGGCTGCTGGCACCCCGCCCTAACCGTGCCCCGGTCTAGCCCAGGGTGAAACGTGCTTTGACCCGTTGGCCGTCGGCGGCGAGTTCCGCGCCCAACGATCGGAGCAGGGCCTGCGCGGCGGTGTTGCCGGCCGTCGTTTCCGCCTCCAGCAGGTCCGCCCCGGCTGCCGCGGCCGCCGCCTTGACCAGGCGCAACGCCTCCGTGCCGATGCCGCGGCCCCGGAAGCTCCGGCCAAGCCAGATGCCGGTCTCCAGCGCCCCGCCGTCGCGCGTGAACGGTCCCGCGCCGGTGGCGGGGACCCGGGCCAGCCGGATGGAACCGGCCAGTTCGCCGTCGGCGGTTATGGCCCAGGACTTCTGCCGTGCCGGGCCGTCGATGCCGGCCGCCGCGGCGTGGTGATAGGCCCGGAACCAGCTGATCCGCTCCGTATTCCAGCCCGCGGCGGTCCCCAGCGGCGGGGTGACCTCGTCCGCGTCCGCGTCGTGCAGGGCGACCGCCAGCAGGCGCTCCAGCACCGGATCCGTCACGTCCACCAGCGCCACCACGGGCACCTGCTCAGCTGATGGCGACATCGATCCACTCCGTTTCTCCGGGCACCAGGGCGGCGCTTCCGGCCGAGAGCGCCGCGAGGCGGTCGGCGGCCTGCGACAGAGACGCCGGTTCGTCCGGGAGCGCCAGCCGAAGAACCGTCGTCTGCGCATCATAGCGGGCGCCGGCCATCACATAGCCCGCCGCGCGCAGGTCGTTCTCGAGCCTGCCCGCGGCGGCATGCGGCACCGGCACGCCGCAGATCCGCAGCCGCTGCCGGTGCACCAGCGGCGCCAGCGCCAGCGCTGAGGACACGGACTCGGAGTAGGCCCGGACCAGGCCTCCCGCACCCAGCAGGATCCCGCCGAAATACCGGACCACGACGGCGGTCACGTCGCTGAGGTCCGCCACACCGGGCGCGGTTTCGCGCTTCAGCAGCGCCTCCAGCATCGGGAGCCCGGCCGTGCCGGAAGGTTCGCCGTCGTCGCTGGAACGCTGCACCGAGCGGTCCGGGCCGAGCACAAAGGCCGAGCAGTGGTGGCGGGCGTCGTGGAACTCCCGGCGCAACGACCCGAGCAGTGCACGGGCGCCCTCCTCGTCGGCGGTGCGCCGGAGCACGGTGATGAACCGGGAGCGTTTGATCTCCAGCTCGTGCCGGAACCCGTCGCCGGCCGCCAGAGTGGTGTACGCCGTGGCCCCGCCCCTGGGAGAAACCGCGTCATCTGGCACCGCTTCAGTTTAGTCTGGTGGGGTGCTGAAGATCGGTTTGACGGGCGGCATCGCCTCAGGGAAGTCAGTGGTCGCCTCGCGGCTGCGCGAGCTCGGCGCGGTACTGGTCGACGCCGACGCGCTGGCCCGCGAAGTGGTGGAGCCGGGCACGCCCGGACTGGCCCGGGTGGTGGACGCCTTCAGCGCCTCCGTCCTGGGTCCGGATGGGGCCCTCGACCGCCCGCGCCTGGGTGCCCTCGTCTTCGGCGACCCAGAGCGCCTCGCCGTGCTGAACGGCATCATCCACCCCCTCGTCCGGGAGCGTGCCGCCGCCCTCGCGGCCGCCGCCCCGAAAGGCGCCGTCCTGGTCCAGGACATCCCCCTCCTGGTCGAGACAGGACAGGGCGCCAACTTCCACCTTGTGCTGGTGGTGGACGCCCCGGATGATGTCCGGGTGCGGCGGATGGTGGAGCACCGGAAAATGACCGTCGAGGACGCCCGCTCCCGGATGGCGGCCCAAGCCACGCGGGAGGACCGGCTGGCGGCCGCCGACGTCGTGCTGGACAATTCCGGGACCAAGGACGAACTGCGCGACGCGGTGGACCGGCTGTGGCGGCACCGGCTGGAGCCTTTCGCGGAGAACCTGGCCCGCGGCCGGATGGCCGCGCGCACCGGCGGTCCCGTGCTCAGCCCCGCCAACCCGGACTGGCCGGCGCAGGCCTCCCGGCTGATCGGCCGGCTGCGGGCGGTGGCGCCGGAGGACATCCTGGCCGTGGACCACATCGGGTCCACGGCCGTCCCGGGGCTGGATGCGAAGGACGTGCTGGACCTCCAGCTCACCGTCCCGGACCTGGCGACGGCGGACCGTCTTGAGCCCCTGCTGGCCGCGGCGGGGTTCCCGCGCTGGCCGGGCATCGGGGCTGACAACCCCAAGCCGGCACACCCCGACCCGTCAGCCTGGGACAAACGGGTGCACGGCAACGCGGACCCCGGCCGGCCCGTCAACCTCCACGTCCGGGCCGCCGGCTCGCCGGGCTGGCGTTATGCGCTGTGCTTCCGGGACTGGCTGCGCGACGACGCGGCCGCCCGCGCGGACTACGTCGCGGAAAAGCGGCGTGCGGCCCGGCGGCACGGCGTGGACAAGTCCACCGCCGGCTACGCCGCGGACAAGGAGGACTGGTTCACGCACTACGCCGCTCCGCGGATGGAGGACTGGGCCCGCCGCACCGGCTGGCTGCCGCCGTCGTACGCCGCCGGGGACCCGGGTACCGCCCAAAGCTGAATCCGGGCACGCTGTCGGAGGGCGGCGGTAGATTAGGTACATGAGCCTTGCCCAGGAAATCAACCGTGTTGTGGCGCCCTTCGAGGTCATCAGCGAGTTCCAGCCCGCGGGAGACCAGCCGGCCGCGATCGCGGAACTGACCGAGCGCATCAAGAACGGCGAGAAGGACGTGGTGCTGCTCGGCGCCACCGGCACCGGTAAGAGCGCGACGACGGCGTGGCTGATCGAGCAGGTCCAGCGGCCCACCCTGGTGATGGTGCAGAACAAGACGCTCGCCGCGCAGCTCGCCAACGAATTCCGCGAGCTGCTGCCTAACAACGCGGTGGAATACTTCGTCTCCTACTACGACTACTACCAGCCCGAGGCCTACGTGGCCCAGACGGACACCTTCATCGAGAAGGACTCCTCGGTCAACGAGGAAGTCGAACGGCTCCGGCACTCCGCCACCAACGCGCTGCTGACCAGGCGCGACGTGATTGTGGTGGCCACCGTCTCCTGCATCTACGGCCTCGGCACGCCGGAAGAATACATCGCCGGCATGGTGACGCTGCGCAAGGGCGCCGAAATGAACCGCGACGACCTGCTCCGGAAGTTCGTCTCCATGCAGTACGCCCGCAACGACATGGACTTCCACCGCGGCACGTTCCGGGTCCGCGGCGACACCGTGGAAATCATTCCGATGTACGAGGAACTCGCCATCCGGATCGAGTTCTTCGGCGACGAGATCGAGAACATCTACACCCTGCACCCGTTGACCGGCGAGGTGCTCCGGGAAGAGAACGAAATGTACGTCTTCCCGGCCTCGCATTACGTGGCGGGCCCGGAGCGGATGGCCCGCGCGATCAAGCGGATCGAGGACGAGCTTGCCGACCGTCTCAAGGTGCTGGAGAGCCAGAACAAACTCGTGGAGGCGCAGCGGCTGCGGATGCGAACCACCTACGACCTGGAAATGATGCAGCAGATGGGATTCTGCAACGGCATCGAGAACTACTCCTCGCACATCGACGGCCGCGCCCGCGGGACCGCGCCGCACTGCCTGATCGACTACTTCCCGGACGACTTCCTGCTGGTGATCGACGAATCCCACGTCACCGTGCCGCAGATTGGCGCCATGTATGAGGGCGACATGTCCCGCAAGCGGAACCTCGTGGACCACGGCTTCCGGCTGCCCTCGGCGATGGACAACCGCCCGCTCAAGTGGGACGAATTCCAGGAGCGCGTGGGCCAGACCGTCTACCTGTCCGCGACCCCCGGCAAGTTCGAGCTCGGCAAGGCAGACGGCTTTGTTCAGCAGATCATCCGGCCCACCGGCCTGATCGACCCCGAGGTGATCGTCAAGCCCACCAAGGGCCAGATCGATGACCTGCTGGGCGAAATCCGCACGCGCACCGCGAAGAACGAGCGTGTCCTCGTCACCACGCTGACCAAGCGGATGGCCGAAGACCTCACCGACTACCTGCTGGGGCACGGCGTGAAGGTCGAATACCTGCACTCCGACGTCGACACCCTGCGCCGTGTGGAACTGCTCCGCGAACTGCGGATGGGCGTCTTCGACGTGCTGGTCGGCATCAACCTGCTCCGCGAAGGCCTCGACCTCCCGGAGGTGTCCCTCGTGAGCATCCTGGACGCGGACAAGGAAGGCTTCCTGCGCTCCTCGACCTCGCTGATCCAGACGATCGGCCGTGCCGCCCGAAACGTGTCCGGCCAGGTGCACATGTACGCGGACAAAATCACCGACTCGATGGCCCATGCCATCGACGAAACGAACCGGCGCCGCGCCATCCAGGTGGCCTACAACACGGAGAAGGGGATCGACCCCCAGCCGCTGCGAAAGAAAATCGCGGACATCACCGACCAGCTCGCCAAGGAAGACGCCGACACCCGCGAGCTGCTGGCCAGCGCCGGCAAGACCCGCGGGAAGGGCAAGGGCGGCTCCAAGGTCCGGGCCGACGGCCTCGCCGCGGCACCGGCCGAGGACCTCGTTGGCCTGATCGAGCAACTAACCGAGCAGATGCACGCCGCCGCCGGCGAACTGCAGTTCGAGCTGGCGGCCCGGCTCCGCGATGAGGTGGGCGAGCTCAAGAAGGAACTGCGGCAGATGCAGTCGGCCGGGCACGCCTAAGGTAAAGTAGATCCAACGTAGGGGAGTATCCCAAGCGCTACGATCGTCAACACGCAGGGCACAGATGCCATGCCGGGCGTAGCGGGCAGCGAAGCAGCACCCGAGGTTTATGGCCCGGGGAGCGGCGGCTTGGCCGGAGAGACTTACACCGCTTAGTTGTACCCTGCGAAAGGTATCTACGTGCCCGAACTTCCCCTCTGGTTCGAGATCGGCTCCTTCGTCGTTCTCGGCATCATCCTCGCCATCGACCTGCTGCTGGTGCTGAAGCGGCCGCATGAGCCCTCGATGAAGGAAGCCGGCCTCTGGGTCTCCTTCTACATCGCGCTGGCGCTCGTCTTCGCCGGTGCCATGTTCATGTTCACCGGCCCGGAATACGGTGGCCAGTTCCTCGCCGGCTGGGTGACGGAGTACAGCCTCAGCATCGACAACCTGTTCGTTTTCATCATCATCATGGCCCGCTTCTCGGTACCCCGTAAGTACCAGCAGGAAGTGCTGATGGTGGGCATCATCATCGCCCTGGTGCTGCGCGGCATCTTCATCCTGCTCGGCGCGATCGTGATCGAACAGTTCAGCTGGGTCTTCTACATCTTCGGCGCGTTCCTCCTCTGGACCGCCTGGAAGCAGGCCCAGGACGAGGGCGAGGACGAGGAAGACAAGGAAAACCCGCTGATCGCCCGGATCCGTAAGATCCTGCCGATGTCGGAGAAGTTCGACGGCGGCAAGCTCCGCACCGAGGTCGACGGCAAGAAGGTCTTCACCCCCATGCTGATCGTCTTCGTGACCATCGGCATGACCGACCTGCTCTTCGCGGTAGACTCCATTCCCGCGATCTTCGGCCTGACGCAGAGCGCGTTCATCGTCTTCACAGCGAACATTTTCGCGCTGATGGGCCTGCGCCAGCTGTACTTCCTGCTCGGCGGACTGATGAACCGGCTGATCTACCTCAAGCACGCGCTCTCCGTCATCCTCGCGTTCATCGGCGTCAAGCTGGTGCTGCACGCCATGCACGTCAACGAACTGCCCTTCATCAACGGCGGCAAGCACATCGAATGGGCCCCGGAGATCCCCACGTACGTCTCACTCGGCGTGATCATCGGCACCATCATCATCGCGGTCGTCGCGAGCCTGGTCAGCTCCAAGGCCTCCAAGGCGAAGCTGGACGCCCGGCTCGAAGAGGACTCCCGCAAGAGCCTCACCGACGCCGAGTAGCCGGCGGCCCGGTCCGGCAGCGGAAGCCCCGCAGCGCGGTTGGCCGGGCCACCCCGCGGCCCGGCCACCGGCTAAGCTCGGAGCGTGAAAATCTTTGATGCCGCAACAGCGGCCGGTACGGCGCTGCACCCGCAACGGGTGCAGCGCCGTACCGTTGTTGTGCTCAGCGCCGCCCAGCTCCTCAGCGGGGTGGGCAACGGGGCCAGCCTGTCCGTCGGCTCGCTGCTGGCCGTCCAGCTCGCCGGCTCCAACGCCTGGGCCGGTTCGGTCACCACCACCATGACGCTGGCGGCAGCGCTGACCGCCCTGCCGCTGGCCGGGCTGGCCGGCCGGCGCGGGCGCCGGGCTGCCCTCGTGACCGGGCTGCTCGCCGCAATGACCGGCGCCCTGCTGGTCATCCTGGCCACCGTGACCGGCGCCTTCCCGGTCCTGCTGCTGGCCGCCGCCCTGTTGGGCCTCGGCACGGCGGCCAACCTGCAGGCACGCTTCGCCGCCGTCGACCTCGCCGACCCGGAGCACCGCGGACGCTCGCTCGCGATCGTGGTCTGGGCCGTGACGGTCGGGGCCGTCGCCGGGCCCAACCTGATCCAGCCCGGTGCACTCGTGGGGCAGGCACTGGGCCTGCCGCCGATCTCCGGGCCTTTCGTGTTCTCCACGGCGGGACTGGCCCTCGCCGCGCTGCTGCTGCTGATCGGGCTCCGCCCCGATCCGCTGCTGCTGGCCGCCCGGCTCCGCGGCGCAGCCGAGGAACCCGCGAAGGGGACCACGGGAAGCCGGGGAAGGCACGCGCTGCGGAACGGCCTGCGCGCGGTCCGGGCAGCACCCCGGGCCCGGCTGGCGCTGCTCGCCGTCGTCGCCGCGCACGGCTGCATGGCCGCCGTGATGTCCATGACGCCGCTGCACCTGCAGCTGCTCACCGAGGGCCCGCTGGCCGGGCACCCCGCCGGGCACGCGCACGCCGCCAGCACTGACGTGTTTGTGCTCATCGGCTTCACCATTTCGCTGCACATCGCCGGGATGTACGCCCTCTCACCCGTGATGGGCTGGCTCACCGACCGGGTCGGCCGGCTCCCGGTGATCCTGCTGGGCCACGGGCTGATCCTGCTGGCCGTCTGCGTCGCCGGCTTCGGCCAAGGGCAGCCGGCGCTGGTCACGACCGGGCTGGTGCTGCTGGGACTTGGCTGGTCCGCGGCCACCATCGCCGGCTCGACGCTGCTCGCGGAGAGCGTCGCGGCCGGGGACCGGGTCCTGGTCCAGGGCGTGTCCGACACCCTGATGGGCGTGGCCGGGGCCGTGGGGTCCGGCTTCGCCGGCCTGGTGATGAGCGGGATCGGCTACCAGGGGCTGAACCTGCTCGCGGCCGCCGTGGCGGCCGCGGTTTTCGGCGTCGCGCTGCCGGCGGCCGTCCGGTCACGCCGCAGCCCGGAGCCGGCCGCCGGCTAAGGGCGCACCCGGCCGCCGGCTACGGGCCCGAAGTCGGGAACCCCGGGCCGGTCAGGCCCGGGCGGCGCGCGCCATGCCGAGCAGCCGGCCGAAGATGGCATCGCCGTCGTCCGCGATGCCGTCGTGGTGGAACTCATCCGTTTCCCACACCTGCAGGCCGCGCACCGCGGCGGCAGTTTCCAGCGAGAGGTCCCGGTCCACGTAAATGTCGTCGCTGTACACGGCCGCCGCCACCGGAACCGTGTTGAGTGCGAGCCGTTCGGGGTCGTAGAGCGGCTTCCAGTCGTCCTTCTCTGCCAGCAGCTGGGCCACGGCGCGGAGGGGGCGCAGCGCCGGGTCCTGTTCGAAGTACCACGGGTAGACCATCTCGCCGGTCAGCAGGGGAGCGGCGGTGTCCGGGCGGAACTCCGGGAAGTCCTGGAGCACCCGCAGCGCCGCCCAGTCCGTGGCCTCGCCCTGGCCGTAAATCGATTCGTGCATCAGCGCGTACAGCGGATTTGCGGCGCGCGAGACGAGGCCGCGGACCTGCTCCAGGAACGCGTCGGAGAGGCGTTCGCCATCGGGCGTGCTGACAAACGCGTCCTCGAGCAGGTGGTGCAGCCCGTCCACGCGGGTGTTGCCGCCGAGGTACGAGCCCACCATCTGGAACCGTTCGACGGTGAGCCGGCTGCCGTCGGGCAGGATTTCCTCCGCCTCGCGCAGGTGCCGGGCGATCCGGTTCACCTGCTCCCGGTCCTGCGGATACCAGCCGAAGTATTCGGCGTTGCGGGCCGCGACCCGCGCGAACGTGGCCTGGTAGACCCGGTCGGCGGGGCCGGCCAGGGGCGGCAGGCCCCCGGTGATCAGGGCCTCGCGCAGGCCCTCGGGGGCGAAGGACAGGTAGCTCAGGGCGCAAAAGCCGCCGTAGCTCTGCCCGTAGATGGTCCAGGGCCCGGCCCCGAGGGCCCGTCGGATCGCTTCGGCGTCGGCCACGATCGAGTCGGCCCGGAAGTGCTCCAGGTACTGCGCCTGGTCCAGTTCGCTGCCGCGCAGGGGAAGGGTGCGGCGGTCGATGGGGGAGGAGAGGCCGGTGCCGCGCTGGTCCAACATCAGGATGCGGAAGTCCTTTGCCGCGGCCTTGCTCCAGCCGCCCAGGGCCGGGAAACGGTTCCCGCGGCCGCCCGGGCCTCCCTGCAGGTAGAGCAGCCACGGCAGTTCCGCGGCGGCCTCCTCGCTGTGGTCCGCGGAAACGTACTCCCGAGCGAAGACGGTAATCGTCTCGCCGGCGTCGCCGAAGTGGTCCAGGGGCACCTCAAAGTAGTGCTCCGCGGTGCGCATGCCGCGGTAGTCGTGCCTGGCTTTGACGATGTGCGGCACCCGGGCCGTCTCGGCCGTCTCGGTCGCCGCGATGTCAGCCGCGGTGTCAGCCACGGGCTGCTGCCGTCCGGTCGCCGCCGAACGCCGCCAGGGCCTCGCCGGTGAGCCGGAATGTGGACCATTCGTCCATCGGTGCGGCGCCCAGGTTCCGGTAGAAGGCGATCGAGGGTTCGTTCCAGTCGAGCACGCTCCACTCCACCCGGGCGTAGCCGCGGTCGACGGCGGTCGCGGCCAGGTGATGCAGCAGCGCCTTGCCGTGCCCGGCCCCGCGGGCCTCCGGCATCACGTACAGGTCTTCGAGGTAGATCCCGTGCACGCCCTCCCAGGTGGAGTAGTTCAGGAACCACAGCGCGAAGCCCTGCACATCCCCGGCCTCGTTCCCGGCCATGGTCGCGTACACCCGGGGGTTCTCGCCGAACAGCACCTCCGTGAGCATCTCCGGGGTGTTCCGAACGGCGTCCGGTTCCTTCTCGTAGATGGCCAGGTCGTGGATCATCTGCAGGATGGCGGGGACGTCGTGGGGCGTGGCCGGGCGGATTACACTCATGGTCGCCAGTTTACTAGCGGCTACAGGCGGTTCACGTCGGTCACGCGCACGACGGCGGTGCCGGTTTCGTCGGAGGCGGCCAGGTCCACCTCGGCGGAGATGCCCCAGTCGTGGTTGCCGGCCGGGTCGTCGAAGATCTGCCGGACCTTCCATGTGCCCGGCTCCTCGGTGATGATCAGGAGCCCGGGCCCGCGGGCATCCGGGCCGGTGCCGATGTCCTGGTGCTCCTCGAAGTAGTCGTCCAGGGCGTCCTCCCAGCGCTCCGCGTCCCAGCCGGAGCCGCCGTCGAGTTCGCCCAGGGCGGCGGCGGCCTCGTCGGCGAACAGCTCCACCCGCCGGAACATCTCGTTGCGGACCATGACCCGGAAGGCACGGATATTGGAGGTCAGCGACGGCGGCGGGGGCGGCGGGGCATCATGCGGGGTCGGGGCGGCACCGGAGGTAAGTTCCTCCCACTCGTCCAGCAGGCTCGAGTCGACCTGGCGGACCAACTCGCCGAGCCACGCGATGAGGTCCTCAAGGTCCTCACGCAGCGCATCCTGCGGCACGGTCTGGCGGAGTGCCTTGAAGCCGTCGGCCAGGTAACGCAGCACAATCCCCTCGGACCGGGCCAGGCCGTAGAACTGGACGAATTCGCCGAAGTTCATTGCGCGTTCGTACATGTCCCGGATCACGGACTTGGGGGCGAGTTCGAAGTCGCCGATCCACGGGGCAGCCCTGCGGTACACCTCGAATGCCTCGCCGAGTATATCCGCGAGCGGCTGCGGGTAGCTGACTTCCTCAAGCATGGCCATCCGCTGGTCGTACTCGATGCCGTCGGCCTTCATCGCGGCGATCGCTTCCCCGCGGGCCTTCTTCTGCTGAGCGGAGAGGATCTGCCGCGGCTTCTCCAGCGTCGACTCGATCACCGAGACGACGTCGAGGGCGTAAGACGGCGACTCCGGATCCAGCAGTTCCAGGGCAGCCAGGGCGAAGGGGGAGAGCGGCTGGTTCAGGGCGAAGTTCGCCTGCAGGTGGACGGTGAGCCGGACGCTGCGGCCGTCCGGGCCCTGCTCCGCGGGCGGGATGCGCTCGACGACGCCGGCGGCGAGCAGTTCGCGGTAGATGCCCAGGGCCTTTTTCATCAGCCGCAACTGCGCGGCGCGGGGCTCGTGGTTCTCGGTCAGCAGCCGGCGCGCGGCCTTGAACGGGTCACCGGGCCGCTCCATCAGGTTCATCAGCATCGCGTGCGTCACGGTGAAGCTGGAGACCAGCGGGTCCGG
Organism: Pseudarthrobacter sp. B907; assembly: GCF_040137805.1. Classification (NCBI taxonomy): domain Bacteria; kingdom Bacillati; phylum Actinomycetota; class Actinomycetes; order Micrococcales; family Micrococcaceae; genus Pseudarthrobacter; species Pseudarthrobacter sp. B907. The sequence goes on along the minus strand of NZ_JBEEQE010000002.1, from coordinate 6,623 downwards.
GACGGAATCCACCAGCCGCTTATAGGTCGGCTCGCCCCAGGAGACAAAGCCCTCCGGCGGCTTCTTCTTGACCACCTGGCGCAGCTTCTTCTGGTCGTCGCCGAACTTGGCCGTGGCCTTGGCCATCGCCTTGACGTTCTCGATCACGTGCTCCGGGGCCTGGACCACCACGGTCCCTGCGGTATCGTAGCCGGCCCGGCCTGCCCGGCCCGCGATCTGGTGGAACTCGCGGGAATTCAGCGGCCGGGTGCGGACGCCGTCGTATTTGCTGAGCGCCGTCAGCAGCACGGTGCGGATGGGGACGTTGATGCCGACGCCGAGCGTGTCGGTGCCGCAGATGACCTTGAGCAGGCCGGCCTGGGCCAGCTGCTCGACGAGCCGGCGGTACTTGGGCAGCATCCCGGCGTGGTGCACACCGATGCCGTGCCGGACCAGCCGGTTCAGGGTCTTGCCAAACCCGGCGGCGAAGCGGAACCCTGCGATCAGCTCGGCGATCTTGTCCTTTTCCTCCCGGGTGCAGACGTTGATGCTCATCAGGTTCTGGGCCCGGTCGATCGCCTCAAGCTGGCTGAAGTGGACCACGTAAACGGGCACCTGCTTAGTGGACAGCAGTTCCTCGAGCGTCTCGTGCACGGGGGTCTGCTGGTAGTAGAAGTGCAGCGGGATGGGCCGCTCGGCCGAACTGACGGTCGTCGTCGGGCGCCCGGTGAGCTCGCTGATGCCCTCCTCGAACCGGCTGACGTCGCCGAGGGTGGCGGACATCAGCAGGAACTGGGCCTGCGGCAGCTCCAGCAGCGGCACCTGCCAGGCCCAGCCGCGCTGCGGGTCGGAGTAGAAGTGGAACTCGTCCATGATGACCGTGCCCAGGTCCGCGGCCGGGCCCTCGCGCAGGGCGACGTTCGCCAGGATCTCGGCGGTGCAGCAGATGATCGGTGCGTCCTGGTTGACGCCGGAATCGCCGGTGATCATGCCGACGTTTTCGGCCCCGAAAATCTCGCACAGGGCGAAGAACTTCTCCGAGACCAGGGCCTTGATCGGGGCGGTGTAGTAGCTCCGGGCGCCGCGGGCCATGGCCTGGAAGTGCGCCGCGATGGCCACCAGCGACTTACCCGACCCGGTCGGCGTCGCCAGAATGACGTTGGAGCCAGCCGCGAGCTCCATCACGGCCTCGTCCTGCGCGGCGTACAGGGCCAGCCCGCGGCCCTCCGTCCACTCGACAAACCGGGTGTAGAGCTCATCCGGGTCGAGGCCGGTCCTGCCGGGGACGCGGGCGGCCGGGGCGGGGAGCTGATCTACGAGTTTCATTGCCTTCCAGCTTAGTGGGCCGCCGGGCGGCCGGCAGCGGGCACCGGCGATCGCGGGGCATTGCTTGACCTTTCAAGTTTCCAACTGTATGTTGGTTGTAGCTTCAACTAAACATTCACCACCCGGCAGAACAGACTCTGATGAAAAACCTCCTGGCCCGCATCTTTGGAAAGAAGACCCCCATGACTGACATCACCATCATCGGCAACGGCAACATGGCCCGCGGCATCGCGGCCACTGCCCTGGCCGCCGGCCGGAACGTCGAAATCCTTGGCCAGGACGCGGCCAAGGCCCAGGCCCTGGCGGCCGAGCTCGGCGCCGGCGTCACCTTCGGCAGCACCGCCGACGCGCCGCGTGGCGGCATCGTCGTCCTGGCCGTCCCGTTCGCCGCCGCCGCATCCGTGGTCAGCAACTACGGCGAGGCCCTGGCCGGAAAGACCCTCGTGGACATCACCAACCCGGTGAACTTCGAGACCTTCGACTCCCTGGTCGTCGGTCCGGACACCTCCGCCGCCGAGGAAATCGCCCGGCTGGCCCCCGCGGGCGCCCACGTGGTCAAGGCTTTCAACACGACCTTCGCCGGAACCCTGCTTGCGGGCCAGTCCGGCGGCCAGCCGCTGGATGTCTTTATTGCCGGCGACGACGCCGCGGCCACCGGGGCGGTCAGCAGCTTCGTCGGGGCCGCCGGGCTGCGCCCGCTCGTCGTCGGCCCGCTCAAGCGGGCGAGGGAGCTCGAGGGCTTCCAGTTCGTCCTGATGACCCTCCAGGCCAACCCCGAGTTCTCCGACTTCAACTGGGACACCGGACTGAAGGTCACCAACTAAATGAAAACCACCTTCACGGACCCCGTAGTGGCGACCGCCGGGTCGGCCGACCCCGCGGCGCCGCTGGTGGTGCTGCTGCACGGCCGGGGCTCCAACGAAACGGAGATCCTTGGCCTGGCGGAGCGGCTGCCGTCCGGCCCGGCCTACGCCGCGGTCCGGGCGCCGATTGCCGAGGGCGGAGGCTATGCCTGGTTCGCCAACCGCGGCATCGGCCGTCCCGTCGCCGAATCGCTCGACAGCACCATGTCCTGGTTCCGGACCTGGCTCGACGCGGTGGCGCCCGCCGGCCGGCCGGTCGTGCTGGTCGGCTTCAGCGGCGGCGCGGCCTTTGCCGGCGGCCTCCTGCTCGCGGACCCGGCACGATTTGCCGGTGCGGCCATCCTGTACGGCACGCTGCCGTTTGACGCCGGCGTGCCCGTGACCGCCGGGCAGCTGGCCGGCGTCCCGGTCTTCGTCGCGCACGGCGAGCAGGACCGGGTGATACCGCCGGAGCTGCTGGCGCGCACCTGGCAGTATCTGCAGGCCGAGTCCGGGGCCGCCGCGCACTCCCGCCGCGACCCCGGCGGCCACGGCATCACCGGCCAGACCCTGGCCGAGCTGGATGCCTGGATCCGGGGGCTGGCCGCGGCGTGAACCCCGCCCGCGGCACCGGCGGCACCGTCCGGCCGGCGCCGCGGGGTTAGGCTTCGCCTGGGAGCTCCAGGGTGAAGCGGAGGAAATGCGTGAAGTGGGATCCAGCCAGGTACGTACAGTTCGGCGACTACCGGGACAGGCCGTTCTTCGACCTGACCGCACGTATCCGCGCGGAGGCGCCGCGGCACGTCGTCGACCTCGGCTGCGGGCCGGGCAACCTCACCGCCACCCTGGCCGCACGCTGGCCCGGGGCGGCGGTGGAGGGGCTGGATTCCTCCGCCGAGATGCTCGCGCAGTCCGGCGCCGTTTCCGGCGGCGCCGCGAACCTGACCTTCGCCCAGACGGACATCGCCGGGTGGATGCCGGCGCCGGAGACCGACGTCGTCGTCACAAACGCCACCTTGCAGTGGGTTCCCATGCACCGTGAGCTGCTGGGCCGCTGGCTTGCAGCGCTGGGGCCCGGCGCCTGGTTCGCCCTGCAAGTGCCGGGCAACTTCCATGCACCGTCGCACACCCTGATGCGGGCCCTGGCCGGCACGGACGAATGGGCACCCCGCCTTGCCGGCGTGCTGCGACACGAGGACGTGGTGGCCGGGCCCGCCGACTACCTTGAGCTGATGCTCGATGCCGGCTGCGACGCCGATGCCTGGGAGACCACCTACCTGCAGCTCCTGCCGGGAACCGACCCGGTGCTCGACTGGGTGCGGGGGACCGGGCTGCGCCCGGTGCTGGCCGCGCTCACGGCCGCGGAGGCCGCGAGGTTCGAAGCGGAGTACGCGCGGGCGCTCCGCGCGGCCTATTCGCCCGGCCCGCATGGAACGGTGTTCCCGTTCCGGCGGATCTTCGCCGTTGCTCAAAAGCGTGGCTAAACCCCCGCCGCCGCACCGCTTCGGGGCGCCGCGTCTCCGGAAGTTCCCCGGGATCCTGCCGTTTTGACGGATGTGACACGCCGTGTGACAACAACTGGTGTGTAGTGGGCATACAATGACACAGCGGTCTGGGGGCGGCCGCCGTCCTTTCCGGATCCGAGCCCTGTTCTGATGATGGAGGTTCGGTGCTCTTTAACCTGATCGGGCGGCTGCTCGCCGCCCACAGGATGACCGTCCTGGCCATCATCTGCCTGCAACTTGTGCAGACCACGGCGAACCTGATGCTTCCCACACTGAACGCGGCCATCATCGACGACGGCATCGTCGCCGGCAACACGCCCGTGATCCTGCGGCTGGGCGGAGCGATGGCCGGCGTCGCGGCGCTCCAGATGGGCGCAGCGATCGCAGCCGGCTACCTTGGCGCGGTGGTCGCCATGCGCGTGGGCAGGGAACTGCGCGAGGAGCTGTTCGCCAAGGTCCAGACGCTCTCGTCGCAGGAGGTCGGGGTATTCGGGGCCCCCAGCCTCGTCACCCGGGCCACCAACGACGTCACCCAGATCCAGAACCTCACGGTCCTCGCCTTCACCATGCTCGTCGCGGCGCCGGCCAGCTTCATCGGCGGCATCGCCCTCGCCCTGGACCAGGACCTTCCCCTGACGGGGATTGTTGTGGCCGTCATCCCGGTTCTCGCCGTGATCATGTTCCTGATCGTCCGCCGCCTGATTCCGCTCTACCGGCAGGGCCAGACACTCATCGACCGGATCAGCCGGGTCCTCCGCGAACAGATCATCGGCGCCAACGTCATCCGCGGCTTCGTCCGGCAGGACCACGAGATCCACCGCTTCGACGCCGCCAACAAGGACCTCACCCGCAACAATCTCGACTCCGCGCTGCTGGTGGCCCGGATGAATCCGCTGATCATGGTGGTGGTGAACCTGTCCTCGGTCGCGGTGGTCTGGTTCGGCGGCCACCGGATCCAGTCCGGCGAGATGCGGCTCGGGGCCCTGACCGCGTTCATCGCGTACATCCTGCAGATCCTGATCGCCATCATGATGGCGATGTACGTTTTCACCACGGCCCCGCGGGCGGCGGCCTGCGCCGAGCGGATCCAGGCGGTCCTGGACACCGAGCCGTCCATCGACGGCCCGGCCGTACCTGGGCCCGCGGGCCCGGATGGGGCAGCGCCGGAAGGGCCCGTGCCGCAAGGCACCGTGGAGTTCCGCGACGTGGCCTTCGCCTACCCCGGGGCCGAAGCGCCGGTCCTGGCCGGGGTCACATTCACCGCGCGCCCCGGCACCACCACGGCGATCGTCGGCGCCACCGGGAGCGGCAAGAGCACACTGCTGAACCTGCTGCCGCGTTTCATCGACCCGACGGAAGGAACCATCAGCATCGGCGGCCGCGAAACCCGCGCGCTGCCGCTGGCGTCGCTGCGCGGCCGGATTGCCATGGTGCCCCAGCACTCCTACCTGTTCTCCGGCACGCTCGCGGACAACCTGCGGATGGGCCGGCCGGAGGCCGGCGACGAGGACCTGTGGCGGGCACTGGAAACCGCCCAGGCCGCGGACTTTGTCCGTGACCTGACGGGCGGACTCGACGCCCCGGTCCGCCAGGGCGGCACCAACTTCTCCGGCGGCCAGCGCCAGCGCCTGTGCATCGCCCGGGCCCTGCTCCGGCCTGCCCCCGTCTACGTCTTCGACGACAGTTTCTCCGCCCTCGACTACGGCACCGACGAGAGGCTCCGGGCCGCACTGGAACCGCTGCTGCGTAGCGCCACGGTGCTGGTCGTGGCCGAACGCGTTTCCACGATCGTGGACGCGGGGCTGATCCTGGTGTTGGAGGACGGCCGGCTGGTCGCGCAGGGCACCCACAAGGAGCTGATGGCGACTTCGCCGACCTACCAGGAAATCGCGGCCTCCCAGCTGGTCCTGGAGGAAACCGCGTGAGCGCCGCCTTCCCCGCTCCCGCCGGGGCCGCCGCCAAATGGCGGGCCGCCGGAAGGCTGCTGGGGCTGCTGCGCCCGGTGCGCCTCCGGATGGCCGGCGTCATCGCCGCGACCTGCGGCTTCGCCGCGCTGAACGTGGCCGCGCCCAAATACCTTGGTGACGCCACCGACGTCGTGGTGGAAAGTGTGGTGCGCGGCGCCTTTGACCAGTCGAAACTCGGACGGCTGCTGCTCGCCGTGGCACTCATGTACCTCGGCGCCTCGCTGTTCAGCTGGATCCAGGGCGCGCTGACCGCGACGGCGGTGCAGCGGCTCAGCTACGGCCTCCGCGCCTCCGTGGAACGCAAGCTCCACCTGCTCCCCTCGAGCCATTTCGACGACCAGCACCGTGGCGACGTGCTCAGCCGTGCCACCAACGACGTCGACAACGTCTCGCAGGCGTTGAATCAGCTGCTCAACCAGCTCATCATGTCGGTTCTGATGCTCTCCGGCGCCCTGGCCATGATGTTCTGGCTGTCCCCGCTGCTGGCCCTCGTCGCCTTGGCCTCGGTCCCGGTCTCCACCGTGATCACCGTGCTCGTGGCCCGCAAGTCGCAGGCGCATTTCACCGAGCAGTGGGCCAGCACCGGCGACCTGCACTCACACCTGGAGGAGTTCTTCACCGGGCATGAGGTGATCAAGGCGTTCGGCCGGCAGAGTGCTGCCGCGTCCACCTTCCGGGAGGCCAACGACCGGCTCTTCCGCGCGGCCTCCGGCGCCCAGTACCTCTCCGGCGTTGTGCAGCCGCTGATGATCTTCGTCTCCAACCTCAACTACATCGCGGTCGCGGTGATCGGCGCCCTCCAGGTCGCCACCGGCACCATGACGATCGGCGGCGTCCAGGCGTTTATCCAGTTCAGCCGGCTTTTCAGCCAGCCGATGGGCCAGATCGGCGGCATGCTCACCCTGATGCAGTCCTGCGCCGCCTCCGCCGAACGGGTTTTTGCGCTGCTGGATGCACCGGAAATCCCCGCCGACGCCGCCGCGGCCGGCGGCGCGCGGGCGGCC